>JBASXE010000350.1:0-6479 GCA_049276875.1 Roseovarius sp. | reverse complement strand
CCTTCGTCCATAGCGCGCAGCATGACACGGTAGGCTGTAGGCGCTGTGAAGGACACTGTCGCGTTGTATTTCTGGATGATCTCGATCAAGTTCTGTGGTGTTGCCTGTTCAAGCAGGGTTGCCGTGGCCCCAAACCGCAGCGGAAAGATCGCAAGCCCCCCAAGCCCAAAGGTAAAGGCCAAAGGCGGCGACCCAACGAACACATCCTCAGGCACGACCTCTAAGATCTCCCGCGCATAGCCATCCGCAATGATCAGCAAATCGCGGTGGAAATGTAATGTGGCCTTCGGCTCTCCGGTTGAACCAGAGGTGAAGCCCAAGAGCGCCACATCATCGCGGCCTGTCTCTACCGCCTCAAAACGAACAGGTTTTTCCAAGGCCAACCTGTCCAGTTCCGCATCGTGGTTCGATGTTCCGTCAAAGCACACGATGCGTTTCAGGCGTGGGTTGTATTTGGCGCAGGCCGCCATCTCGTCCATCAGGCGGGTGTCGCAAAGCGCAAACTGGATCTCGGCCTTGTCGACGTATTTGGATAGCTCTCCGGCGCGCAGCATCGGCATGGTGTTCACGACAACCGCGCCCACCTTGGTGGCGGCTAGCCAACAGGCCACCATGGCGGGGTTGTTGGCGGATCGGATCAGCACCCGGTTGCCCGGCTTAACCCCGATATCATCGACCAGCGCGTGGGCCAGACGGTTGGTCCAATCGGTCAGTTCCTTATAGGTGCGCTGTCGCCCGTTGCCGATCAGGGCTATGTTGTCACCAAACCCGCGCTCCACCATCGCATCGGTCAGCTCTCGCCCTGCATTAATGTATTCGGGATAGTCGAACCCCTCCATCAGGAAGTCGGGCCACATGTCCGTAGGCGGCAGATTTTCGCGGGCAAAGGGATCGGTATGAGCGGTCGGGCCAAGCATTAGCGGTCCCCCTCATAGGCACCCATGGTTTGGCGGGCGATGATGACTTTCTGTACATCGCTGGCACCCTCATAGATGCGTAGCGCGCGGATTTCGCGGTAGAGACTCTCAACTGTCTCGCCGGATCGGACGCCATCGCCGCCCGAGAGCTGCACCGCTTTGTCGATGACCTGTTGGGCTTGGTCTGTTGCAAAGAGCTTAGCCATGGCGGCTTCGCGTGTGATGCGGGGCGCGCCCGTATCGCGGGCCCAGGCGGCGCGGTAGATCAGCAAGGCACTGGCATCCACATCAAGAGCCATATCGGCGATATGCCCCTGCACCATCTGCAAATCGAAAAGTGGCGCGCCTTGGACGTGACGCGTGCTGACCCGGGCCAAAGCCTCATCCAACGCGCGGCGGGCGAAGCCCAGGGCGGCGGCGGCCACCGTCGGGCGGAAGACATCCAGTACCGACATCGCGATCTTGAACCCCTGGCCCGGGGCGCCAATCATGTCTGACGCGGGTACCCGGCAATCGGTCAAGCGCAAGGTGGCCAGCGGATGCGGTGCGATCGTGTTTAGCCGCTCGGCCACCTCGAACCCGAGCAAGTCCGGCGTGACGATGAAGGCGGAAAGGCCCTTAGCCCCCAGCGCTTCGCCCGTCCGCGCAAAAAGCGTGTACACATCCGCTATCCCGCCGTTCGAGATCCAGGTCTTCTTGCCATTCAGCACATAGGCGTCGCCATCCCGGGTTGCCGTCATTGTGGAATTGGCCACGTCCGAGCCAGAGCCGGGCTCAGTCAACGCAAAGGCCGAGATGGCGGTGCCTGCGCGCGTCTTGGGCAGCCAGGCGGCCTTTTGTGTATCCGTTCCAAAGAGGGTCAGCGCGCCGGTGCCAAGCCCCTGCATTGCAAAGGCAAAATCGGCCAGCCCATCGTGCCGCGCCAACGTCTCACGGGAAAGGCACAGCTTGCGCACATCAAAGTGGCCCATGTCAGACGAGGTTGTGGCCAGAAGGCCCGCGTCGCCGAGGTCTTTGACCAAAGTCCGACAGGCCGCATCCACATCAGAATGATCAATGCGCAGGGACTTTACTGTTGCCTCGATCTCAGCGGCCCAGACCCGATGGGCGTCTTCAAAAAACGGCCAGGTAAGAAAACTTTTATCCGCCATCAGTCACCCTCAAACACCGGTTTTTCTTTAGCGACGAACGCCTCATAGGCGCGGGTGAAATCGCGGCCCTGCATGCAAATGGCCTGCGCCTGCGCCTCGGCCTCGATGGCCTGATCGAGGCTCATGTTCCATTCCTGCGCCAGCATGGTCTTGGTCATGGAATTGGCGAAAGTGGGGCCTTGGGCGATCCGGGTGGCCAATGCGATTGCATCGGCCTCAAGGCTCTCGGCAGGTGAGAGGCTGTTAAAGAACCCCCAGCGCTCACCTTCCTCGGCCCGCAGGGTGCGTCCTGTGTAAAGCAGGTCTGCCGCGCGGCCCTGTCCGACAATGCGAGGCAGCATCGCGCAGGCCCCCATATCGCACCCCGCGAGGCCCACGCGGTTAAACAGAAAGGCAACCTTGGCGTCGGGCCCGGCAATGCGCAAATCCGAGGCCATCGCCATAATCGCGCCTGCACCCGCACAAACGCCGTCGACGGCGGCGATGATCGGCTTTCCGCAATGCACCATCGCCTTGACCAGATCGCCGGTCATACGAGTGAAGTTCAAAAGCTCTTTCATCGACATCCGGGTGAGAGGGCCAATGATGTTATGCACATCCCCGCCCGAGCTGAAGTTGCCGCCATTGGGCAGGATCACCACAGCGTGGATATCGTCGGCATAGACGAGCGCGCGGAACCAATCGCGCATCTCAGCATAGCTGTCGAAGGTGAAGGGGTTTTTCCGCTCGGGTCGGTCATGGGCGATTCGGGCGATGCCCCCTTTGATCTCACAGCGGAAGTGGATGGGGTCAGGCAGGGTCATGCGTCGCCCTTTGCCGTCTTAGCACTGTCGAGCAATTGCATCATCGCCTGCGCATCAGAAACGGACAGACCGCCCAATATGTCGTCTATCCAGGCTTCATGCTCAGCGGCAAGCGCGGCAAATGCCTGATGCCCCTTAGGCGTCAACCGCGCGAATTGCGCGCGTTTGTCCCTGGGAACCGCCACACGCAAGGCAAGCCCTTCCTCGGTCAACCGATCCACAATGCCGGTGATATTGCCGTTCGAGACCTTGAGATAGCCCGAAAGCTCGCTCATCTTCAGCCCCTCGGGATGCCGAGAAAGGGCCGCCATGACGTCAAAACGTGGCAGTGTCGTGTCATGCGCGTACCGCAACTTGCGGCGCAGCTCTGCCTCGATCCCAGAGGTAAGATCCAAGAGCTTCAGCCACAACCTGAGCCGTGTTTTTGACGTCGGTTCCGGTGTTGGAGTGGGCTGTGTGCTCATATCTCTCCTCCCGATACGGACAAGGCATGGCCGTTGATGGCGGACGCTTCAAGTGAGGCCAGGAACAGTGCGGTCGCGGCCACTTCTAAGGGGGTGATCAGGCGGGCCTGCGGATTGCCGGACGCGACCATCTGCATGGCCTCGTCCCGCGTTTTGTCCAAGTGGGTCATCAGGCCCGTGATCGCGGTATCGGCGAGGTCCGTGTCCGTGAAACCGGGGCAAATCGCGTTGCACGTCGCCCCGGATTTCGCAATGTCGAGCGCGATTGACCGCACCAACCCCAGCACCCCGTGTTTCGCCGCCGTGTAAGCTGGAACAGAGGCATTGCCTTTCAGCGCCGCCGTGGACGCAATCGCAATCAACCTGGCGTCTTGCTGCAAAGTGCGCAGCGCCGCGCGGAACGTTAGGAACGTGCCGGTCAAGTTCACCGCTAGGGTCGCATTCCAGTCCGCCAACAACATTTTGGTCAGTTTTCCAGCGCCGCCGCCGCCCGCATTGGCGACTACAACGTCAAAGGGTTGGTCAAAAAGTGCATCGACTTGCGCTTCATCGGTTATGTCCACAGTGCGGCAGGCGATGTCGCGCCCTTGGGCCGTCTCGGCGAGAGGCTCGGGCCGCCGGCCCACAATAGTCACGGCATCGCCTGCGTCGTCGAATGCATGAGCGATGGCCCGCCCGATGCCCGTTCCGCCGCCTGTGACAAGGACCCGTCTCATGCCCGGATCGCCTCTACTTCACGGTCCGCCAGACGCCAAGCCTGATCCCGGCCGGCCAGATAAGGCAAAGGCCAATCGGGTGCAGCCCGATCGCCAATCTTGGCGGCCTCGTGCAAGGTCCAGTAGGGATCCGCCAGATGCGGGCGCCCCACAGCCACCAAATCGGCGCGGCCCGCCATTAGGATCGAATTTGCATGGTCGGCCGCGTAAATATTGCCAACGGCCATGGTGCAAATGCCTGCCTCGTTCCGGATCCGATCACTGAACGGCGTCTGAAACATGCGGCCATAGACCGGTTTGGCCTCAACGGTGGTCTGCCCGGCGGAGACATCAATCAGGTCGGCACCTGCGTCGCTGAAGGCGGCAGCGATGATGACCGCCTCCTCTGGGGTGACACCAGCATCGCCAACCCAGTCGTTGGCCGAAATGCGCACCGACATCGGCTTGCTATCAGGCCAGACCGCGCGCATGGCCGCAAAAACCTCCAGCGGCCAGTGCAGACGGTTTTCCAGCGTTCCGCCATATTCATCGCTGCGGACATTCGATACCGGCGACAGGAAGGATGAGATCAGATAGCCGTGGCCGGCGTGCAGCTCGATCATGTCAAAACCAGCGCGCGCCGCCATTTTGGTTGAGGCCACGAATTGGTCGCGGACCTCGTCCATCTCTGCGCGCGTGATCTCTCGTGGGGTCGCGTTGACTAAAGACCAAGGGATGGGTGAGGCGCTGACGACATCCCAGTTGTCCCGGGCCAGCGGAGCGTCCATCATCTCCCACCCCAATTGTGTTGATCCCTTGCGTCCTGAGTGACCTATCTGACAACAGATTTTTGCGTCTGTGTGCGCGTGAACGAACCCCGTCAGCCTCGCCCACGCCGCCTCATGGTCTGGCGTATAAAGCCCCGGACAGCCCGACGTAATCCGCCCTTCGGCGCTCACACAGGTCATCTCTGTATAGACCAAACCCGCGCCACCCTTGGCGCGTTCGCCGTAATGAGTCAGGTGCCAATCAGTCGGACAACCATCCTCGGCCTTGTATTGCGCCATCGGCGAGACTACGATGCGGTTTTTCAATTCCATCTCGCGCAAGGCGAAGGGCGTGAACATC
This sequence comes from Roseovarius sp., assembly GCA_049276875.1. Taxonomy (GTDB): domain Bacteria; phylum Pseudomonadota; class Alphaproteobacteria; order Rhodobacterales; family Rhodobacteraceae; genus Roseovarius. The sequence continues at coordinate 1,321 of JBASXE010000350.1, read as the reverse complement.
GGGCTCCGCAGCGGAGCGTTTTCGGACACACCAGCCTGCGTCATGAACCACCGCTCCGCGCTTTCCAGCCAGTCCTTGTCGCGCTCCCTCAGGTTTTCGTGGCTGATCCGCTGGCTGCGGGTAAGCATGGAGTAATTCAGCTGAATCGGATCGAGGCTAAAGTATCGCTCTACCGTCTCGAACCATTCCAGCGAGTTACGCGCCGCTGACTGCAAACGCAGCACCTCGAAACGCCGTTCGCCCTGATAGCGCGCAAAGGCGGCCTCGAGATCCGTCTCTGTGTGCAGCAATTCGGCCAGTGCCACAGCACTTTCGAGCGCCAGTTTCGTCCCCGACCCGATGGAGAAATGCGCCGACGCGGCCGCGTCACCCAGAAGGACTACATTTTCGTGGTGCCAGCGTTCGCACAGCACCCGGGGGAAGCGCAGCCAGGCCGAGCCGCGAATGTGGTTCGCGTTGGTCATCAGGGCATGACCGCCAAGGTGGTCCTTGAAGATCTCTTCACAGGCGGCGATGGACTCCGTCTGGCTCATCTTGCCAAAGCCCCAGGCCTCGAACGTTGCTTGCGCGCATTCGACGATGAAGGTCGCCGTGGTGTCGTCGAACTGATAGGCATGTGCCCAAACCCAGCCGTGCTTGGTCTCTTCAAAGATGAATGTGAAGGCGTCGTCGAATTTCTGGTGCGTGCCCAGCCAGACAAACTGGCAGAGCCGCTGGTCGACATCGGGCTGAAAGCTATCCGCGTAAAGCGTGCGAGTCTTCGAGTTCAGCCCGTCCGAGGCCACCACAACGTCATAGTCCTTGCGATAGGCCTCAGCGCTGTCGACTTCGGTCTCAAACAGCATAGCGACGCCGAGTGCCCGCGCTCGCGCCTGCAAGAGTAAAAGCAACGTCTTGCGTCCGATCCCGCAGAACCCGTGCCCCGACGACAGGATGCGTTCCCCCCGGAAATGCAGCGCGATGTCATCCCAATAGGTAAAGTTCTCTTTGATCTGCGCCGCGCTGACGGGATCGTTTGCCGCCAGATTGTCCAGCGTTTCATCCGACAAAACCACGCCCCAGCCAAACGTGTCGTCCGGGCGATTGCGTTCGATCACGGTGACTTCATGCGCCGAGTCGCGCAGTTTCATCGAGATCGCAAAGTAGAGTCCGGCAGGTCCGCCACCAAGGCACGCAATCCGCATAAGGCCCCCTCTAGCTTCGATTCGCTCCCCAGCTTTGCCGGAACTGGATTTTATTTCAAGCTTGAAATTTCAAGCCTAAAGATATTTCATTGCTGCAGATTAAGCTGACAGATTCGATGAGGACTACATGTCTGATG
>JBASXE010000349.1:0-3361 GCA_049276875.1 Roseovarius sp. | reverse complement strand
ACCTTGTGCCGACACTCTGGGCCTACAAGACCGATCTTGCGGGGCTCGAGCGCGACCACCAGAACGCGCTTGTCCTGCAAAATGCATCTTTCTGACGATGCGAGCAGCAACCCCGTCCTCGCCCTCGACCACCTCGCGGTGGGTTTCGGGGCCGGGGGCGGGACCTGGGCCCGGGCGGTCCAGGACGTGTCCTATTCCGTAGGGCGCGACGAAACGCGTGGCGTGGTCGGTGAAAGCGGCTCCGGAAAGTCGGTGGCGCTCATGGCCTGCTTCGGACTGCTGCCGCCCTCGGGTCGGGTTCTGTCAGGCACGGCCCGCTTTTGCGGCCGCGACCTGCTGAACATGAAACGGGTGGAACGGCAAAGGATGCTCGGCCGCGAAGTGGGCTTTATCTTCCAGAACCCGGTGGGTTCGCTCGACCCGGTCTTTTCCATCGGGGACCAGCTTGTCGAGGCTTTGCGCATTCACGACCGCAAATTGCCGAAGAGGGCGGCGTTGAACCACGCCGAGGAGCTTCTGCAACAGGTCGGAATCTCCGAGCCGCGACGACGGCTATCGCAATATCCCCACGAGTTTTCCGGCGGCATGGCACAACGGGTGATGATCGCCATCGCGCTGGCGAACAAGCCGCAGCTTCTGATCGCGGACGAGCCGACAACGGCCGTCGACGCAACGATCCAGGCCCAGATCCTGGACCTGTTGCGTGATCTGAAGGCCAGTCGTTCGGGCGCCGCGATCCTTGTCAGCCATGATCTCGGCGTCATCGCGGAGAATACCGACAGCCTTTCGGTCATGTATGCCGGCCAGGTGATGGAAGCAGGTGCCACTGCCGACGTTCTGGCCAACCCGCAGCATCCCTACACGATGGGTCTTCTGTCTTGTCGGCCCTCGCTGATTTCCGATGCCAGGCTGATCCCGATTCCGGGCCAGCCGCCAAGCATTTCGACCGCGCAGCCGCAGGGATGCCCGTTCCAGCCGCGCTGCCCGGTGGGGCAGGGGAAGGCCGTGTGCGGGCAAGAGATACCCCCCTTCGTTCCGACGGCCACGGGCATGGTCGCTTGCCACTTCCCGGGCATCGAGGCCTTCTTGCCCGAGGGCCGGGTCAGGCATCGCCCTGCCTCGGCTTCGGCCTTGTCGCCGCTGCTGCAGCTCACGGATATCCGAGTGGATTTCCCCCTTGGCCGGCCGGCCTTCTGGCAGAAGAAGCGCCACCTGCGCGCGGTCAATGACGTTTCGGTCGATGTGCTGCCGGGCGAGGCGCTTGGGGTTGTCGGCGAAAGCGGGTCGGGCAAATCCACGCTTGCCCGCGTGATGATGCGGCTGGAGGAGGCGACGCGGGGCCGGGTGGTCTTTGATGGGCGGGACGTCACGCGGCTCGGCCGGTCGCAGCTCGGCGATTTCCGGGACCGCGTGCAGATGGTGTTCCAGGATCCGCTCAATTCGTTGAATCCGCGTCTGACGGTGGGCGACAACGCGGCAGAGCCCTGGCGTGTCCGAGGCTGGTCCTCCGCCGAGCGGCGCATACGCGTCGTCGATGTCTTCGGTGAAGTCGGGCTGGAAGCGCTTCATTTCGACAGGGGCGTGACAGAGATGTCGGGAGGTCAGCTTCAGCGGGTCGGTATCGCTCGCGCTTTGGTCCTCGAGCCCGACGTGATCGTGATGGACGAACCGGTCTCGGCTCTCGACGTCTCGGTGCAGGCCCAGATCCTCAACCTACTTTGCGACCTGAAGGAGGCGCGGGGTCTGGCCTACGTGTTCATCAGCCATGACATGGCGGTGGTGAAGTACCTTTGCGACCGGGTCGTGGTGATGCATGACGGCGTACTGGTCGAGAGCGCGCCAACCGACGAGATCTTCCGCAACCCGCGTGAGAACTATACCCGGAAACTCCTCAGCGCTGTACCGGAGATCGGCATGGCGGAGGCCACCAAGCTCACTGGAACAATCACATGAACGACGGCAGAACTCCGCCTCTGGGCATCGGAATCATCGGGGCGGGTATCATGGGGCGCAGCCACGCGGCTTCGATACGGTCGGACCGCCGCACGCGGCTTCTCGGCGTGGCGAGCATGCCAGAGGACGGCGCCCGGGCGCTGGCGGAGGAATATGGTGCGCCGTTCCATTGCGCCGACTACCGGGATCTGCTGGCACGGCCTGAAATCGATATGGTGACAATCGCGACGCCGGACCACCTGCATGCCGACATCTGCGGCGCGGCGGCCGAGGCGGGCAAGCATTTCATGGTCGAGAAGCCGCTGACGACGGACCTGGAAGAAGCGGACGCGCTTATCGCGAAGGTCAAGGCGAGCGGAATAAAGGCGATGACCTGTTTTAACCACCGCTGGATCCCGCCCTATGCCCGCGCCATGGCCGAGATCGAGGCCGGGAGTATCGGCCGCCCGCGGCTGGCCTATGCCCGCAAGAACGACCGGATCTATGTGCCGACGCAGATGCTGTCATGGGCCGCCTCGACGACACCGTCGTGGTTCCTATCCTCCCATGACATCGACCTCGTGACGTGGTTCTTCGGGCCGGAGGCCAAGGCGACAGAAGTCTACGCCAGCGCGGTTTGGGGCGTGCTCAGGGGGCGTGGAATCGAAACGCCGGACGCGGTGCAGGCGCAGGTCCGTTTCAACGGCGGACAGGTCGCAACCTTCGAATCCTGCTGGATTTATCCCGATACCTACCCGACGATGACCGACAGTTTCATCGAGGTCGTGGGCGAGGATGGCGTACTGCACCTGACGCGCACGTCGGACCAAGTGGAACTGGCCACGAAGGATGCCTTCGAATACCCGCGCAGCTCCATCGGAGCGCTGATTCACGGGGAGCAGAAGGGCGCGGTAAGCGACGCGATACAGCATATGGTGACCTGCATACTGGAAGGAGGTGTGCCGCTGGTGACCTTCGAGAGCAGCCGACATGTGACAGCCATTCTGGATGCGCTGCACCGGGCACTCGAGTCGGGCCGCCCCGAGGCTGTGCGGTAGCACGCTCGGCGTGCGTTGTTCCCCGAAATCTCGCATATAGAAGCGGTATACCTTCGGTGAATCTTGGGGATGTTTTCGGGATGCCCACCCGCCGCGCGGTCCGAACGGTTCAACGTGGACGGGCACAGACCGAGTTAGATTATCATTCCGGAGGCCGCGAAGAAAGGCAGAGCATTCGAGCTTCTGCCACGGTTCACGGTCAATCAGGATTTCTTCGAATGCCGGTTTTGCTCTTGGGCAGATCGGTGTTGGGGGGCGCCTGCATGAGCGACGACGGCGTTTTGCATTTCAACCCATGGATGGATTTCAACGATGGCCCACCATCCGAGAACCCGTTTGGCTGCGACCCCGACCCTAGGCAGATCAGCGTA
>JBASXE010000348.1:0-46708 GCA_049276875.1 Roseovarius sp. | reverse complement strand
GATGATAACGTCTGGATCGCTCATCCCTTTCAGTCCTTCCAGTCCCTCGCGAATTTGATCAAACCCTAGAGGTTTTGCGCTGGGTGACAAGACCACATCACCCTCTTTGTGCATCCGCGCAGGGCGTGCCCTCGCCAAATGCCCGATTGCCCCTGCGGACCGATGGGCTAGGGTCCGCACCAGCCGATAGGGGAGAGCGAGATGCGCGAGATTGTCAAAGTGGAGGGCCTGAGCAAGGTCTATGCGGGTGGGTTTGAGGCGCTAAAAGGCGTGGATCTCAGCATCTGCGAGGGTGAGATTCTCGCCCTGCTCGGCCCCAATGGCGCGGGTAAGACCACACTCATTTCGGCGCTTTGTGGCATTACCACGCCCACAGGCGGCAGCGCCTCCATCGGCGGGCATGACATCATTACTGGATACCGCGCCGCGCGGCGGCTGGTGGGGCTGGTGCCGCAGGAGATAGCACTTGAGCCGTTCGAGCTTGTGATCAACACCGTGCGGTTTTCGCGCGGTCTTTTCGGCAAGCGGCGAGATGATGCGCTGATCGAGAAAATCCTGCGCCAGCTCAGCCTTTGGGACAAGCGCAATGCCCGCACACGTGAATTGTCAGGTGGGATGAAACGCCGGGTGCTGATTGCCAAGGCGCTCTGCCACGAGCCGCGTGTTCTCTTTCTGGATGAGCCGACAGCGGGTGTCGATGTGGAGCTGCGCCGCGACATGTGGAAGATTGTCGAAGGACTGCGCGCAGACGGCGTGACCATCATTCTGACCACCCATTACATCGAAGAGGCCGAGGCGATTGCCGACCGGATCGCGGTGATTGATGGCGGCAAAATCCTTCTGACCGAGGATAAGGCCACTCTGATGCAGCAGATGGGCCGCAAAACCCTGCGGATCGACCTCAAGGAGCCTGCCACGGCGGTGCCGGACGCGCTCAAGGCCTACGGGGTGGTGCTGTCGGAGGATGGGATGCATCTCACCTATACCTATGACACGCGGGGTGAGGGCACTGGGATCACACGGCTTTTGCAGGCGCTCAGCTCCGAGGGGTTGGCGCTGCGCGATATCCAGACCACGCAAAGCAGCCTTGAGGAAATCTTTGTCGGGCTGATCCAGGAGGGTGCGGCATGAACTTCCCCGCGATATGGGCCATCTACGTCTATGAGATGAAAAGGTTTTTCCGCACGCTAATGGAAAGCCTTCTGTCGCCTGTTATCTCAACCTCGCTCTATTTCGTCGTCTTCGGCGCCGCGATCGGCAGCCGTATCGACCAAGTGGAGGGCGTCACCTACGGAGCCTTCATCGTGCCGGGGCTGATCATGCTCAGCGTGATGACGCAAGCCATCTCCAACGCGTCATTCGGCATCTACTTCCCAAAATTCATCGGCACGATTTTCGAGCTTCTCTCGGCCCCGATCAACTTTCTGGAGATCGTGATCGGCTATGTGGGGGCCGCGGCCACGAAGGCGCTTTTGATCGGGGTGATCATCCTGATTACGGCCAAGCTTTTCGTGGACATTGAGGTGATGCATCCGGGCGCGATGATCGCCTTCCTGCTGCTGACGTGTGTATCATTCAGCCTTTTTGGCTTCATCATCGGCATCTGGTCGCAGAATTTTCAGCAGCTGCAACTCATCCCGCTGCTGGTCATCACACCGCTCGTTTTCCTCGGCGGGGCGTTTTATTCCATCTCGATGCTGCCGCCCTCATGGCAGACGGTGACGCTTTTTAACCCGGTGGTTTATCTTATCTCAGGGTTTCGCTGGTCCTTTTTTGGTGTGTCGGACGTGCCTGTGGTGGCCAGCTTGATCGCGATCGGGGTGTTCACGGCGCTCTGTCTCGGGGTGATCTGGTGGATCTTCAAGACGGGCTACCGGATCAAATCCTAACGCCGCCCGCCCAAAGGGTTAACGCAAAGCCCGGCCCGGTTACATTTTTGCCATAGCCTTCGCATTGAACCGCTCCCGCGCCTTGTTTGTCGGCAGGCGCGGTTCTACATCCACACCCATGACAAAATGGACCAAGATCAAGGCGAAACTGCCCTTCACGAAGTCGCCGCCGCTGGTGGCTGTTGTGCGGCTTGCAGGGGCAATCGGCACCGGCGGGCGCAACGCCCTCAGCGACGAAAGCCTCGCACCGGTGATCGAGAAGGCGTTTTCCAAGGGCAAGCCCAAAGCCATCGCGCTTGAAATCAACTCGCCCGGCGGCTCCCCCGTGCAATCCGCGCTCATTGCCGCACGCATCCGGCGGCTGGCGGCAGAAAAGGATATTCCCGTACACGCGTTTGTCGAGGATGTCGCGGCTTCGGGCGGCTATTGGCTGGCGTGTGCGGCGGACGATATCCACGTGGATTATGGCAGCATCATTGGCTCCATCGGGGTAATCTCTGCAGGCTTTGGCCTGCCGGTGTTTCTGGCGCGCCAAGGGATCGAGCGGCGGGTCTATACGGCGGGCAAATCCAAATCCACGCTCGACCCGTTCCGTCCGGAAAAGGATGAGGATGTCACCCGCATCAAATCCCTTCTGGATGATATCCATGTCGGCTTCATTGATTACGTCAAAGAGCGGCGCGGCGAGAAGCTGGGTGATAATCCGGACCTTTTCACGGGTGAATTTTGGCTGGGCGCCAAGGCGCAGGAGCTTGGCCTTGTGGACGGGCAGGGGCATCTGATCCCTACGCTGAAGAAACTCTATGGCGATGATGTGCGTATTCAACGCTACGGACGCAAGCGGGGTATTTTCCAACGGTTCGGTGCGGAAATCGTGCATGATGCCCTTGCCTCGGTCGAAGAACGCGCGCTCTATGCTCGCTTCGGGCTTTAAGGGGCGCATGTGATTATCAAGATCGTTTCAATTTTCCTGATCGGGATGGGCGTGCTGGCTATGTTTGGCAAGCTGCGGTTCCCGGGCCAAAAGCGGCTCGCGGCGGCCAAGTGCCAGTCTTGCAGTAAATACCGCATCGGCAAGGGGCCATGCTCCTGCACCAAGGGTAAAAGCTAGATGATGGTCTGGGGCCTGGCCGGTCTGGGGCTGCTGATCTTGCTTCTGGCGGGCGATGCGCTGGTCAAGGGCGCGGTGAACCTCAGCCTGCGGGTTGGTATCCCAGCCTTGATCGTCAGCCTCACAATCGTGGCTTTTGGCACCTCCGCGCCTGAGCTGCTCATTGGGATCAACGCAGTTCTGGATGGCAAACCAGGCCTCGCGCTGGGCAATGTCGTGGGGTCCAACACGGCCAATATTCTGTTGGTGTTAGGTATTCCCGCGATTATCTCGGTGCTGCACACCTCGCAATGCGATACGAAAAAAAGCTTCAATTTCATGATCGCGGGCTCGGTGCTCTTCATCGCGCTCGCCTTTCGCGGCACGTTCGACTGGATTTCCGGCGTCGTGCTTCTGGCGGCGCTGGCCTATGTGCTTTTTGATGCGTTTCGCGACGCGCTGCGGCATCGCGCCGAGGCCGCAGCCGTTCTTGAAGTGGAGGAGGTTGAGGGCGCGGACCCCGATATGGCATGGTGGCAGATCATATTGTTCCTCGCGCTTGGCCTTGTCGGACTGCCTCTGGGTGCGGATATTCTGGTCGACAACGCGTCGATCATCGCAAGGCAATACGGCGTCAGCGACAGTGTGATCGGCCTGACGCTGGTTGCACTCGGGACGTCCCTGCCTGAACTCGCCACCACCGTCATGGCCGCGCTGCGCAGGCAAGCAGATGTGGCGCTGGGCAATGTGATCGGCTCCAATATGTTCAACCTTCTGGCGATCATCGGCATCACAGCGATGGTTGGGCCAATGTCCGTCGATCCCGAGTTCTTGCAGTTTGATCTGTGGGTCATGCTGGGTGCGTCGCTGCTGCTGATACCGTTTGTGTATATGGGCCGCGACATTGGCCGTATCTGGGGCGTGGGCTTGACCGTCAGCTATCTGGTCTATGTGACTGCCGTATTGTTGTAATTGGAGGGCAGTCCATGCGGGCGTTGGTAACAGGGGCTGGCAAACGGCTGGGGCGCGCAATGGCGCTGGAGCTTGGCCGCTTGGGTTATGACGTGGCCGTGCACTATGCAGGCTCCAAGGCCGCAGCACAGGCAGTGGCTGCCGACATTCGCGCGATGGGACGGCAGGCGGTGACCGTGCAGGCAGATTTGCTCAATGAGGCGGAGATGCATGCGCTTGTGCCCGCCGCGGTGGAGGCGCTGGGTGGGCCGCTGACTGTGCTGGTCAACAACGCGTCGATTTTTGAGTATGACGATATGACCACGGGCGACCGCGAAAGCTGGGACCGCGCGATGGAGAGCAACCTGCGCGCGCCTGTGGTGCTGACGCAGGCTATGGCGGCGCAGGCCCCTGACGCGGTTCTGGATGCGCACGCAGAGCCCGTGGCGCAGGCGCTGGTCGTCAACATGATTGATCAACGCGTGCGCAAGCTGACCCCGGCCTTCATGAGCTACACGATTGCCAAGATGGGTCTGTGGGCCTTTACCCAGACTGCGGCTCAGGCGCTTGCACCCAATGTGCGCGTCAACGCCATCGGCCCGGGCCCGACCTTGCAAGGCGCGCAGCAAACGCCCGCGCAATTTGCGCGCCAGCGGGCCACGACTATCCTCGGAAGAGGTGCGAATGAGGGCGACATCACCGGCGCGCTGCGCTATTTTTTGGATGCTGAGGGGGTGACCGGGCAGCTGATTTGCGTGGATGGCGGGCAGCATCTTGCGTGGCAAACACCCGATGTGATGGATGTGGAATAATCAGCCTGCTCAGAAAAGTTTTGCACCGCCCCGCTGCGTGTCAAAAAACTGTTACAAAACCTTAATGATTTCAATATATTGCGATGCGGCACGTTTTTTATATAATAAAAACAGTATCCTGCATTACTGCTCAAAAAAAGGGCAGTCTAAAGAAGCCTGCTAAAAGCAAAGGAAATTTCTGGTTCACGCAAAGTTATCGGCAGAGTTATCCACAGAAAAAGTGGACAGGATTCCTCTTGAAGCCTGTGCCATACCTATGCTGAGCCAGACAAGAATCAGAACCCCCGTCCAATGATCGACACAGACACCCCTCAAGAGCCCGTCCCTACCGGCCATAGCGTGATCCAAGCCTATCTGCGCACGCTTGATGCATCGCCGGGCGTCTACCGGATGCTCGATAGCTCCGCGCGGGTGCTCTACGTGGGCAAGGCCCGCAACCTGAAGGCCCGCGTGAGCAATTACGCGCGCCCCGGCGGGCATACGGGACGTATCGCGCGGATGATCGACGTGACCGCCTCGATGATGTTTCTGACCACCTCGACCGAGACCGAGGCGCTATTGCTGGAGCAGAACCTCATCAAGCAACTCAAGCCGAAATACAACGTGCTGCTGCGCGATGACAAAAGCTTCCCGAACATCCTCGTGACCAAAAGTCACGACTTTCCGATGATCAAAAAACACCGCGGCGCCAAGCGCGAGAAGGGGGCTTACTACGGCCCCTTCGCCAGCGCCGGTGCGGTGAACCGGACGCTCGCGCAATTGCAGCGGGTCTTTCAACTCCGCAATTGCACGGATGCGATGTTCGAAAGCCGAACGCGGCCTTGCCTGCAATACCAGATCAAACGCTGCACAGCGCCCTGCGTGGGCAAGATTTCCAAGGCCGAGTATGGCGCTCAGGTCAGCGATGCGGAGCGATATCTCAGTGGTCGCTCGACCGAGATCCAGGAAAAGCTGGCCGGGCAGATGGCCGAGGCCTCTGCCGAGATGGAGTTCGAACGCGCGGCCGCCCTCCGCGATCGGATCAAGGCGCTCACACAGGTGCAAACCACCCAAGGGATCAACCCGCGTCATGTGGACGAGGCGGATGTGATCGCGCTCTACCTCGATAAGGGGCAGGCCTGCGTTCAGGTGTTTTTCATCCGCGCAGGGCAAAACTGGGGTAACCGCGATTTCTATCCGCGCGTCGGCCTCGATGTGGAGCAGCCCGAGGCGCTTGAGGCGTTCATCGGGCAGTTCTACGACACGAAGGAACCGCCCCGGCAGCTGATCCTGTCGCACCCCATCGAGAACCCTGACCTTATGGCCGAGGCGCTGAGCGGTAAGCTGGGCCGGAAGGTGGAGCTGTTGGTGCCCCAGCGCGGCGAGAAGGCCGAGCTGGTTGAGGCTGCGATGCGCAATGCCCGCGAGAGCCTTGCGCGCAAATTGGCCGAGAGTGCAACGCAAGTGAAGCTTCTGAAAGGGCTCGCGGAGGCGTTCGATCTGCCAGCCCCGCCTGAGCGGATCGAAGTCTACGACAACTCCCACATCCAAGGCGCGCACGCGGTGGGCGCGATGATCGTGGCGGGACCGGACGGGTATCTTAAGAACCAATACCGCAAGTTCAACATCAAGGGTGAGGATCTGACCCCCGGCGATGATTTCGGCATGATGAAAGAGGTGCTTCGGCGGCGGTTCAAGCGCCTTTTGAAGGAAGATCCGGACCGCGAAAAGGGCCTCTGGCCGGGGCTGTTGCTGATCGATGGCGGTGCGGGGCAGGTGAGTGCCGTGCAACAGATCATGGACGAGATGGGTGTCGAGGGCGTGCCGATGGTGGGTGTGGCCAAGGGCATCGACCGCGATCAAGGCAAGGAAGAGTTCTACCGCACGGGGCAGCGCGTCATGGCCCTGCAACGCAACGATCCGGTGCTTTATTTTATTCAACGCCTGCGCGATGAGGCGCACCGCTTTGCCATTGGCACGCACCGTGCGAAACGCTCCAAGTCCGTGACGGCCAGCCCGCTGGATGAGGTGGCAGGCGTGGGGGCGGCGCGCAAGCGCGCGCTCCTTGCGCATTTCGGCAGCGCCAAGGCCGTGAGCCGCGCCAACCTCGCCGATCTGAAAGCGGTGGAGGGCGTCTCGGCGGCTCTTGCGCAAAAGGTCTTTGATTTCTTCCACGACAAAGGCTGAGCGCCGCTTTGGAGAGGGCTTTCGCCCACGCGCCAAGCCGGATAGACATATCGCCATGACATGGACCGTGCCCAACATCCTCACTGTGATGCGCCTTCTGGCCGCACCGATGGTTGCTGTCATGTTTCTCTATTTCACACGGCCCTATGCGGATTGGTTTGCGCTTATCTTGTTCATCAGCGCGGCTGTCACCGACTATATTGACGGCTATCTCGCGCGCGAATGGAAGCAGGAAACCAAGCTGGGTGCGATGCTTGACCCCATTGCCGACAAGGCGATGGTGGTGATCGCCCTGATGGTGATCGTCGGCTATTCGAGCATGTCACCATGGCTGGTTCTGCCCGCGACATTCATCCTCTTCCGCGAGGTGTTCGTCTCGGGCCTGCGGGAGTTCCTCGGCGATGTGGCGGGGACCTTGAAGGTCACGAAATTGGCCAAGTGGAAGACGACCGCGCAGATGGTAGCGATCTCCGTGCTCTTTGCCCAAGGCGTGTTTGAGCATTACTTTGGCATGTCCGTCTACGGGATGGATGATGCGATGGTGTCGGACATCTTGTCTGGGCGCGAGGAGGATGTGCTGGGCCTGTGGTGGAAGGCGGCTGGTATGGTCTGGACCGGGCATGTGGGCATGTGGCTCTTGTGGTTGGCCGCTACGTTGACGCTCTTGTCGGGGGTGGATTACCTGTCCAAGGCGCTGCCGCATTTGAAGGATGAAAAGCCATGAACATCTTGTATTTCGCATGGGTGCGCGAACGCATTGGCGCACCTTCCGAGGAGATCGAAACCCGCGCCGCAACCGTGGCCGATCTGGTGGAAGAGTTGCGCAAGCGCGGCGCGCGCCATGAGGCGGCCTTTGCCGATCTGAGCGCGCTGCGCGTTGCCGTGGACCAGGAGCTTACGGATTTCGACGCATCAATTTCCGGGGCGCGCGAGGTTGCGTTCTTCCCACCCATGACCGGGGGCTGAGCGTGCAGATCGTTCGGGTTCAGGAGGCCCCATTCGATTTTGGCACCGAGGCGCAGGCCTTTGCCGATGTGCAGAGCGGCATGGGGGCTGTGGTGACGTTCACTGGGATCGTGCGCGATCTGAATGGTGCGCTCACGAAAATGGTGATCGAGCATTATCCGGGCATGACCGAGAAGGCGCTGATGGCGATTGCCGAGGAGGCGCATGGGCGCTGGAGCCTTGGTGGCAGTCTGATCATCCATCGCTACGGCACGCTTGGCCCTGACGACATGATCATGATGGTTGCGACCGCCTCAAAGCACCGCAAGGATGCGTTTGAAGCGGCAATGTTTCTCATGGACTACCTCAAATCCCGCGCGCCTTTCTGGAAGAAGGAAGAGGCAGGCGGGGCGGCAGATTGGGTCGCGGCGCGGGATGAAGATGAGGATGCCCTCAAGGGCTGGGAATGAGCGATTTGATTGCGGAATATGTGGCGCGGCTCGCGCCCAGGGCGGCGGGCGCCCTTCGCGGCACGGCCAAGCTGGTGGTGGAGGGCGAAGGGTCGGTCATGTTGGACGCGCACGGCGCGCATGAAGGTGACAAGCCAGCGGATGTGACGCTGACCGCGCCGGACGCGGTGTTCCGCGATATTCTGTCGGGCGATCAAAGCCCGGTGATGGCCTTTATGTCGGGCAAGCTGAAGGTCGATGGCGGCACGCAACGCGCCCTCAAGGTCAGTGCGATCCTCACAGGCTAGGCTTGCTCCTCCCCGATTGAGCCGCGCGGGCAAGCCGCGTAAGGTAAGGGCGACGCGGCAATTGGCCCCAAGGATCAGACGCAATGTTCAAGCCTTTTTATACCGCCGTGATGGTCGCATTCTTGAGTGTGCCCGTGCAGGCAGGCGCGGATGCGTTGGGGCAGCTGCGCGCCCTTGGCACTGCGCCGGAGGGGCTCAGCATCGAGCTGCGCGCGGTGGATGTGCAGAGTGAGAGCGCCGCGGCTGAGGGTGTGTTGAGGCCCGGTGATCGCATCGCCTTTTCCTTGAGCGGGGTGGAGAATGCGACGCTCTATATTCTTAACATGGATGCGGCGGGCGCGGTGCAGATGATTTATCCCAACCGCTTTGCGCCACGGCCGGGGCCGCAATCCGATGCGGTGGCCCTGATCCCTGCCGAGCGCGCGGCTTACGTGTTGGAGGTGAGCGGGGAGCCAGGGCCCGAGATGATCAAAGTCTTCGCTCTGGACGGTGATGCCGCTGCGTTTGACACCCTTCTGAGCACGGTTTTCGATCGCACTGTCGCCTTTCCGCCCGCGAAGGGCGGTGCTGAGGATGTGCTGCAAGCGTTGACGCGATTTATCGCTGAGAACGGTGCTGGGCTGCGAACCGCGACCCTTGATTATAGGATCGAGAGATAGAAGAGTGGGCTTGCGCCTTGCCGCGCGCCCGTTTCTGGAGGATGCGCAATGATCCCGATCCGCCTCTTTGAAAGCGCCGCCGCCCTTGCCCTCGCATCTGTGCTCCTTGCGGGCTGCGCTGAAGGGATGCCGCAAATCCTTCAGCCCCCTGCGGCGCAGACGGAGCAGTTGGGTGCTCCACAAGCCGCCCCAAGCGTCACACGCCCGCTGCAAGCGGAGAGCGCAGCCATGGGGGCGCCCGCGCCGTTGGCCGTCAGCGCGACCTATTTTGAGCGTATCTTGGTGCCTATCGGATCGGAGCTGACCCTGCGGGCCGAGGCCGCAAGCGGTGTGCCCGTCATCACACGGATCAAGACCACAGGCGGACCGCCCTATGACATCTCGGCCTCTGTGCCGAGCATGCCAGAGGGCTATCCAATGACGGTGACCGCAACGCTGAATTCGACCATCGGGCATGTCCTGTCAGGCAGTGTCGTTCTGGACGCGGTGCCGATCAGTGTAGTGGAGATCGTCATGAGGATGCAGGTGCGATGAACGGCGGTGCGTTGCTAAAGCGCATAGAGTTGTATGCGTTGAAGCGGGTATGTCGATCCGTTGGGGCAGGGCTTTGCTTGGCTCTCGGGGCGAGCATGGCGGCGGCAGAGGACGAATGCCTCGCGCCATCGGCGTCGCGCGATGCCGACGTGCTGCGTCATGCGGAGGTTCTGACGGATGAGCGGCTCTGTCTCTCAGAGCTGGATTTTGCGGAGAACGGCGTGACATGGCAGATCACGGTGATCGACAATACAGGCTATCCAAACGGCCCGACGATGTATCTGCTGCATGATAATGAGGACACGGCCTTTGATGCGGCCCTCTACGGGCTGCGCAGATATGGCGGCAAGATCGTGGCGATAGAGACTGGAGAGCGCCGGACGCATGAGGGGCAGGACCCGAACCTCAATTTCGGCGAGACGCCGCGGTCTACCGTGCTCTGTGAGGATATGAACATCCGGCCTGCGCCGCTTTTCTCGCAGCTTATGCTGGACATGCGCGACCGGGAGCCAAATTTCATACTCACCCTGCACAACAATATCGACGGCTACGGCGATGCGGGTGGCAATGGTGGGATCAGTGCGGCACAGACCGGCGGCGCGTTTCGCGGGCTGCTGGCCGAGAGCGGGATGGACGAGGATGACGCCCTCTTGCTGGCTGGAACATTGCCCTATGAGACCTCACGGCAGGCGCAGCGTGTGGCGGGTCAATTCCTCGCACGGGGTGTGAACGTGATTTACGAGCATGTCACCCAAGCGGGTAATGATTGCTCCTTCTCCAACTATGCCGCGCTGAACCAGATCGCGCCCTATTACAACATCGAGGCGCAACATGGTCACTTGGAGCCGCAGAAAGCGATTCTGGATGCGTTGATGGCGTTCGAGGGAATAGAGGTGAAGGATGTCGAGGTGCGGTAGGGCCGTGTTTTGCCCTACCGCATAAGTGCGGGCAAATCCCCAGTGAGGCCCGCCGCCTCGCGCATGATGCGGCGGCGCAGGCCGGGCACCGCATTGATCGCGCCCATCCCCAGATCCCGGCCAAGCCGCAGAAGCGGATTATCGTTGGAAAAAATCCGGTTGGATGCATCGGTGGTGAGCGCAAGTGTGGCCACGTCAAACCGCCGCCAGCGCTGGTACCGTTCCAGCACATCGGCGCGGGCGATATCCTCGCCGCGTTTCCGCGCGTCGCTCAGCACCTGCGCCAGCGCGGCCACATCACGCAACCCGGCGTTGAGGCCTTGGCCCGCAATCGGGTGAACCCCGTGGGCCGCATCGCCCACAAGGGCCACACGCTCAGCCACAAACGAGGTCGCGATGCTGAGGCTGAGCGGGTAGGTATAGCGCTTTCCGGCCAGTGAGATATCGCCCAGAAAATCGCCAAACCGTGGCCGCAGGACGTGCAGGAAATCTTCGTCATTGAGTGCTGCAAACCGTGCGGCGGTCTCGTCCGTTTCGCTCCAGACGATGGAGGACATATTGCCGGGCAGCGGCAGAATGGCGAGCGGGCCAGGCGGCATGAAGAACTGATGCGCGATGCCGTTATGTGGTTTTTCATGCGCAATCGCTGCAACCAGCGCCGTCTGACCATAGCCCCAACCGGTGCGTGTGATGCCCGCGCGCTCTGCGGTGCCGGAGCCGCGCCCGTCGCTTCCGACAATAAGCTGCGCCTCAATCTCCACGCCCGATGCCAGAGTAAGGCGGGCGAGTGTATCCGTGCTTTGGGCCACTACCATGTCGTTTGAGATCAGGGTGATGCGCGGTTCCGCCTCAGCCGCATCGAGGAACGCACGGCGCAGGATACGATCCTCGCACATATAGCCCATCGGGCCTTCCTCAAGCTCGGCGTGATCGAAATGAAGGTAGAATTGCGATAGCGGTCCCATGCCGGCACGCCCGTCGCTCACCTTGATCTCCAGCATGGGCTGGGTGCGATCCGCGATATCCTCCCAGATGCCGATCGCGTCCAGCAACCGGGTCGAGGCATGGGCCAGTGCATAGGAGCGCCCGTCAAAGGCCGCGGTCTTGCGCACAGGCTCAGGCAGCGCGTCGATGACGGTTACGTCAAAGCCTGCCTGCGCGAGGGCAAGGGCCAGCGCCGGGCCGTTCAGCCCGCCTCCTACGATGGCGATATCGGTCTTGATGCTCATGGGGGTCAATATGATCGGGCGCGCGGGATTGTCCATGCGCTGCGCGGTCGCTACCGTGATTTTTCGCGGGTTTGCGCGATGGGATCAGGAGAGACATGATGGACGCATGGCTGGGGATGAGTGCGGCGGAACTGGGCCGGGGCATTGGCGCAGGCGAGATTGACGCCGTGGCGCTGACCGAGACATATCTCGCGGCGATGGCGGCGCATCCTGACACAGCCCGCATTTACAGCGCGGTCACTGAAAGGCGGGCGCGGGCCGAGGCAGGAGCGGCAGCAGAGCGGGCAAAGCTTGGTCAAAGGCGCGGGGTTTTGGACGGTGTGCCAATCAGCTGGAAGGACCTCTTCGACAGCGCAGGTGTAGAGACGGCGGCAGGCTCGCGCCTTTTGGCGGGTCGGGTGCCCCTGCGCGACGCAGAGGTTTTGCACGCGGCCACGGCCGCGGGTCTGGTGTGCCTGGGCAAGACGCATATGAGCGAGCTTGCGTTCTCGGGGCTTGGCCTCAACCCGATGACGGCCACACCGCCTTGTGTGAACGACGCAAGCGCCGTGCCGGGCGGCTCCAGCAGCGGGGCGGCGGCGAGCGTGGCCTTTGGCCTCGCGGTGGCGGGGATCGGCAGCGACACGGGCGGCTCGGTCCGCATCCCGGCTGCGTGGAACGATCTGGTGGGGCTCAAGACCACTTCGGGGCGGGTCTCGCTCAAAGGAGTTGTGCCTTTGGCGGCCCGGTTCGACACGGTGGGGCCTTTGTGCCGAACGGTGGAAGATGCGGCACTTCTACTCGCCGCTTTGGAGGGCAGGCGCGTGCCCGATTTGCGCGGCGGGCATTTGCGCGGCATGCGCTTTGGTCTGCTGCAAACGGTGGCGTGGGACGATATGCGCGCGGAGCCCGGTGCGGCGTTCGAGGCGGCTGCCGCCCGACTTTCCGAGGCAGGTGCTGTGGTGGAGCCGTTCGATGCGCCGGAGGTGGCCGAGGCGATGCCGCTCTCGCCTACGCTCTTCTCCGGTGAAGCTTATGGCACATGGCGCGGCGTGATCGAGGCGGCACCCGAGAAAATGTACGCACCTATCTTGGAACGGTTCCGTGGTGGGCAAGATGTGGGGGCTGCGGAGTTCGTCGCGGCCTGGCAGAAGCTGGAGGCGCTTCGGGCGGTCTGGCATGCGCGTGTGGCGCGGTATGACGCTGTGCTGATGCCCACTGCGCCGATCTTGCCGCCCGATGCCGCGCGCCTGCAAAGCGACGAGGCGTATTACGTGAACGAGAACCTTCTTGCGCTGCGCAACACGCGGATCGGCAACCTTATGGGGCTGAGTGCGATCAGTCTGCCGACTGGTATGCCAAGCTGCGGGATCATGCTGTGCGGGGCGCCCATGGGCGAAGAGCGGCTGCTCAGGGTGGCTAAAGCGGCAGAGGACGCTTTGCAGTAACCCACTGGATTTGAGTATTTTTTCTAAGAAGAAGGCGAATTTGCCAAAAATGCCACAATGACTTGTGTCTCGGGACCTTTTGCTGGACGCAAGGCGGGCATTTGAGTAGTTTTGTTTCAACCGGGGCGCTTATGATCCCGAACCTTGAGGCAATATAGATGTTTCCCGAGCGGTTTTCGAACCTTCCGGCTTATGCGTTCCCGCGTTTGCGCGCCCTGTTGGACGTGCATAATGCGGGCGGCGAGGCCATTCACATGACGATTGGCGAGCCTCGGCACGCCTTTCCGCCGTGGATCATGGATGTCATCGTGGACAATGCGCATGAGTTTGCGCGCTATCCCGAGAATGACGGCACAGGCCCTTTGCGGGCTGCGATTTGCGATTGGGTTGGTCGGCGCTATGGCGTGACCCTTGATGCGGAGCACTATGTGCTCGCGCTCAACGGGACGCGCGAGGGGCTCTACAACGCGATGATGGCGCTTTGCCCCGAGCAAAAGGGCGGTGTGCCTGTCGTGTTGGTGCCGAACCCGTTTTATCAGGTCTATATGGTGGCCGCCCTGAGCGTAGGGGCGGAGCCTGTATTTGTGCCGGCAACCCGTGAGACAGGGTACTTGCCCGATTATGCGAGCCTGCCCGAGGAGGTATTGAACCGGGTGGCGGTGGCCTATTTGTGCTCGCCCAGCAATCCGCAAGGCGCTGTGGCGCCCGAGAGCTATTGGCGTGATCTGATTGGCCTCGCGGAGCGTTACGACTTCAAGATTTTTGCCGATGAGTGCTATTCGGAGATTTACCGTGATGCGCCTCCTGTGGGGGCTTTGGAGGTGGCGGCCGAGATGGGTGCGGACCCTGAGCGGGTGGTGGTGTTTCATAGCCTCTCCAAGCGGTCCAACCTGCCGGGACTGCGCAGCGGCTTTGCTGCGGGCGGGCCGGAGAGCATCACCAGGATGAAGCAACTGCGCGCCTATGCGGGCGCGCCTTTGCCGATGCCGCTGCAACGTGCGGCCGAGGCCGTTTGGGCCGATGAGGCGCATGTGAACGAGAACTGCGCGCTCTATCGGGCGAAATATGCGGCAGCGGATGAGATCATGAGCGGCGTGCCGGGATACCTTGGGCCGGAGGCGGGGTTTTTCCTCTGGCTGCCGGTCAAAGACGGCGAAGAGGCTGCAGTACGGCTTTGGCAACAAACGGGCGTGCGGGTTCTTCCTGGCGCGTATCTCAGCCAAGACACCGACCAGGGCAATCCTGGCAAAGCATATATCCGGGTCGCGATGGTGGCCCCAATAGACGAGATGGCGCGCGGGCTCACGGCCTTGCGCGACTGTCTTTATAATTGAGAATGAGGGACGAGATGGCATATCAGGCACGCGGGCGCGATCCGCTTTTGGACAGCAACATGGCCGAGGCGATTGAGAAGCGCGGCAAGGAGCTTTTGGGCCTGGGCCTTCTGGCGCTGGCCGCGCTCTTTGCTGCTGTGTTCGCCACTTACAGCCCCGATGATCCCAGCTGGCTCATGGCTGTGGGCACTCCGGCGCAGAATTTCCTTGGCCAGACAGGAGCCACGATTGCTGCCACGTTGTTCATGGTCGTCGGCTGGGGCGCATGGGGCGTGCCGTTGGTGCTGGCGGCATGGGGTGGTCGGTTCTTGCTGCACCGGGGGCAGGAACGTGCCGCCGCGCGGCTGATTTTCGCACCAATCTGGATTGCGGTTCTGTCGCTTTATGCGGCCTCCCTGACGCCGGGTGCAGAGTGGTATGCCACGCACAGTTTTGGGCTGGGTGGGATTTTCGGCGATACGGTTCTGGGCGCACTTTTGGGAATTTTGCCCATTGGGGCAGCCGCCGGGCTCAAGCTTTTGTCTCTGATCATGGGGGCAGGGATGCTGGTCTTTGGCGCCTTTGTCATGGGGTTCGAGCGGGCTGAGGTGTCGCGTGTGTTCCGCTTCCTGATCATCGGGGTGATCATGACCTATTCCATGGTGGTAGGCCTTGCTGCGCGCGGAAGTGCGCGGGCCGCAGACGCCGCCCAAGCGGCGCGCACGCGCCGTGCCGAGCGGGTTGAAGAACCTGCCCTGCAGGCCGCGCCACGCCGCGCCATCGATATCGTCCCCCCAAGGATGAGCCGCAGTGCAGGTGCCACGGTGATCGAAGAAGCAGGCCCCGCCGCGGCCTTCACCCATGCGGCCCCGGTGGCCACACCCCTGGAAAAAACCGGCCTTTTGGCGCGGATGCCGTCGCTGATGCGCAAGCCCGAGCCGATGCCGGAGCCTGAACTGGTGGAGCAGCCGACATCTGATTATCAAGGCGAAGCGCCCGGCGAGGACCGCATCAAGGATAAAATTGCCGACGCGATCAAAAGCCGTGTGCGCCAGAACATGAATGTGCAATCGGCCTATGCCGCGCCACTGACCAAGGGGCGTGGGCGCGGGCCGACACCGCTTGTGCTGAATACCGCCGCACCAAGCGGCCTGCCGCCGGAGCCACGGCTGCGCGGGGGGCTTGCGCTGCCGCCAGAGCCGCCGCTCACGTCCGCGCGCCTCAATGTGCCAAGCGCGCCTGCGCCTTTGACAGAGCAATGGGCGCCTGAGGCGTCCGCCTATGCCCCTGCGGAAGCATCCGGCGATATTGACAACGTGTTTGAGGATGCATGGGACGCACCTGAAGCCGCGCCCGCGCCAGAGCCGATGCGCATGGCTGCGCCCCGTATTCCGATCTCCGAGCCGCGCAAAGTGGTCCAGCACGCGCCCCGCAAGGTGCCCGCACCCTCCACCCGCGCCAAGGCAGAGGCCCAGCCGGCCCTGCAATTCGAGGAGCGCGAGCAGACTTATTACGAGCTGCCCCCTCTGAGCCTTCTGTCGAGCCCCGAGGCCGCCCCGCAGCAGCATCTCAGCGATGATGCGCTGGAAGAAAACGCCCGGATGCTGGAATCCGTGCTCGATGATTACGGCGTCAAAGGTGATATCGTGAGCGTCCGCCCCGGCCCCGTTGTCACCATGTATGAGCTTGAGCCCGCACCGGGCCTCAAGGCGAGCCGCGTTATTGGCCTGTCCGATGATATCGCGCGCTCCATGTCGGCCCTGTCGGCGCGCGTCTCGACCGTGCCGGGACGCAGTGTGATCGGGATCGAGCTTCCGAATGATCACCGCGAAATGGTCGTGCTGCGCGAAATCCTCGCCACGCGTGACTTTGGCGATGGGACACAGAAACTTCCCCTCGCGCTGGGCAAGGATATCGGCGGTGATGCGATGGTCGCGGACCTTGCCAAGATGCCTCACCTTTTGATTGCCGGGACCACCGGGTCAGGCAAATCGGTGGCTATCAACACGATGATCCTCAGCCTGCTTTACAAGCTGACACCGGAAGAGTGCCGGATGATCATGATCGACCCCAAGATGCTTGAACTCAGCGTCTATGACGGCATTCCGCATCTCCTCAGCCCCGTTGTGACCGATCCCAAGAAGGCTGTCGTGGCCCTCAAATGGACCGTGGCGGAGATGGAGGAACGCTACCGCAAAATGTCCAAAATGGGCGTCCGCAATATCGGCGGCTATAATGGCCGTGTGGCGGATGCGC
Organism: Roseovarius sp.; assembly: GCA_049276875.1. GTDB lineage: Bacteria > Pseudomonadota > Alphaproteobacteria > Rhodobacterales > Rhodobacteraceae > Roseovarius. The sequence continues at coordinate 29,763 of JBASXE010000348.1, read as the reverse complement.
TGGCCAAGGGCGAAATGTTCAGCCGCACTGTGCAGACAGGCTTTGACGACAATACCGGCGAGCCGATCTTTGAGACGGAAGAATTCGCGCCTGAGAAAATGCCCTATATCGTCGTGGTCGTCGATGAGATGGCGGACCTGATGATGGTTGCAGGCAAGGAAATCGAGGCCTGTATTCAGCGCCTGGCACAAATGGCACGCGCCTCAGGCATCCATATCATCATGGCCACGCAGCGCCCCTCGGTCGATGTCATCACCGGCACGATCAAGGCCAACTTCCCCACGCGGATCAGCTTTCAGGTGACCTCCAAGGTCGATAGCCGGACCATTCTGGGCGAAATGGGTGCCGAGCAACTGCTGGGCATGGGCGATATGCTCTATATGGCGGGCGGGGCGAAGATCACCCGCTGCCACGGGCCTTTCGTGAGCGACGAGGAGGTTGAAGAGGTCGTGAACAACCTCAAGGCCTACGGCCCGCCCGAGTATCTGAGCGGTGTGGTCGAAGGGCCGGATGATGATCAGGTGAGCAATATCGATGCCGTTCTGGGGCTTTCGTCCGAGGGCGATGGCGAGAACGAACTTTATGATAAGGCCGTCTATATCGCGATCACTGACCGGAAATGCTCTACCTCCTATATTCAGCGCAAGCTGGCCATCGGCTATAACAAGGCTGCGCGCCTTGTGGAGCAGATGGAGGAAGAGGGTGTTGTGAGCGCGGCCAACCATGTCGGCAAACGCGAAATTCTGGTGCCCGAGCAATAGGCACAATGATGCCGGAAAGGGCGCCTGCGCCTTGATGTTTGGACGGTGCAAGGTGATATGACAGGGGCTGTTATCGCATAACAGTCCCCGGGTCTGTTACGTCTGGCAGGCCAAGCTTATCCAAGGAAGACCGTCCATGAGAATCGCCCGATTTCTGACCGCCGCCGTGCTCAGCGTGTCCCTGGCCCTGCCCGCACAGGCAGAGAAACTGTCACTTGGCGTCTTGTCGAGCTATCTCAACGACCTCAAAAGTGCTGTGGGCGAATTCACGCAAGTAAACGACGACGGAACGATCAGCACTGGCAGAATCCTGATCAAGCGGCCGGGCCGTGTGCGGTTTGAGTACGCGCCGCCCGATGCGACATTGGTGGTGGCCGATGGTGATACGGTGGGCATTATTGACGCGAAATCCAACGAGGGCCCGCAGGCCTATCCGCTTCACCGTACGCCCTTGTCCATCATCCTCGCGCGCAACGTCGATCTGAACCGGGCGAAGATGGTCACTGGCCATGCCTCGGACGGGACCACGACGACCGTGCGTGCGCAGGACCCGGACAATCCCGAATATGGCAGCATTGATCTGGTGTTTACCGGAAACCCGGTGCAATTGCGCCAATGGGTGATTGACGATGGCAGCGGCAGCCGCACCACCGTGATCCTTGGAGAGCTTGAGGTTGGCGTCCGGCTTTCTGACGATAATTTCGTCATACCGGGGCTGGAGGATACGCGGATCGACCGTTAACGCGGCCGATCCGTCTTGCTCAGCGGCGGCAGCGTCTCAGCTGCGCCTGATAATTCGCGGCCCGCGTCTCGACCGTCCCTGCCACCCGCACCAGCCACGCTTTGCTGTTGTAGCTGCCGCGCGAGAAGCCTGTGCGCCCCTCGTGATAGGCGAGATATTGATTGCGCGCATCGCTCAGTGGGATGCCCAGCTGATCGCGGCTTTTGGCCATATACCAGCCCATGAAATCAACGGCGTCACCGATGTTGTCACGCCGGGCGCGGAAGCTGTTCGTCTCCTGAACATACTCGTCCCAAGTCCCGTCCAGCGCCTGCGAATACCCGAAGGCGGAGCTTTGACGCCCCATCGGGATCACGCCTAAAGTATACCGGAAAGGCGTGCGCGCGTCGGAGACGAACTTGCTCTCTTGGTAAATCGTGGCCATCTGAACGTGCACAGGCACGCCCCAACGCCGCTCGGCGGCACGGAAGGCGCGGGAATAACTGGGCCGTTCGTTCAATATGGCGCAAGCGTCATCCAAATTGTTGGGGGCGGTGCCATAACCGCCGGTGCGGCCGCAAGCGGCCATCACCACCAATAGGATCGCTGCGCGAAGCTTTCTGCTCATCTGCCTCTCGCTCTTCTTTTTTTTCCCATATTAGCGGATTCGCACCCTTGGGGGAATCCCGAAATTTGGGCGTCAGAGAAGGACCGCCAAAAGCGCAGGCAGCAAGAGCACCGACATCAGGGTTGAGACGACAACAAGCCCGGCCACCGCATCCGAATCACCGCCGTATTTCTCGGACAGAAGATACGATGTGACGGCCACAGGGGTCGCGATTTGCAGCACGAGCACAGCATGCGCCACCGGATCGAGATCGAACCAGAGCCCCGCACCCCACGCAAGCCCCACGCAAAGAGCGGCCTTTACGGCCGACAGGCCCACCGCCAGCCAGAGCCGCCCCGGCGCCAGCCGCGCCACCGCCACGCCAAGCGTGATCAGCATCATGGGGATGGCCATTTGCCCGATTAAATCCAAGGTATTGGTCAAGAACAGTGGCGTCTTCCAGCCCTGCCAGAGGAACAGCCCACCCAACAGCGTGCCCGCGACCAGCGGTTCTTTCAGCACTTTGAGAATGGAGCCGCCCCCGGACACCAACCAGATCCCGAAGGTGAACGACCATATCGCCATGATCGCGAACACCACCACAGCATAGCTGAGCCCGATATCGCCAAACGCGAAAAGCGCCAGCGGCAGGCCCAAATTGCCTGTATTCCCGAAGATCAGTGGCGCGGCGTAGGTCCGCCGCTCCAGCCGCAGCGCCCAAACCAGCGCGAGCATCACAATCGTGACCGCGCCGTAAGCCACGATCGAGGCCAGCGAAAGTGCCGTCAGCGCCTCGGGCGCGATATCGGCCTGCATCAATGCCACGAAGATGAGACAGGGCACCGAGAGCGTCATCGCGATCCGTGTCACGAATGCCACCGAGTATTCAAAGCCAAGCTTCACCCAGACAAACCCGACGGCGGCGAGCATGAAGACAGGGGCGGTGATCTCAAGAACTGTTATTGCGAGGTTCACAGACTGTTTTCCGCCTATTGCGCTATCAGGGTTGGACAAATCCCACTTGAAACCTTTAAAGTCACACCCTAGGGGCTGCAATGACATGATTAAGACGCGCGCAAAATATCACCTCGGCCAAGTGGTCAAGCACAAGAAGCACCCGTTTCGGGGTGTGATTTTTGATGTGGACCCAGAATTTGCAAACACCGATGAGTGGTATGCCTCGATTCCCGAGGACAGCCGTCCGGTCAAGGATCAACCCTTCTATCACCTGTTGGCAGAGAATGATCAGAGCTATTATGTGGCCTATGTCTCGGAGCAGAATCTCGTTGCTGACTATTCCGGTCAGCCGGTTGAGCATCCGGATATCCCTGATCTCTTTGGACCTTTCGAGGATGGGCTTTACCCGCTGCATTTTCAGCTGAATTGAAATCCGCCGCCTCATGGGCGGCGTTTTCATGATGTACGCGGGTCAATACCCCAGAGCGCAGCCATCCTTGCGCGGATCAGACGCGCCTTCCAGCACCCCGTCGGGCCGGATCACGATTGCCTGCGCTCCGCCAAGCGGCTCGTCCGGGATGACCACATCGTGGCCCATCTCGGCAAGTTCCGCGCGCACGCTATCGGGATAGCCGCGCTCGACCTTCAACTGCCCCCCCTCGGCAAAGCTGCGCGGCGCGTCGATGGCGCTCTGCGGGTCTTGCCCGAAATCCATCAGATTGGTGACGAAGCGTGCATGTCCCGTAGGCTGATAGCCACCGCCCATAACGCCGAAGGGCACCAGGCTCCCGCCACCCTCCAGCATTCCGGGGATGATCGTGTGCATGGGACGCCGTCCGCCTCGCATTTCGTTGGGATGGCCCTCTTCCAGCGTGAAGCCCGCGCCTCTGTTTTGCAGCAAAATGCCGAACTTCTCCGAGGCGATGCCCGATCCGAAACCGTGAAAGATCGAATAGATCAGCGACACGGCCATCCCGTCGCGGTCGACGCAGGTAATATAGACGGTGTCTTTGTGGATTGCCTCGGTCAGCGGGGCGGGGGCGTCCATCGCGCGTTTGGGGTCGATAAGAGATGCAAGCCGGCGCGCGCTCTCTTCGCTCAGCATGAATTCCATCCGCGCGGTGTGATCAGGATCGCCTATGATCCGGTTGCGCGCGTCATAGGCCAGTTTGGTCGCTTCAGCCTCGATATGCACGCGCGCAGCGCTCCACGGGTCCATGCCGGCAAGGTCAAACTCTTTGAGCATGTTGAGCATCAAGATCGCGGTGGCTCCTTGCCCATTCGCGCCGTGCTCGGTCAGGGTCTGGCCTTTGTAGCCGCCGTTGACGGGTGCGCTTGGCATGCCTGTCTGTTGCGCGAAATCCTCGGCCGTGTGGACGCCACCTGCCTCACTAAGGGCTGCGAGCATATCTTCGGCCACTTCGCCTGTGTAGAACGCATCACGCCCCTGCGTCGCGACCCGGCGCAAAACCTCAGCCTGTCCCGGCGCGCGGAAAAGGGTGCCGGGTGCGGGTGGTGTGCCCCACGGCAGGAAGTGGGTAAGCGCGTGGCCTTTGAGGATAGCCGCATCGCTGATCCAGTCGTGGGCGACACGCGGGGCGACGGGCACGCCGGCCTCTGCGTAGTGGATCGCTGGGGCGAGGACGGCGTCGAGGCCAAGGCGGCCATGGCTTTCGCTGAGTTGGCAAAACGCGTCCATAGCGCCAGGGATTGTCACGGCATCGGCGCTGTAGACGGGTACGTTGGTCTCACCGCGCGCGCGCAAGGCCGCGGCGCTTGCGGCGGCGGGGGCGGCGCCCGATCCGTTGAATGCCTCTACCGTGCTGTCGCCTGGGCGGCGGACGAGGACAAAGCAATCGCCGCCAATCCCGGTCATTTGTGGCTCGCAAATCCCCAAAAGGACCGCCCCTGCAATCGCCGCGTCCATCGCTGTGCCGCCACGCGACAGGATATCCACTGCCGCCCCTGCGGCCAGAGGGTGTGATGTAGCACACATGCCATTGCTGGCGTAAACGGGTGAACGGCCGGGGAGTTGGAAATCGCGCATTTGCTGGGCTCCTAAACGAGAGTATAGGAGTGTCCTAAGCCAGCGTGCCGGGATTGCCAATAATGTTGGGGGAAAGATAGACCTCGACGCCGCGCACTGGGTGGGGGCTGTTAAACGCGGCGCCGAGGGAAGCCATATGCAGCTACAAGGACATGTATGACCCTACACTCGGGCGGCAATGCGATCAGACTTGGGCAAGTTTGGGGCATTTTGGCTTTTCAGGCCGCTCCAGGTGGTTTTTTGCGCCGCGCAAAGCACTGGTCCGGGAGTCTGTTAGTCGTCTCGATACGTGTGGCGTCGGGTCCGCTATCCGCCATGCGTAAATGGAAGGCGCAGATGCACATGATTTGTGCCATTCTTACGCGTGTAGGTCAGATGATCCGAAAGGGTGCGGATCAAAAACCAGCCGAACCCGCCTTCTGGCAATTCCGGTCGCGGGCCGTCCAAGGGGGGTAATTGCCCCACAGGTAGGATCAACCCCGGCATTGGTTTTCCTTGGTCCGTCAGGTCAAAATCGCAGCCGTCAGGCGTGAGACGGAGTTTGAGCTGCGCCATGCCGCGCGCCTCGCCCGGATAGGCGTGTTCAGCTACGTTGTTTAGCGCCTCGGCCAGAACGATTTCAGCCGTGCCACAGAAATCCTCATCAAGTCCCATCGTTGTGAGGCACGCGCGCATGCTCTGCAAAACGCGACGCACGCCTTGGTCCGTGGGCTCGTAGGTGAATGTTATGGAATCATCCTTGCTCACCTCTGAGCCAGAGTCCAAACCCCTATGCGCTTTGCCTCGCTTATGTTGCCCCAACGGCCCCATTACCCTGCTTTGGCGTGGGGCAGCGCGTCGAGGTTTTCATGAATCTGAAAGATCGAATCCATCCGCGTCAGGCGAAACACCTTGGCCACATCGGGCTTCAGGGCTGCGAGATCCAGCCGTTGCCCCCCGCTCAGCTGCTTCATTGAAGCCACGACAGCGCCGAGCCCACTCGAATCGATAAATTCAACATGGCCGAGATCCAGAACGATGGTGCCGGCCGCATCCTGTGTCGCGGCGCGCATCGCGTCCTTGAACTGGATCGCGGCCGCGGAATCGATGCGGGGCGCATTGACGGTGATGATGGTGTAGTGACCCGATACGGTGCTCGACAGATCCATGACTGCTCCATGTGTTAGATTATCTTGGCAACACCTCTAGACCTCATTCGTTACTATTCGGTAAGGACGGCTCAAGACCGCCAACCTCGACAGCAAAGGCCCCTGCCCATGCGCATCGACTATGCTCAAATCGCTAAAACACTTGCCGCCCTTACGGAGGGCGAGGACGATCCCGTCGCCCTCATGGCCACGATGGTGTGTGAGCTGCACCATGCCGACGACCGCTTCGATTGGACCGGTTTTTACCGTGTGACCGGGCCTGAGATGCTCAAGATCGGGCCCTATCAGGGTAGCCATGGATGCTTGCAAATTCCCTTCTCGCGCGGCGTCTGCGGGGCGGCGGCGCGCAGCGGTGAGGTGCAGCTGGTGGATGATGTGCACGCTTTTGATGGTCATATCGCCTGCGCCACCTCCACTCGGTCTGAGATCGTGCTGCCGGTGCATGATGCGTCCGGCGCACTGATCGCCGTTCTTGATATTGACAGTGATCAACCCAGCGCATTTAGCGAGGCAGATGCCGCGGGATTAAGTCGGCTTTTGCGGCAGACTTTTGCAGCATGAAGGTTTGCCGCGATGCGGCGTGAAAAAACATTTGATATTTTCATAGAATCATCGCAGCGTGAAATTTCACCGAGTTTTTTCACAGGCGCTCCGCGTGCACCAAACAGCCATCTCCGCCACACGCACATTGGGCGCTGACCTTCGGGCGCTACGCAAATCGCGCGGTATAACGCTGAGCGATCTGGCCGAGGCATTGGGTCGGTCAGTAGGTTGGCTGAGCCAAGTGGAGCGTGACCTCTCCACCCCGTCTGTCGACGATTTGCACGAAATATCGGCGGCCATGGGCGTGCCGACATCGCTTCTTTTTGCGCATGCCCCGGCCCCTGCAGAGGAGGCGGGTTACATCGTGCGCCGTGGTGCGCGCAGGCCCATTGGTGCAGATATTGAAGGGCTGACCGAGGAGCTTCTCTCCCCGGATTTGACGGATGATTTCGAAGTGGTCCACTCCACTTTCGCTCCACACAGCGCCGTTCCTGCCGCCAAATCGCGTCCGACGCAGGAGGTGGGGTACATCCTGTCGGGAAAGCTCGATCTGCGGATCGGCGAGCGTGCCTTTACGGTCGGCCCCGGTGACAGTTTCCGCATAAGGGGTGAGGTGCATGAATGGGCCAATCCTTACGACATTCCCTGCGTGGCCCTCTGGGTCATCGCCCCGCCAGTTTATTGAGTAGGTCATGAGCATCAAAGACCGTATGCCCCCGCAGGCTTTTCCAACCCGACCCAACGGAGACCCAACCCCATGAGCGATTTCCCCACCACGGCCCGCGTCGTCGTCATTGGCGGCGGCGTTGTCGGCGCCTCGACCCTCTATCACCTTGCCAAGGGCGGCTGGTCTGATTGCGTCCTTTTGGAGAAAAACGAGCTGACGGCGGGCTCTACATGGCACGCGGCGGGCAATTGTCCGAGCTTCTCGACCTCTTGGGCCGTGATGAACATGCAGCGCTATTCGCTCGACCTCTATTCGCGGCTGGAGACGGAGGTGGATTACCCGATGAACTACCACGTCACCGGTTCCGTCCGTCTGGCGCATAGCAAGGAGCGGATGCAGGAATTTGAGCGCGCCCGTTCAATGGGTGCGCATCAGGGGCTGGACTTGAGCATCATGTCTTTGGGCGACATCAAGGAGAAGTATCCCTTCATCGAGACGCACGACCTCGAAGGCGCGCTTTGGGACCCGGCGGATGGCGATATTGATCCTGCACAACTGACCCAGGCGCTGGCCAAGGGCGCGCGACAGATGGGCGCGCGGATTGAGCGGTTCTGCCCCGCCACTGGCGTCAGCCGCGAGGGCGATGAGTGGATCGTGCATACCCACAAAGGCGATATACGCTGCGAAAAGGTCGTCAACGCGGCAGGATATTATGCGCAGCGCGTGGGTGAATGGTTCAAGCCCTATGGCGGACGCACCGTGCCGATGGTCACGATGAGCCATCAGTATTTCCTGACCGAGGAAATCCCCGCGCTGGCCGAATGGACCGCTGAGCAGGGCCACAAGGTCCCGCTCTTGCGGGATGTGGACAGCTCCTATTATCTGCGGCAGGACAAGAACGGCCTGAACCTCGGCCCGTATGAGCGCAACTGCAAAGCTCATTGGGTCACCCCCGATGATCCCATGCCAGAGGATTTCAGCTTTCAGCTTTATCCCGACGATCTGGAGCGGCTGGAATGGTATATTGAGGACGCCATGGCCCGCGTGCCCATTCTGGGCGAGGCAGGCGTCGGCCGGGTCATAAACGGCCCCATACCTTACGCGCCCGATGGTCTGCCGCTGGTTGGCCCAATGCCGGGCGTGCCCAATGCGTTCGAGGCTTGCGTCTTTACCTTTGGCATCACCCAAGGCGGTGGTGCGGGCAAGGTGGCGGCCGAGTGGATCATGCATGGCGAGACCGAGCATGACATGTGGGCCGTCGATCCGCGCCGCTTCACTGATTACACCGACCATGACCACTGCCACGCAAAGGCGATGGAGGTCTATGGCCACGAATATGCCATGCACTTCCCCCGCCACGAATGGCCCGGAGGGCGTGACAAGAAACTCAGCCCCAACGATGCCAAGCTGCGCGAGCTGGGTGCGGTGATGGGTGCCTATAACGGATGGGAGCGGGCTAATTGGTTCGCCAAACCCGGCGACGACACGTCCGAAGAATCGACCCAGACATGGGGCCGCAAAGGCCCGTGGGAGCAGCGCATCCGCGAGGAATGCGAGGCGGTGCGCGATGCGTGCGGTGTGCTCGACCTGCCGGGGTTCTCGCGGTTCTGGGTCACCGGTTCGGGCGCGGATGAATGGCTGCGCGGCTTTGTGACCGGGGCGCTGCCCAAGATCGGCCGTATGAACCTTGTTTATGTGTCTGACAGGCGTGGCCGCATTCTGACCGAGCTTTCGTGCATTCGGCTGGAGGAGGACAGCTTTGTCCTGATCACCGCCGCCACCGCGCAATGGCATGACGGTGATCTGATCCGCCAATCCGTGCCCGAAGGTGTGAGCGTCAAGGAAACCACAACCGAGCGCAGCGCGCTGATCGTCACCGGGCCGACCTCACGAGAGGTGCTTGGGCCGCTGACGGACGCCGATCTCAGCCTTGGCTGGCTGACCCATCAGCACGCCACCGTCGCAGGTAAGAAGGCCTTCCTCGCTCGGGTGTCCTTTGCCGGGGAGCTGGGTTGGGAGGTGCACGCGGCCATGGAGGACATGCCGGCGATCTACGAGGCGATCCTTGATGCGGGCGCGAAACCGTTTGGGATGTATGCGCTCAACTCCTTGCGGATCGAGAAAGGCTATCGCGCGTGGAAGGGCGACCTTTCGACCGACTACAGCCTGCTTGAGGGAGGTCTTGAGCGATTCATCAAGTTCGACAAGCCGCAGGATTTTGTGGGCAAGGCGGCGCTGCAATCCGAAAAGCAGCAAGGCAGCGCCAAACGCTTTGTTCAGCTGATCGTGGATGCGGGTGACGCGGACGCGCCTTACATGTCCACGCTTTGGCATGGCAACGAGGTGGTGGGTGAGACCACATCGGGTGATTGGGGCTACCGGGTTGGGGCCTCCATCGCGCTGGGCATGGTGCGGGCCGAACTGGCTGCACCGGGCACTGAGCTTGAGGTGGAGATCTACGGCCACCGCCGCCGGGCCACGGTGCAGACGGATGCACCGCTCTGGGATCCGGAAAACGCGCGGCTGCGCGCCTGACACCTTCCCTGCGCCTCTTCATCGAGGCGCAGGTTCATTCATCCCAGCATTGGTGCGGGACATCGGGGCGCTTGCCGCCTGCGCATTCAGGAAAGACCAAGTCATGACCGATATCACACTTCTTGACGGCTCCATCGGGCAGGAGATCGTCAAACGCTCGGGCGACCGTGCGACACATTTGTGGTCCACCGCCGTGATGATCGACAAGCCCGATGTTGTGGGCGACGTGCACGCCGATTATTACCGCGTTGGTGCCACGATCGCCACGGCCAACACCTATGCGGTGCACCGCGACCGCCTCGTGAAGGTCGGGTTGGAGGATAAGGTGTCCGAGCTTGTGGATACGGCTCTGGTGCAGGCTGAGCGCGCCCGCGCGGCGCATGGCGCGGGCCGCATCGCAGGCGCGCTCGGGCCTCTCGGCGCATCCTATCGCCCGGATATCTCGCCCAGCGTAGAGGTTGCGGCCCCCGTCTTTGCGGAATTGGTGGAGATGATGGACAGGCGAGTCGATCTGATCCTCATTGAGACGGTGTCGTCGGTGATGCAGGCGCGCGCTACTCTCACAGGCTGTGCGGATGCGACAGTGCCCGTGTGGCTGTCGGTGTCGGTGGATGATGATGACGGCACGATCCTGCGCTCGGGCGAGGCGCTGAGCGAATTGGCACCGGTGCTGGCGGAGTTCAAGCCGGACGCGCTTTTGATCAACTGCTCGCGCCCTGAAGCGGTGAGCGCCGGCGTGCCGCTTATCGCGGCGTTTGGCCTGCCGTTCGGGGCTTATGCCAACGGGTTTACCCGCATTTCCGAAGGGTTCCTGCAAGATAGCCCTACGGTGGATGCTCTTGAGCAACGGGTTGATCTCGGCCCAGAGGCCTATGCCGATTTTGCCATGGCATGGGTCGAGCAGGGTGCAACAATTGTAGGTGGCTGCTGTGAGGTTGGACCCGATCACATTGCTGAAATGGCACGCCGTTTGCGCGCCGCTGGCCACACTATCGTCTGAGGCGCGCGGCGCCCGCATAATTTCTCAGGAGAAACAAGAATGGACCTTCCAACACAGGCCCGTGTGGTCATCATCGGCGGCGGCGTCATCGGCTGCTCTGTCGCGTATCATCTGGCCAAGATGGGCTGGACAGATGTGGTGCTTCTGGAGCGCAAACAACTCACCTCCGGAACAACATGGCACGCGGCGGGACTTATCGGGCAACTGCGCGCATCCGCCAGCATGACCAAGCTCGCCCGGTACTCGGCAGAGCTTTACACCCGACTCGAGGAAGAAACGGGTGTTGCCACAGGGTTTCGGCAGGTTGGTTCCGTATCGGCTGCGCTGACGGATGAGCGGCTTGAGGAGTTACACCGGCAGGCGGCCATGGCGCGGGCGTTTGGTGTCCCGGTGGAAGAGTTGTCGCCCGATGAGGTCAAAGCACGCTACGAGCATATCAATATCGAAGGGGTGACGGGTGGCGTTTGGTTGCCGACAGACGGGCAGGCCGACCCGGCCAATATCGCCCTTGCTCTGGCGAAGGGCGCGCGGCAGAGCGGTGCTGTGGTTAAGGAACGTGTGAAGGTGACGGGCATTGCACGGACCGGTCGACGGGTTACCGGCGTGGACTGGGCCAGCGATGACGGCGCGGCGACAGGACATATGGCCTGCGACGTGATCGTGAATTGCGCGGGCATGTGGGGCCGAGAGGTTGGCCGGATGGCGGGCATCAACGTCCCGCTCCATGCGTGTGAGCATTTCTATATCGTGACTGAGGCCATCGAGGGCCTCAGCCAGATGCCAGTGCTGCGCGTGCCCGATGAGTGCGCTTATTACAAGGAAGACGCGGGCAAGATGCTTTTGGGCGCGTTTGAGCCGAACTCCAAGCCCTGGGGCATGGACGGCATCCCCGACAGTTTCGAGTTTGATCAGCTGCCTGAGGATTTTGACCATTTTGAGCCCATATTGGAAAATGCCTGCAACCGGATGCCGATGCTGGCCGAGGCTGGCATCCACACCTTCTTCAACGGACCCGAGAGCTTTACGCCGGATGACGCCTATCACCTCGGCCTCGCGCCCGAGATGGACAATGTCTGGGTCGCGTGCGGGTTCAACTCCATTGGCATCCAGTCGGCAGGGGGCGCGGGTCATGCGCTGAGCCAGTGGATGGAAACCGGCGAGAAGCCGTTTGATCTGGGCTCGGTCGATATTTCCCGGATGCAGCCCTTTCAGGGCAACAAACATTACCTTTTTGAGCGGTCCAAAGAAACGCTGGGCCTGCTTTATGCCGACCACTTCCCCTATCGTCAGATGGCCACGGCGCGCGGGATCAGGCGCACACCCTTTCACCATCACCTGCTGGAGCAAGGCGCCGTCATGGGCGAGGCGGGCGGCTGGGAACGCGCGAACTGGTTCGCCAATGAGGGGCAGAAACCCGAATATGAGTATTCGTGGAAGCGGCAGAACTGGTTCGAGAACTCCGCGGCTGAGCATCATGCGATCCGCAATGGCGTGGGCATGTATGACATGTCGTCCTTCGGCAAGCTGCGCGTCGAAGGGCCGGATGCCGAAGCCTTTCTGAACCATGTGGGTGGAGGCGATTATGCAGTGCCCGTGGGCAAGATCGTCTACACGCAATTTCTGAATTCCATGGGCGGCATCGAGGCGGATGTGACCGTGACACGCCTCTCCGAGACGGCCTATCTGGTGGTCACGCCCGGCGCGACGCGTCTGGCTGATCAGACATGGATGGCGCGCCACAAGGGCAACTTCAACGTGGTGATCACGGACGTGACGGCGGGCGAGGGTGTTCTGGCCGTGATGGGCCCCAAGGCGCGCGATCTGCTTCAAGCCGTGTCACCTGCGGATTTCTCCAACGCGGCCAACCCGTTTGGCACGGCGCAAGAGATCGAGTTGGGCATGGGGCTCGCGCGGGTGCACCGTGTGACATATGTGGGCGAGCTTGGCTGGGAAGTCTATGTAAGCGCCGATATGGCAGGCCATGCCTTCGAGGTGCTGCACCAAGCGGGTCAGGATCATGGGCTGAAGCTTTGCGGGATGCACATGATGGATAGCTGCCGGATCGAGAAGGGCTTTAGGCATTTCGGGCATGATATTACCTCGGAGGACCATGTTCTGGAGGCCGGGCTTGGCTTTGCTGTGAAGACGGCGAAGCCTGATTTCATTGGTCGTGATGCGGTGCTGCGCAAAAAGGACGAGGGGCTGGCCTTGCGCATGGTGCAGTTCAAGCTGACCGATCCGGAGCCGCTTCTGTATCACCACGAGCCGATCCTGCGCGATGGTGAGATTGTGGGCTATATCAGTTCTGGAAATTACGGCCACCACTTGGGCGGTGCGATTGGCATGGGTTATGTGCCATGCAAAGGCGAAACAGCCGCAGAGGTGCTGGCGTCATCCTATGAGATCGACGTGGCCGGGACCCGTGTGAAGGCTGATGCATCGTTGAAGCCGATGTATGATCCCAAATCGGAGCGCACCAAGGTCTGAGCGCAATCAGCTCACCCCCCGAGCGGGGGCCGTGCGCCGGTTTTGGGACGTGTAGCCGGTGGGCCGAGCCTCGATTTCAGGCCGGTAGCCCATGCGCGAGCGGAAAGGGCGTGTGGCCTCGCCCGGGCTTTGCTATAGGGCGGGCATGACAGAGTATTGCCCGCCAGACACGCCGCTTGAAGTGCTGCATGCCGATCATGAGATATTGATCGTCAACAAACCTGCGGGGCTTTTATCCGTGCCGGGCAAAGGGCCGGAGCTTGCTGATTGCTTGCAGGCAAGGGTGGTCGAGGCCTTTCCCATGGCCCTTTTGGTGCACCGCCTGGACCGCGATACCTCGGGCGTGATGGTCTTTGCGGTGAGCCCCCATGCCCAGCGGCATTTGGGACTGCAATTTGAGAAACGATATGTGAAGAAGACCTATGTGGCACGGGTCGAGGGGCATCTGGAGCCGCAGGTGGGCGAGGTCGATCTGCCGCTGATCGTGGACTGGCCCAACCGGCCCAGGCAGATGGTGTGCCACGAGACCGGCAAGGCGGCGCGGACCGAATACAAGGTTTTGAAGGCGAGCGGTGGCGAGAGTCGGGTGCGCCTCAGCCCGCACACGGGGCGCACGCATCAGCTTCGGGTGCATATGCTTGCGCTGGGTCACCCTATCTTGGGTGATCCGTTTTATGCCAGCGGAGCGGCGCTGGAGCATCCGCGGATGATGCTGCATTCCGAGGAGCTCCGCCTGCGTCACCCAGATGGAGGGCGGGGTATGAAGTTTCGCAGTAAAGCGGAATTCTGATTTGATAATCCCAAGAGGTTTGCTATCACAAGAGGTGGGCTGATGGTTGGTCTGCGGCTTCCAAAGAACGGATGAGACTTTCACCGTGTTCAAAAAATACCACATCACCAAAAAGCGTCGTTACGAAGAGATGAAGGCCCGCGAATTTGCGTGGTTCGATTTGAACGTGCTGCGCGCCGTGCCAGAGCATCATGTGGTGCGCGTTTTGGATTTGATGATGCGCTCCAAATCTCAAATGCGGCAAGATGTAATGGTGCTGTCCCATTTGAACTTCAAACGCGATGGGTATTTTGTGGAGTTCGGCGCGACCAATGGGGTCGATCTGAACAACAGTTGGTTGATGGAGAAAGAGTTCGGGTGGACCGGGATCGTCGCGGAACCCGGCCGTATTTGGCAAGATGCGCTTAAGAGCAACAGGTCTTGTGCAATTGACGAGCGCTGCGTTGCACCGCGCACGGGTGAGATGGTGGAATTCACGCTTGCGCCGCGTGGAGAGAATTCCGGTATATCCGAGTTTGTTCCAAAACGGCGGCAAATGCGCGGGACCCAATACAAGGTTGAAACGGTCTCTCTGAATGATCTTCTGGCTGAGCACGGCGCGCCGGAGATCATAGATTATGTCTCTTGCGACACCGAAGGCAGCGAAAACACGATCATGGAAGCGTTTGATTTTTCGAAGCATAAGTTTCGCTTCTTCTCCGTGGAGCATAATTTCGAACCGCGCCGAGAAGATATGTATAACTTGATGACGCGAAACGGGTATAAGCGTATCCATACCGACCTGTCACGTGATGATGATTGGTATATTTATCCCGGCCTTTAAGAACGCAGCACGCGGTCGGTGAGGTTCATGCGGTTTGCGGTGAGTGGTTTCAACTTGGACCCTAGCGCGGGGTCGGCGGCGCTGAGCTCGGCCAACTCGTCAAGGCGATTGGCGGCGATGAGGCTGAGGATATCCATGCGCGGAGACCCATCCGCATGGCGGGGTAAGGTTGGCGTGGTTTGGATCAGTTCGGGTGCTGGACTAAGGGATGCGGCCAGCGTCTCGGCAGTCAGACCCGTTTCTACAAACGCATAGAGCCCGACGCCCTTGGCTGGCAGGGCATAGGTGCAAAGCGCTACGTCCCTGACCTCGGGATGCGCCATGAGTGCAGCGGTGATCGCGGGACCATCGCGTTCTATCCGGTCTTCTGTGCCTTCTCCATCGGACCAGTTCATCACGCGGCGCGTGATGAAGTTATAGCCCCGCTTGCCCGTAGCCATCCAGAGCCGCGCAGGCAGGGCCTTGCGTGCGAGCATGTTGTGCTCCGCAGGCGTCAGAAGATGTGGCGCGTAGGCGCGTTTTTGCTTCAGGAGGTGGCGCAAATCCTCGCGCGCCATGGTGCGAAAGAGAGGGCCACGGCGGCGATGCACCGAGGCCAGTTGAAAGTCGATCACGGCGGCACGGCCCTCGGGCGTGCGCAGCCAGTTTTGCGGCTTGGCGATATCGTTATGGGTGACGCCGGCGCGGCGCATTTCGCGCAAGAGGCGCTTTGCGTCCTTGTACCACGCCGCATCATCGGGTTTGGCCAATTGCAGCGGCGTGCCGCGTGTCCAGCTGCGCAAAAGCCCGGTGTGGTCGACACGGATCAGCAATGGGCAGCCTTCGATCCCTTTGACCGCGCGCAAGGCTTTGATTTCCTTGCGCGCCAGTGCCCATGCGATGGGCTTTGCGTAAAGCGGCACGGTGTCGAGCTTGCGCAGAACAACGGGGAAATCTGGCACGCCTTTGAGGATTCCCGAGACAGTCTCGGAAAAGATATCGCGCTTGTGCACGGTTTCGCCCTCGAACGGAGCGCGGGTGATATCTGGGGGTGTGCTCATAGGCCCGCTATAGAGGGTTTTGGGCGTGTCGGAAAGATAGCGACCAGAGCGTGGTGGGTTAGGCGAAAACCAGGGGCTTTAGCCGTATCTTTGGAACGGCGGCGCAGCAATGCCGCGCCGCCGCCCTGTCGTTTAGGCGCCGGGCGTGTAGCCCGAGACGGATTTGACCTCGAGGAAATCCTCGATGCCCCATTTCCCGCCTTCGCGCCCATTGCCCGATTGCTTCATCCCGCCGAAAGGGGCCGCCGCGCCACGGCTTTGGCCGTTGATCTCAACCATCCCGGCGCGCAAGGCACGGGCAAGACGGTTGGCGCGGGACGGATCGCCCGTTTGGGCATAATTGGTGAGGCCGTAGACCGTGTCATTGGCCATCGCAATCCCCTCTTCCTCGGTGTCGAACGCCATGATCGACAGCACGGGACCGAAGATTTCTTCACGCGCGATGGTCATATCAGGGGTCACGTCGGCAAACACCGTTGGGCGGACGTAAAAGCCCCTGTTCATGCCCTCGGGTCGGCCTGTGCCACCTGCGACAAGGCGTGCGCCCTCGTCGATGCCAGTTTGGATGAGGTCCTGAATCTTGCCGAACTGCACCGCGTTGACCACGGGGCCGATATGGCGGCCACTCTCGCTTGCGGGACCTACTTTGATGCTGTTGGCCACCTCGGCCGCCGTCTCGACCGCTTGGTCATAGACGCCGCGCTGCACGATCATCCGGGTGGGGGCGTTGCACGACTGGCCCGAGTTGTTCATGCAGTGCAGAACGCCACGCTTCACGGCCTTCTCATCAGCGTCGTCGAAGATCAGGTTCGCACCCTTCCCACCCAGCTCAAGGCTGACGCGTTTGAGCGTATCGGCGGCGGCCTTGGAGATCAGCTTACCGGCGCGCGACGAGCCTGTGAAGCTCACCATATCCACGTCCTCATTCGTGCTGAGCTGGGTCCCCACGCCCACACCATCGCCATTGACGAGGTTGAACACCCCGGCAGGGAAGCCTGCCGCGTCCATCATCTCGGCAAAGACGATCGAGGACAGAGGCGATTCTTCGGAGGGTTTCAGAACCATTGTGCAGCCTGAAATCGCGGCGGCCACAACTTTCAACGTCACTTGGTTCATTGGCCAGTTCCATGGCGTGATCAACGCCACGACGCCAATCGGCTCGTGAAAGATCATCGAGCCGGGCGTATTGGGGTCGTGCACGTGGTCGAATTGGAATTCCTTGGCTGCATTGATGAAGCCGCCGATGTGATAGGATCCTGCCCCCGTTTGATCCGAGCGCGCCATATCGATGGGTGCGCCCATCTCAAGGCTGATCGCTTGGGCCATGTCTTCGGCGCGCGCATCATAGGCTGCCATCAGTTTTTCGGCCATCGCGATACGGTCGGCCACAGGGGTGGCCATCCATGCGGGAAAGGCGGCTTTTGCGGCGGCGACGGCCGCGTCCGTGTCGGCTTGACCACCCAGGCTGATGATCGCGCAGGCCTCCTCGTTGGAGGGGTTGATCACCTCGTGATCGGTGCCCGCAACCGGGTCCAGCCACGCGCCGTTGATATAGAACTGACGTTTCTCAATCATGTCTCAATCTCCCATATAGTCATGGCCGAAAGCGAAGCTTCCGGTGCTTTGGGCGCAGAGTGTCACTTGCCGCGCGCGCCCGCAAGCCTCGCGGGGGGTGCAAATCAGCGCGCCCCCCCTTATCTTGAGAAGTGAGTCGTCAAACCCAAGGAAGAGGACATTCCAATGGCACTGCGTATCAATGACATTGCACCGGATTTCACCGCTGACACGACCGAAGGCGAGATCAATTTTCATGACTGGATCGGGGATGGCTATGCCGTCATGTTCTCGCATCCCAAGGATTTCACGCCCGTTTGCACAACAGAGTTGGGTATGATGGCAGGGATGGCCCCCGAGTTCGCCAAGCGCAACGCCAAAATCATCGGCATCTCCGTTGATCCGGTCGAGGATCACAACCGTTGGAAGGCCGATATCACGACCTATACAGGCAATAACGTGAGCTATCCGATGATTGGTGATACTGATCTGAAAGTGGCCAAGCTTTACGACATGCTGCCTGCCGCTGCGGGGGATTCGTCCGAAGGGCGCACGCCTGCGGATAATGCCACCGTGCGGACCGTCTTCGTGATCGGGCCGGACAAGAAGGTGAAGCTGTCGCTGACCTATCCCATGACCACGGGCCGGAACTTTGACGAGATCCTGCGTGCGCTTGATTCCATTCAGCTGACGGCCAAGCATCAGGTGGCGACGCCTGCCAACTGGAACCAGGGCGAGGATGTGATTATCACCGCCGCCGTATCGAACGAGGATGCGAAGGCGCGCTTTGGTGACTATGAAGCCAAGCTGCCCTATCTGCGCACCACGAAGATGCCCACCTGATACCGGGAATTGCACCCGCGTTTTGAGACCAATGAGCCCCGGCCCGTCTGCGCGTGCCGGGGCTTTTTGATGCGCAGGTCCGCGCGGGTTTGAGGCAAATCCTACCTATCATTTGGTTGAGCCGTGGGGCGTTCTGGGCTATCCATAATCCTGTCGGGTCAGGATGGCCGGAACCTAATATTTGTTGAACACGTGTGGTGCTTTGGGAGCACGTGGGGTGGCGAAGGGTTCTGGCTTGATGGCTGGGACCCTTCGTTTTTTCAGGCTCAGGTTTCAAGCGGCTTTTGCGGCGGCCTTATCTGCAAGGCTTTGAATATAGGCACTGAACGCGTCATCTTCGCCCTCCAAGAGATCGGGCAGAAGGGCGCGGAAATCGGCCCGCGCGCACCAATCGACCATATCATCTTCCCAAGAGGACCATCGCCGCCGCGCATCCTTGTCCATCGCATCGTCATAGAGGATGATATATGCCTTCTCAAAGAGCGAGACGAGCATGCGAAAGATGATATCTGTGCGCTCGCGCTGCTCCTCGCTGAAAGGGGGCGGGATCGTGCGACTCATCAAGAGAAGATCGGCGTTGTCCATCACCATGCGCAGGAATGTGTCGTATTCTTCAGAGAGTTCGCGGTGCAGCTCGCTTTCCTCATTCTTGCGGCGCATCCGCTCTTCGCGGAAGATAATCCAGATCGCTGCGGGAAAACCGAGGATCGTCACCACATAGCTGAGCGCCTCCAGCCATTGCATCAGGTCCCCCATGGCTCAGGGCCCCTCACGAGATGAGATGTGCAGTTTGGTGGTCATTGTCTTGTCCCTCTACGCTGCATGAAACTCATTTGCTCAAACGGGTTACTCGGCCTTCAGCCCCGCCATCTCGCACAGGATCGCCCATTCCGCATCGCCCACAGGCTGCACCGACAGGCGCGGGCTTTTGACGAGTGCCATGTCGGCGAGACGCGGGTCTGCTTTGATCTCGGCGAGTGTCACGGGGTGCTGCGCGGTTTGGAGCGCCATGATGTCCACGCAGTCCCATTTGCCGGTCCCGTCGGTGCTGTCGGGATGGGCCGCGCGTATGATTTCAACGGTGCCAACAATCGCCTTCTCGGCCTGACTATGATAGAAAAACCCACGTTCGCCGACCACCATCTGCCGCATGAAATTGCGCGCTTGGTAGTTGCGCACGCCGTCCCATTCCTCGCCCGCAGCGCCCTTGTTTCTCTGGTCCTGCCAGCTCCATGCGCTGGGCTCGGATTTGAAGAGCCAATGGGCCATGCGCTCAGATCACCTTGTTCCAGGCGATGAGTTCCACGGAGGCGAAAAGACCGGCATGGGCATAAGGATCGGCGGCGGCCCAGGCCTCGGCCTCGGCCATATCTGCCACGTCCAGCACCACGAGAGAGCCGCACATTTCGCCCGCTGCATCAAGAAGCGGCCCAGCTTGGCTTACCGCGTTGCTGGATTTCAGATAGGCCACATGATCGGCGCGTGTATCGAGCCGGATTTGCAAGGCGCCGGGCTTGTCCCGTGCGATGAGAGCGATCAACATTCGTCTTCCTTCAATGGTCTAGAGAGCAGCATATCCATCGCCTCGCCCACGCGCAATTGTCCGGTGACGAGTGCAGCAGTGGCGAGGCTGATGGGCATGTCGAGAGCAAGATCCTCGGCGCGTTTGGCCACGGCGCGTGCGGTCGCGGCCCCTTCGACTGTGATGGACGGGTCGAAAGCGGCCCCTTTGCCCAGGCTGATGCCGTATCGCAGGTTGCGCGATTGCTCTGACGTGCAGGTCAGTGCGAGGTCCCCGAAGCCGGAAAGACCCGCCAAAGTCTCGGGCCGCGCACCAAGGGCCAACGCCATGCGCTGCATTTCGGCATATCCGCGCGTCATCAAGGCGGCCCGCGCGCTCTCGCCCAGCCCCGCACCCATCACGGCACCGCAGGCAATGGCGATGACATTTTTGAGCGCGCCGCCAAGTTCCACCCCGGCGGTGTCCGTGCTGCCGTAAAGGCGTAGGCTCGGGGTGCTCAGCGCCTCGCACAAGGCCCGGCCGATCTGAGCATCAGTGCAGGCCAGCGTCATGGCCGTAGGCAGGCCGGCCGCAATATCTGCGGCAAATCCCGGGCCACTGAGGATCGCGGCTGTGGCTTCGGGCAGAACTTGCGTGATTACGGAGGCGGGGCCCCGCAGTGTGCTCAGCTCCACCCCTTTGCAGCAGGCGACAAGCGTGCGGCGCGCCAATGCCGCGCCATGCGTGTCCAGCACCGGGCGCAGCTGTTGCATCGGCACAGTGAGAAGAATGGGCCCTTCGGGGAAAGTGCTGTCAGGAGCGTGGATTTCGAGCGCATCGGGGAAGGGCGCGCCGGGCAGGCGGGCGATGTTTTTTCGCGCGTGGGCAAGTGCCTCTGCCTGCGCTGCTGTGCGCGGGCGGAGTGCCACGGGACCTTTTGCGGCCAGCGCAATCGCTATTCCGGCGCCGAACGCGCCTGCGCCCAAGACGGTGATCATGCCTTCGCTCCCTTCTTGCCCGAGCCAAGCATGGCGGGGCTTGTCGCGTCCAGTGGCCAGCGGGGGCGTGCCATGAGTGTCATGTCATCGCGCCGCCCCAGCGCATATAGTTCGGCCCCTGCATAGGCGATCATCGCTGCATTGTCCGTGCAAAGCGCCAAAGGTGGGGCCACAAAGGGCACGCCCGCCTCCTGCGCCACGCTTTGCAATCCGTCCCGCAAGGTGGCGTTCGCCGCAACACCCCCTGCGACGGCAAGCGCGTTGATATCCGGGCACATCACCAATGCGCGGCGGGTCTTCTCGGCCAGCACGTCGCGCATGGCTGCCTGAAACCCGGCGCAGAGATCGGCGCGGTCGGAGGCTTTCAGGGTGCCCTCGGGCATCACCGCATCACGGGCGCGTAGGACCGCCGTTTTCAGCCCGGAGAAGGACATGTCGCACCCAGGGCGGTCCATTAGGGGGCGCGGAAAAGCGAAGCGCGTGGAGTCGCCGCGTTTGGCCTCGGCCTCCACTGCTGGACCGCCGGGTTGGGGCAGGGCCAGCAATCGCGCGGTCTTGTCAAACGCCTCGCCCGGCGCGTCGTCGATCGTGCCGCCGAGGCGGGTGTAATCCTCGGGTCCGTCCACGCGCAGGAATTGGCAATGCCCGCCCGACACAAGCAGCATGAGATAGGGGTAGGGCACGTTATCGGTGAGACGTGGGGTCAGCGCGTGGCCTGCCAGATGGTTCACCCCAATGAGCGGCAGCCCGGCCCCGGCGGCGATGCCCTTGGCGCACATGACGCCCGACATGACACCCCCGATGAGACCCGGCCCGGCGGTGACGGCGATGCAATCAAGCTGGAGGAGGCTCACCCCCGCATCGCACAGCGCGCGGGTCACGCAAATGTCGAGCTTTTCCGCATGGGCGCGGGCAGCAATTTCGGGAACCACGCCGCCAAAGGGTGCGTGCAACCGTGCCTGACCCTCGACCACGTTGGACAGGATTTCGCAGGTGCCGGTACTCACACGGATGACAGCCGCCGCCGTGTCATCACAACTGCTCTCGATCCCCAGCACTGTTATCGATGCGTTCATCGGCCTGCCCGTTGCGCCATTGCCCTCAGGCAGGTAACACCGCAGGGCGGTGCAAACAACTGCGGAGCGGTCATGGCACACACGATCCTTATCACTCGGCCCGAACCGGGCGGCACACGGTTTGAGGCGCAACTGCGTGCGAAATTTGGGGATGTGCCGGTCTGTTTGAGCCCTATACTTGAGATTGTGCCACAACCGGGGGCGGTGCCCCTTGAGGGTGTGCGGGGCCTCATCTTCACCTCGCAATACGGTGTGGAGCAGTTTGTGGCACGGGTCACCGGGCGTGATTTCTCGGTCTTTACCGTGGGCGCGGCGACCGGGGCCGCTGCGCGATTGGCCGGGTTTGCGGAGGTCACGGAGGCGGAGGGCGACGCTGCGTCACTGGTGGAGATGATTGTCGCGCGCGAGATAGATGGCCCGCTTCTGCATCTGCGCGGCGGGGTTGCGGCGGGCGATGTGGCGGGGGATTTGAAGGCTGCGGGCATCGAAACGCGGGTGGCTATCCTCTACCGGCAGCAGGAAGCCGCGGCGACGCCTGAGGCCAAGGCGCTGCTGGCGGGTGACGCGCCTGTGATTGTGCCGCTTTTTTCGCCGCGCAGTGCGGCGCTTTGGTTTGCGCAATCCAAACCCCGTGCTCCGCTCGTCATGATAGCGATCAGTGCGGCGGCGGCGCGTGCGGTGCCGGAGGGGGCGGGCTCCGTGTTCGTGGCCCAAACACCGGACGCCGAGGCCATGCTGCGCTGCGTGCCTGACGCGATTGCCGCAGCCAAGCGGCTTGAGGGTGTAAATAGGGCGCAGTAAGGTTGGAAATGCGCAGCCGAGCGCAGATTCGGGAAAAGGTGGCAATCGTGGCGAATAAACGGAAATCTTCGAAAGGCGGCTCCGGCCCTGCAGAAGAGGCCACGGATAAGGCCACTGAACCCATGGATGTTGTGCAGGCAGCAGAGGATGCCATGCCCGAGACGGGCGCGGATGCGCCTGATGCCGAAGATGAGGTGACATCTGAGCCCAGTGAAATGGATGCGGAGCGCGCCAATGCGGAGGCCGATGATCTGGATGCGCCGCAAAGCGTGGAGGCTGATGACAGCCTGACGTTTGAGACCGTTGCGTCAGAGCCCAGCGAGCCGGAATATCGTGAGCCTGTGCCAGTTGCAGCGGGCCCGCAACAGCGCCCGAGTGCGCTGCCGCTTGTCTTTGGTGGGATCGTCGCGGCGGGCATTGGCTTTGCCGCGGCCTATATCGTTTTGCCTCAGATGGGTGTGCTGGAACAACCTGGCGGGCGTGACGCTCTGCGCGCTGATATCACAGCGCAGGGTGCAGCGATTGAGACCCTGCGCGCCGATCTGGACGCAGTGGGTGATGCTGACATGGGGCCGCTGGAGCAGGCGCTGGCAGATATCTCGGCACAGTTGGAAACAGTTGGGGATGCGATTTCTGCTCAGGATGCGCGGCTTGGTGCACTGGAAAATCGACCTGTGGGAACTGGAGGCACGGTTGCCGATAGTGATCTGTCTGCGCTGCAAAGCGCGCTGGACGCGCAAGCTGCGGAGATAGCCGCCCTGAAAAATGAAGAGGCCGCTCGTGATGCAGCGGCCCGCGACAGTGCAGAAGTCACATTGCGTCGTGCGGCGCTCACGCAGATCCGCACGGCATTGGATACCGGATCAAGCTTTGCCCCGGCTCTGAGCGAATTGGACACAAGTGGCGTGGCTGTGCCGGAGGCCCTGGCGTCGGTCGCGGCGGACGGTGTGCCCTCGCTCAGTGCATTGCAGGAGAGTTTCCCAGCCGCCGCGCGCGCAGCCCTTGCCGCCGCGCGTGCGGGAGGCGAGACGCAAGAAGGCGGGGGCGTCTTGTCGTTCCTGTCTACCCAGCTGGGCGCGAGATCTTTGGAGCCACGCGAGGGGCCGGGGACCGATGCGGTCTTGTCGCGGGCCGAGGCCGCGTTGCGCGAGGGTCGCCTCGGTGATGCGTTGAGCGAGATTGACGCGCTTCCCGGAGCGCCGTCTGCCGAGATGGACGCATGGGCCAGCGACGCGAAAAGACGATTAGAGGCCACAGAGGCCGTGTCTGCGCTTGCCGCAGAAGTGAACTGAACCTGAAAGGCACCTCATATGTTGTGGTCCATCATTAAGATCGTCATTTTTCTGGCACTCGTGGTCGCGGTGACGCTTGGAGCGACTTATCTGCTTGAGCTTGAGGGGGGTGTGCGCATTGCGGCGGCTGGGGTCGAGCTGAACCTGACGCCGCTTACGGCGGTGATCGCGCTTGCGCTGCTGATCCTCGGGGTTTGGTTGCTTTTGAAGCTGGCCTCGCTGATGATTGCAGTGCTCAAGTTCATCAATGGCGACGACACGGCAATCTCGCGCTATTTCGACCGGAATAGGCAGGAGAAGGGCTACCGCGCGCTCACTGATGGGATGATGGCGCTTGCCTCGGGCGAGGGCAATGTGGCGATGGCGCGGGCGGCCAAGGCGGAACGCTATCTCAAGAAGCCTGAGCTTACCGATCTTGTGACGGCGCAAGCCGCTGAGATGACAGGCAACAGCAAGAAGGCCGAAGAGGTTTACAAGCGTCTTTTGCAAAACGACCGGACCCGTTTTGTTGGCGTCCGTGGGGTCATGCGCCAGAAATTGGCAGCAGGGCAACATGAGACGGCTTTGAAGCTGGCTGAGACGGCCCATGGCCTCAAGCCCGCGCATGCGGAAGTGCAAGATACGCTTTTGCAGCTTCAGACAAAGGCTGAGGATTGGTCCGGAGCGCGCAAGACGCTGAATGCAAAGCTGAAGCATGGCACACTGCCGCGTGATGTGCACAAGCGGCGGGAGGCGGTTCTGGCTCTGTCGGAGGCGCGCGAGATTGCCGAAGAGGGCAAGGATATCGAGGCGCGCGAGGCCGCGATCGAGGCCAACCGTCTGTCACCACATCTCATTCCAGCAGCAGTTTTGGCCGCACGCAGCTATCTTTCGCAAGGCTCACCTCGGTATGCATCGCGGGTGATCCTGAAGGCGTGGCAGGCGCAGCCGCATCCCGATCTGGCTGCGGCCTTTGCCGAGATTGCCCCGGATGAGAGCCCCAAAGCCCGCATCAAGCGGTTTGGCAAACTTCTCAAGGCACATGCGGGCCACCGCGAGGCGCGGCTTTTGGAGGCGGAGTTGCATCTCGCCAACGAAGATTTTCCGGCCGCACGCCGTGCGTTGGGGGATTTGCATGAGACGGATCCAGATGCCCGTGTTTTGACACTCATGGCCGCAACGGAGCGGGGTGAGGGGGCGTCGGATATGGTGGTCAAGGGCTGGCTTGCGCGCGCATTGAGTGCGCCACGCGGCCCGCAATGGATTTGCCAGAAATGCCAGCATATTCATTCTGAATGGGTGCCCGCATGCGAGCATTGCGAGAGCTTTGATACGTTGGAGTGGAAAGCTCCGCCGCAGTCTGACGTGACGTCGTCCACCGGCTTTGCCATGTTGCCCCTGATCGTCGGCAGTATTGAGGATTACGCGACAAAGCCGGAGCCTGAAGTGGCAGCGGATGTAGAGGAGGCCGAGGTTATCGATGCGTCCGAGGATGCAGATGCCACGCCTCGGGACAATGCGTCCAAACAATAAGCTTGGACGTCAGGTGTAGGGATGCGGCATACCTTGAGCGCGCCTTAGGATTTTCCGCGCCGGGGTGCACCGCCCGGCTTCGTTAGCCGGTTTGAGGGCGAAGATGCCCCTTTGGGTTTGCCTGGTGCGCCTGGTGTTTTGCCAGGCCCCCCGCTCCCGCCAGGTCCGCCAGACCCACCAGTGCGCGCGCGGTTTTTCTTGCTGGAAGGCTTGCCGCCGGGTGGTTTTGGACCTCTTGGCGGTCCGTCGCTGGAGCCTGCATGTTTGGGCTTACCTCCGCCGGATTTGCGTGGCTTCCAAGGCTCGGCTGCCCCTGCGGCCATGGCATCGGCGGCTGGATTGGCGGCTTTGCGATGTGGCTTTTTGGGCCCGCCTTTGGGCTTTTTGAACTTCGGATTAGGTGCGTCATTCCATTCGACCGGCTTGGTTGTGCCGGCTTTCGGCGCTTTGGGAGGCGCGGGATTGGGCTGCGCGGGCGCGTTTTGGGGCGCTTGGGCAGCCGGCTCGTCCCGTGGGACATGGCGTGGCTTGCGGTCTTTGGCGGGCCCCGGCTTGTCGCGCGGGGGCGCGCGGTCCAGCTTTGGAGGTGTGGCAAGGCGCATAAGTTTTGCGCCGTCCTCAAGCGTCATATCCGGGCCGATGGCGGCGAGGAAGCCTTGAAGCGCGCCTTCGCGCAGCTCGATCAGGGAGGCGTCTTGCTGAATTCTGATCGCGCCGATGTCATCGCGGGAGATGTCGCCCATTTTGCACAGCATCGGCAGCACGCGGCGCGGTTCGGCTCCGGTGCTGCGTCCGCCGGGCAGGGAGAACCAGACGCTTGGCCCGAAGGGCGCGCGGGGTTTGACAGCTTCATTGGCGTCAGAAAGCTCCTCGGGTGCCGAATGACGCTCGCGGTAAAGGCGCAGATAAGCGGCGGCGATTTGCTCAGACGTGAAGGCCTCGCTGATTTTTGTCACTGTCGACTCATCGGATTCGGAGACGGGCTCCAACCAGTCGGGGTTGGCCAACATCCGTTCTTCGTCCTTGGCCGTCACTTCTTCGGCAGAGGGGGCGTTGGCCCAATCGGCGTGCAGTTTGGCCCAGCCGAGAAGGCGTTCGGCCTTCTTGCGGGCGGCGGGGGGCACGATCATGGCGCTGACGCCTTTGCGCCCGGCGCGCCCCGTGCGTCCAGAACGGTGCAAAAGGGTGTCTTGGTTGGTGGGCAGCTCTGCGTGGATAACGAGCTCAAGATTGGGCAGGTCGATGCCGCGCGCGGCCACATCGGTGGCCACACACACGCGGGCGCGGCCATCGCGCATGGCCTGAAGGGCGTGGGTCCGCTCGCTTTGCGAAAGCTCCCCAGAGAGGGCAACAACCGAAAATCCGCGATTGGACAGACGGGTGGTCAGGCGGTTGACCATGGCGCGGGTATTGCAAAAGACGATGGCGTTAGGCGCCTCATAGTAGCGCAGAACGTTGATGATGGCGTTTTCGCCATCGCGGGCCGAGACGCGCAGAGCGCGGTAGTCGATATCGGCATGCTGGCTTGCGCCGCTTGTGGCTGTGATGCGCAGGGCGTCTTTCTGGTAGCTCTTGGCGAGCTTGGCGATGGCGGCGGGGACAGTCGCCGAAAAGAGCAGGGTCTGACGCTCAGAGGGCGCACTTTCGAGGATGAACTCCAGATCCTCGCGGAAGCCCAGATCGAGCATTTCGTCAGCCTCGTCCAGGACAACAGCGCGCAGGGCGCTGAGGTCAATCGAGCCGCGCATAATGTGGTCGCGCAGCCGCCCTGGCGTGGCCACGACGATATGCGTGCCGCGCGCCAGCACCCGGCGTTCATCACGCATATCCATTCCACCGACGGTCGAGGCAAGAACGGCCCCGGCGCCCGCGAAGAGCCATTCCAACTCGCGTTTGACCTGCAAGGCCAGTTCACGCGTGGGCGCGATGACCAATGCGAGGGGCGCATCGGCGCGGGCAAAATTGTCTTCATCGCCCAAGAGACCCGGTGCGATCGCAAGGCCGAACCCGATGGTTTTGCCTGAGCCTGTCTGGGCGGATACCAGCAAATCCTGACCGATGGTTTCAGGCGCTGTCACAGCCTCCTGCACGGCGGTAAGTGTGGAATATCCGCGCGCTTCCAGCGCGTCTGCGAGTGTCTTTTTCAAAGCGATACCATGTTTCATTCTTGGAGGGTTTGGGGCTGCGCAGCGGTCGCGTGCCTTTGGTTTAAGGCACTGCCCCTATCTGGTTGATGATGGCTTGTATATGGCTCTTGGAAAGATTGCACGCAAGTTATGCGGTGGATTGGGCTGCGCGCATATGCGAGTTTTTGGTGGCATGCGTGGTAATGCATATCTTAATAAAACGTAAATAAAACGGACGGTTGCGCGCATTTCAGGGGTGCGTCAAACTTGACTTTGCGCACGGTTCTGGGTATGAGTTGTGACATACTGGCAGAATTGCATCAACGGCCCCGGGCACTCCCCGTGGGCCGTTTTTCGTTCTGGGCGGGCGGAGGAGACGAGCAACGCAATCGCATGAGGCAGTAGGCACGAATGAGTTTGATCACATCCGAGGAAGACCCTTCGGGTCTGAGCAACACTGTGGCGTCGCTGGAAAAACAGCTGCGTGGCATGTGCGAGGATCTCGAAGCCCTGTCTGACAGGGTGCGAGCAGAGGATTTTGACGATGTCACCGACCACTGTTCAGGCTGCCGATGGCACGACTGGCGCCTTTGAGGTGCAGGTGGCGCAGGTCTCGGCCAAATTCGGGCCGGGCGTCTTTGCCAGAGCCGAGGTTCCCGCTTAACTGCACTGCGCCGGCGATCTCGGGGCCGTATCGGGCGTCACGCTCCGATGCGGCCACCGCCTGCGCAAGCATAACGCCACCTGCTTTTTGGCAAAGGCAGACCAAGGCATTCGCCTCAAGGCCCGCAAACCCCGCGCGCACAGCATCACTCATTCATTCGGGTGATCGCGCGCATCACGGCTTTGCATTTTGCCATTCGTTGCTATGTGATATAAATGAGGCCTCGAGCAAAGGAGCACGGAAATGGGTAAAAAACACGCACATCTCAGTGAGCTGGACCCGGTCTGGCAGCAGATCACCGTTGAGGCCAAGGCCGCCGTGCAGGAAGAGCCTCTGATGGGAGGCCTCGTGCACTCCTCGATCTTGCACCACAAAACCATCGAATCGGCCCTGGCCTACCGGATTTCGCTAAAGCTCTCCTCCAGCGAGATGCCTGAGCAATTCGTGCGCGAGATTTGTGACGAAGCCTACCGGAATGACTCCGAGCTGGCGCTCGCCGCGCGGGCCGATATCGTGGCCGTTTGTGACCGTGATCCCGCGTGTGACCGGTTCATCCTTCCAATGCTCTTTTTCAAAGGCTTTCAGGCGGTTCAGGCCTACCGCGTTGCGCATTATCTTTGGGTTAATGGGCGCAAGGATATGGCGCGGTTCTTTCAAATGCGCGCATCCGAGGTGTTTGGCGTGGATATCCATCCCGGAGCCCGTATCGGCAAAGGCATCATGATCGATCACGCTCACTCCATCGTGATCGGTGAGACTGCGGTCGTGGGCGACAATGTGTCGATGCTGCACTCTGTCACTCTTGGTGGCACGGGCAAGGAAGAGCAGGACCGCCACCCAAAAATTGGCGATGGTGTCCTGATCGGGGCTGGCGCCAAGGTGCTTGGCAATATCAAGGTGGGATCGTGCAGCCGAATTGCTGCGGGTTCGGTCGTGCTGGAAGAGGTGCCACCTTGCAAAACTGTGGCTGGGGTCCCGGCGAAGATCGTGGGCGAGGCGGGCTGCGCACAGCCTTCGGTGGCGATGGATCAGCTTCTCGGGGTGCGCTGAGCAATCAAAACGCCGCCACCTCATGACGCCGTTTGCGCAGGACAATTCCACCCAGTGACATGATGATGTAGAACCCTTGGATGAGTGCGGCGCTGAGATTGAAATCCGCGACGAGCGAAATCATCACGCATGACGCTGCAATGAATGTCATCAGAAAATAAAGCGGTGTGGCGCTGCTGAGCCGTCCGGTGCACAGGCAGAAAAAACCGGTGACGTAGAC
>JBASXE010000347.1:0-3833 GCA_049276875.1 Roseovarius sp. | reverse complement strand
CCACATGGCTCTCGGCGGCCAGATGCAGCACGGCGTCGGGCCGGTGCTGTGCAAACACCCGCGCCAAAGCACTCGCATCGCGGATATCGGCATGCTCAAAAACATAGCCCGGCGCATCCGCCACGGGGGCCACATTCTGCAAACACGCCGCGTATGTCAGCGCATCGAGGTTCACGACTCTATGCCCGCGCGCCACAGCCAGCCGCACCACGGCCGAGCCGATGAAACCCGCGCCGCCCGTCACCAGAAGCTTCATCGCGCGTCCTCATATACAAAGGGGCTGTCCAATGTGGCAAAGCCGGGTGCGGCGGCATCCTTGGCCGAAAGCTGCGCCTGATCACGCCCAACGCCCCAGTCAATCCCGAGATCCGGGTCATCAAAGGCCAGTGCCCGGTCACAATCCGGCGCGTAGTAATCCGAGCATTTATAGATGATCTCCGTCCCCGGCGCTCGGGTGACGAAACCATGGGCGAACCCCGCAGGGATCAGGACCTGACGCCCGTTCTCGAAGCTCAGATCGCATCCGATCCACTGGCCATAGGTCGGGCTGCCCCGTCGGATATCCACCGCCACATCCCAAAGCGCCCCGCGCCCGCAGCGCACAAGCTTGGCCTGCGCATGGGGGGGCGTCTGGAAATGCAGCCCCCTCACCGTGCCGGACGCCTGGGAGACCGAATGGTTGTCCTGCACGAAATCGATGTAGATATCCGCTGCCTCCATCCGCGCCCGGTTCCAGCTTTCGGAGAAAAATCCGCGCGCGTCACCATGGCGCTGCGGCGTCAGGATCAGCACGCCCTCCAGCGCTGTCGTCTCAATCTGCATCCTGCTCTCGTCCTCTATCCGGTTGATACGTCACCAACGTTTATCCCACCCCTAGCAACAAAGGGCGCGCCCTCAAACCACGGATTGGCAAGCGGTGCGATATGCGCAACACTGATACCCAAAAGAACGGGCAGAGCAAAACACTATGACACGAGTCCTTATCACCGGCAGCGCCGGATTTATCGGTTTTCACCTCGCACAGCTTTTGCTGGAGGAGGGGCACAAGGTGCATGGGTTCGACGCGCTCACCAATTACTATGAGGTGGCGCTGAAAGAGGCACGCCGCGCGCAGCTCTCGCCGCATCCGAATTATTCCGACACGGTGGCGATGATCGAGGATATGGACACGCTCACTGCCGCCTGCGATGCGTTCAAACCGGAAGTGATCGTCCATCTCGCGGCGCAGGCGGGTGTGCGCTACTCCCTTGAGAACCCGCGCGCCTATATCGAAACTAATCTTGTCGGCAGCTTCAACGTGATGGAGATGGCGCGCGTGCATAACGTGCAGCACTTGCTGATGGCCTCCACCTCCTCAGTCTACGGCGCAAACACCACCATGCCCTACGCCGAGACGCATAAGGCCGATCACCCGCTGACGATCTATGCCGCCACGAAAAAAGCCAATGAGGCGATGGGTCATTCCTATGCGCATCTACACGACCTGCCTACGACCATGTTCCGCTTCTTTACCGTCTATGGCCCTTGGGGGCGGCCGGATATGGCGCCGTTCAAATTCACCAAGGCTATCCTCGAAGGCAGCCCGATAGACATCTACAATCACGGAGATATGTTTCGTGATTTCACCTATGTGACCGATCTGGTGCGAGGTATTTGCGGCCTGATCAGTGCGGCCCCGGTGCGGCCCAAGCGCCCCGAGGATATCACGCCAGGCGACAGCCTTTCGCCCGCCGCACCCTGGCGGGTGGTCAATATCGGCAATTCGCAAAAGGTGCGGTTGTTGGATTTCATCGAGGCGATTGAGGCCGCGGCGGGCAAGCCTGCGATCCGCAATTACATGGATATGCAAAAGGGTGATGTGCCCGCAACATGGGCCGATGCAGACCTGCTACACCGCCTGACCGGCTATCGCCCCAAGACGGACATCCGCGACGGCATGGCGCGCACGGTCGCGTGGTATCGCGGGCATTACGGGGTCTAGCCCACCTTCTCGATGGCAGCCACCACACTCGCCACCACGGATTTCAATTGCGCGTGGTTCTCGGCCTCGCCCATGACGCGGATGAGCGGCTCGGTCCCCGATTTGCGGATCAAAAGCCGCCCCGACGTGCCAAGGGTTTTCTCGCCCGCCGCAATCGCATCCTGCACCGCACCCGCCTCCAGCGGATCGCTCCCTTTGGAGAACCGCACATTGCTGAGCATCTGGGGGATTGGCGTGAAGACGCGTCCCAGCTTGCTGGCCTTCTGGCCCGTCTCGACCATCGCGGCCAGCACCTGAAGCGCCGCAATCAGCCCGTCACCCGTGGTAGCATAATCTGTCATCACAAGATGGCCCGACTGCTCCCCGCCGAGGTTGAAGCCCTCGCTGCGCATTTTCTCGACCACATAGCGGTCGCCCACCTGCGTGCGCTCCAGCGCGATGCCAAGCCCCTCCAGATGCCGCTCCAACCCGAGATTGGACATGACCGTGGCAACAAGCGTGTTGCCGGCCAGACGCCCATCAGCGGCCCAGCGCGTGGCGATAAGACCCATCAACTGGTCCCCGTCGATCACCTGGCCCTTTTCATCCAAAAGGATCAGCCGGTCGGCATCGCCATCAAGGCAGATCCCCACATCGGCGCGCGTCTCCCGCACCCGCTGTGCTGCGGCCTCGGGATGGGTAGAGCCGCATTTGGCGTTGATGTTGAACCCGTCGGGATCGGTGCCGATGCGGATCACTTCGGCGCCGAGTTCCCACAGCACGGCGGGCGCGACCCGGTGGGCAGCACCATTGGCGCAGTCGATGACCACGCGCAGCCCATCAAGGCGCAGCTGCCGCGGGAAGGTCGTCTTGGCATATTCCACATAGCGCGCACCGCTGTCGTCGATCCGCTTGGCGCGGCCGATATTCTCAGGGTGCGAAAGGCTGACACCAGTGCCCAAAAGGCGCTCAATCTCCGTCTCGGCCTCATCCGAGAGCTTGAACCCATCAGGCCCGAAGAACTTGATGCCATTGTCGGAGGCCGGGTTGTGGCTGGCCGAGATCATCACGCCCACATCGGCGCGCATCGAGCGGGTGAGATAGCCCACGGCCGGCGTTGGCACGGGCCCGAGCAGAAAGACATTCATCCCCGTGGAGGTGAAGCCCGCCTGAAGCGCGCTTTCGATCATATAGCCCGAAAGGCGCGTGTCCTTGCCGATGACGACCCGGTGATCCTGATGATCGCGGCGGAAATAGCGCCCTGCGGCGGCAGCGAGGCGCATGGCAATCTCAGCAGTCATAGGGTGAGTATTGGCGCGCCCGCGCACACCGTCCGTGCCGAAAAGCGATCGTGTCATGGGGACGTCTCCTGTGATGGGCTCATGCGCAGATGTGCTTACGCGCGGCGGGCGGGGCTGTCCAGTTTGGTGGTGCGTCAAGGGCCGGGACGGCTCAGAGAAGCCGCGAGCGCTCGTAGCAGATCTGATCCGGGTCTTGGTAGGTGTTGAAGCTGCCATGCACCCCGATCTCGTGGCCGCGTGCGTGGATGGTCTGCATCAGCCGCAGGATACGGGGATCAAAGATATCGTAATCCCCGTCGATCGCGCCGCCGGAGTGATCGGCGATAAAATAGAACGCCGCCCGGTGGCCGTTTTCCTCACATACATCCATATACCAATCGAACGTGTAGAACGGATCATGGCGGTGATCCCCACTGCGATGGGTAACGAAATTCAGCGCGCGACGGGCGGCGGTGCTTGGGCTCTGGCGGCGCACGATATCACCCCCCAAACCCCGGACGAGCGCCAGCGGATTGCGCCCCACCCGGTCGAAAGGCTGATCCACATCACAACTGATACGGACGCTGTCCACT
>JBASXE010000346.1:0-3061 GCA_049276875.1 Roseovarius sp. | reverse complement strand
GTGCTCGACGCGATTGCCGCTGATCCTGATGGCGATGCCGACGAGATCCGCAAGCGGATCGAAGACGCCCATACAGCCGACGAGAAGGCTGTGACGGATGCGGGCGGTCTCTTCGTTCTGGCCACCGAGCGGCACGAGAGCCGCCGGATCGATAACCAGCTGCGTGGCCGCTCTGGCCGTCAGGGCGATCCGGGCATGTCCGCCTTCTTCCTCAGCCTTGATGACGATCTGATGCGCATCTTCGGCTCCGAGCGACTTGAGAAGGTTCTTTCAGGGCTGGGTATGAAAGAGGACGAGGCGATCATCCACCCATGGGTGAACAAATCTCTGGAGCGCGCGCAGGCCAAGGTTGAAGGGCGCAACTTCGACATCCGCAAGCAGCTTTTGAAATTTGATGATGTGATGAACGAACAGCGCAAGGTGATCTTTGCCCAGCGTCTCGACATCATGAAATCCGAGGACCTCTCGGAGGTGATTGGCGACATGCGCGCCGAGGTGATCGATGATCTGATCGATCAGTATATGCCGCCCAAGACCTATGCGGATCAGTGGGACATGGAGGGTTTCCACCAGGCATTGATGGAGCGCATGAACATGGACCTGCCCGTGATCGCGTGGGGCGAGGAAGAGGGCGTCGACGACGAAGAGATCAGCGAGCGAATCGAGAAAGCCGCCAACGAGATGATGGCGCAGAAAGCTGTCGCCTTCGGTCCTGAGGATATGCGCCGCATCGAAAAACAGATGCTGCTGCAAACGATCGACAGCAAATGGCGCGAGCATCTGCTGATGCTGGAGCATTTGCGCTCGGTCGTGGCGTTTCGCGGTTATGCCCAGCGGGATCCGCTCAATGAATACAAGAACGAGGCGTTTCAATTGTTCGAGTCGATGCTTGATAGCCTGCGTCAGGATGTGACGCAAAAGCTGGCTCAAGTGGCACCTATGTCCGAGGAAGAGCGCAACGCCCTGATCCAGCAGATGATCGCTGAGCAGACCCGTATCGCCGCCGGAAAAGACGCGCAAGCGGCCGGTGAGGGGGCCGCCTCCAGCGCTGTCACGGCAAGCGCTGCCGCTGAGGGTTTCGATGAGAGTGACCCCACCACATGGGGCAATCCTGGACGGAATTCAGATTGTCCTTGCGGCTCGGGCAAGAAGTTCAAACATTGCCACGGCCGTCTGGCCTGACATCTCTCAGGCCGCTTCCGGGCGGCCTGAATTCACCCCATCGCCGTCACATCGCTGCCCAGATTGCATCCTACCTTATGCCGTAACCCAATTTGACTTGAGGGAATGTAGGTATGGATAAGATCAAGATGATCGCACTGGGATGTGGCACATTGGCGATTGCGCTGGGTGCCGGCCATTTCATTCAATCCGGGGCGTCCGACCCAGTGGTGGAGGCTGTTGAAGTGGCCCCGGCTGATCCGATCACCGCTCAAGTGTTGCCCGAAGGTCAGGTCGCTCTGGAAGAGATCACCATGACGGCCGCGGCCCCTGTGCCGCTTGTGGCTGTGCCTACCCCCCCCGCGGCTATGCCCGAGCCTGAGCCCCTTCCCACACCCGAGGCGATCCCGGTCGCGCTCGACGCGCTTCAACCCCCTGCCGCCGAATTGCCGCAGGAAGAGGCTGTTCCAGCGTTTTCGTGTGAATATCTTCTGAGCGCCGAACCTTTTGCCGGCGCAATGGTGACCCTCTCGCTCGACGTGACCTGTATGCCGAACGAACGCTTCACGCTGCACCATAACGGCATGATGTTCAGCCAGGTGACGGATGAAAGCGGCTCTGCGGAAATGCTTGTGCCCGCTTTGTCCAGCAATGCCGTGTTTATCGTTGCTTTCCCCAATGGCGAAGGTGCGGTTGCAACGGCTGACGTGACCTCGCTCGGTGCCTATGAGCGGGCGGTCATGCAGTGGAAAGATGACGCTGGCCTCGCCCTTCATGCGCTGGAGTTTGGCGCGGAATACGGCTCGGATGGGCATGTATCGGCAGACGCACCGCGCGATGCAGCCGCTGCTGCCACAGGCAATACAGGTTTCATGACCCGCTTGGGTGATCCGGCCTTGCCCGAGGCGCTTCTGGCGGAGGTCTATACCTTCCCCGCCGGCATGTCTGGGCAGGACGGCAATGTGGCCCTCACTGTAGAGGCGTCGGTGACCGAGACGAATTGCGGACGTGATATTGAGGCCCAATCCCTACAGCTCAATCAGTCTGGCGCGCTCAAAGTGCAGGACGTGACCCTTGCGATGCCTGAATGCGATGCAGTTGGTGAGTTTCTGGTGTTGAAAAACTTGCTCAATGACCTGACACTCGCGCGGAACTGATCCGCAACATCTCAAGGGGGCAGTCATGGCTGTCTTGCGTGCGGCGATTTTCGCCGCACTTTTCTTTTTGGGCTCTGTCCCCGCTGCCTTTGCGCAGGATGTCACGCTGACCTCGCGCGATGGGGAGGTGGAGATATCCGGCAACTTGCTCGGCTTTGACGGCGAGTTTTACCGCGTCGACACGATCTATGGCGAACTGACCGTGGATGGCTCTGGCGTGTTGTGTGACGGGCCCGGATGCCCCAACTTATCGGCGTTCGTGGCCGAGCTGCGCCTTTCAGGCGCGCCGACCATCGGCCGAGTTCTGATGCCCGCGCTGATCGAGGCGTTTGCCCTGCGCGAGGGGCTGGATCTGGAGCGTCGACGTGTTTCGGACACACGGTTTGTTTACGAACTGACCGATCCTGAGAGCGGTCAGCCGCGCGGGCGGTTCTTCTTTCATCTGACCAACACGGACGAGGGCTTTGCCGATCTTCTGGTTGCGGAGGCTGATATGGTCATGTCCCTGCGCGAGGTGAGCCGCGATGAGGCGGCGCGTGCCCGTGACGAGGGCTTGGGCGATCTCACAGATGCGCGGCGCAGCCGGGTGCTGGCGCTTGATGCGTTGGTGCCTGTGGTAGCGGCGGGCAATGCGGTGAGCACGATTTCCACACCTGATCTTAGCCTCGTTCTCACCGGAAAAATCAATAATTGGGTCGATCTGGGTGGCCCCGATGCGCCCATCGCCGTGCATGTGCATGACC
>JBASXE010000345.1:0-2113 GCA_049276875.1 Roseovarius sp. | reverse complement strand
ATCGGGCCGGTGACGGCGACCTCGGCCAACTGGAAGGTAATAGCGCGGGCGTATCCTGCCAGCGTAACGCCGCGATCTCGCCCCGGCGCAATCCAAGGGCCGCACCGATCCGCATGATCGTGGCCATCTGTCCATATCTTCGGTCGTTTTCCGATGCTCGATGTGCAGCGACACGACAACGGAGTCTCAACTCGACAAGAGCCGCGAAAGCTTCAGCGGAACAACTGCCGCTGCGGAATATAGGCTCAGGTCAGCCTGCGTTTCAAAGTGCGCGTCCTCCATGCCTCCTAGCAACTAGCCTTGAAGGTTCGGGCAAAATACCCACGTCTTTAGGGTAGCCTGCTGCATCCCCTGTCAGAGGCTACACTTGGTGAACCCCTGTCGTTGGTGCGGCGGGGGTCTTTCATTGGCACGGATTTGCTTGCTAAGATCGCATCAAAACAGGAGCAAGGGCCAAGAAATGGCGTTTATAGACACCACTTTCAATATGTACTCAGATACGCCTGAGGGAGGTGATCCAGACGCCCGTAGCCCCACGCTCAGGCGCTACCACAAACTGCTTTGGAGCAAACCCCTGCCAAGTGGAGCAATGTTTGACTTGGACGACTCTGGGCCTAGGCCATACCTGCGGCACAAATCAGAACTCGGTGAGTTCAAGCTGTCTAGCGACGCTATCACACATTCTTACAGGCACACCAAGCGTATGGCTGACATTATCGGACAGTTATCCGCCGGAGATGTGGACCAACTCTTCGATACCGGAGCCACAATCGGTTCCTACACGGTCTTTCCGGCCAACAGGATGACGGGGACGATGACAATCAACGGTGCGCGTGGTTGCAACCACAAAATTGGGGATCGCTTTGACCTGACGCTCGAATGCATTCGGATGCACTATCTGCAGGAAGACAACCCGCTCTCTTTTACGCTTTCAAGCTACGGAGCGTTCTTTGACCTGTTCGAAGACTTCCGTGGGTATGTGGATTTCTTTCTGCTTCAGGATTTGGTTAGCGACGAATACAGTAAGATCAAGTTTTACCTGCCGCTCAATGGCTTCGAACGGACTCCCTATCCAAGCACGGTGGAAGAGTATCGGACTTACCGGAACGGTGTGATGGCCTTCATAGGTAGTCGGAATCTCCGTATCGATAACAGCTAAACATCATTCAGCACCAAAGAGTTCAACTCTTAGGATTAGGATCAAGCGTAGCGATGTATCAATCGGGAGTCTTGGATGATCCACTATGGACCGCCTTCGTCAGCATGACGTTGACCGCAATCAGCCCGAAGCGGACCCACTGAACTTGGCGCGGAACTGCGGTAGCTGACCTTCGCCGCACGGTTGGTGAACTGGCAGTATGCGGACAAAGCGACCATCGCTCACTTGGCACGCTCGAACTCTCGCATGGTAAGCCCGACGATGGTTTTGAACTTTGTCGGTCGCGGCTGACCTTCGTCTGCCGCTATGAACCGAAAACTGTCGTCTGTAAGCTCGTAAATAGCCGGAAGCGCCTTTCCGGCATCATCGCCAATCGAGTCTACCCATGTGATCGACTTAGGCGATGTCGTAGCATCGAGTTCAAAAGTGCCCATTAGAAGCAATGTGTTGTCCGGCTTCACAACTCTGAATTCGTTGCGCTCGAAAATACACACGGCTCCCGGAGCCGTATGCTCGTCATTTGGTGGTTCAACGATGCCATCTGCTTCCAAATAGGTCTGTGACCAGACGCCTTGAAGTTGGTCAAAGTCGGCCTTGCTCACGGAATCCATCTTGGCCCTCCTGCCACCACTAACGCTCGGACAAACGTCTAATCGACCAAAAGTCGAATGTCACGGTTGGGCTCTGAGCCGGCTTTCACCGCACGCTACACGAAGGTCCGCTGTCGGGGAACTGGCGAAACTTTGCAAAGCCCGCTCCCTGCGCATACAGGCCCTTGCCCAGTCGACCTCACCATCAATCGCTCCTCGGCCCACCCCGATTGAAACCGGGGGCTATTTCTGAGAAAAAGCCCGCGGGGGTGCCGCCACCGCGCAGGGGTGAATGCGGCATAGCGCACAGGGTTAAGTTTTCGCCGCTCAATAAAAACTATTTATCGTCTAGCCGTTTTGCCAT
>JBASXE010000344.1:0-2383 GCA_049276875.1 Roseovarius sp. | reverse complement strand
TTCCATCAGGCGGCCGAGATGCGGGGGTTCGACCAAATCGAGCCGCCCCGAGCGGTCCTTTGCTGGAAAGCCCCACTGGTTCAGCGTCTGGCAGACAAAGGCCCGCTGAAGCTTGCCGTCGGCATCGGGAATGTCGGCCATGGTCACGACCTGATCGACGATGCCCGGTAATTCGAGCCCGGTTTTTGAGCCGTCGATCTGCGGTTGAAAGACCTTGCGGTTAAAGTCGTCGAGCTTTTCGTCGAGGATGCCCACGAACCAGACATGCTTGCCGCGCGTGTGCTGGAGATGCGTGAGCCACGCGATCATTTCGCGGCCGTGCAAACCATAGGCGCCCCTGATGTCGGGCTTGCCGGTCTTTTCCGAGAAGGCTTCGGGCTGGCCGCGACACCATTGAAAGCAGAGCCGCCCTGCCACGGTGATCGAGTCGATAAAGACCGCTAGGTATTTTTCGATCACCGTTGGGTCGCCGTACCGACTGCAGACCTCATCGAAATGCGCCTGGCCATAAGGCTGGTCGTCGCGCAGCGCAGGGTTCGGCCCGCCGATGAACACCGCGAAATCGCGGCATTCCTTCCATGTGCGCGGCCGGAGCGTGTCGATCTCCAGACCTTCGACGGCAAGGTCGCCGGCTTCCAGGTCCAGAAACAGCGTGGTCGGGGCATCCAGCGTCCACAAAAGCGAGGTTTTTCCGATCCCTGACCGGCCAAAGATGACGCCCTTGATGCCCTTGCGCTGCGCAAGCCGTTCGTCTGCACTGATGATGGGGAGGCTCATTTGCGCACCCCCTTGTTCAGCACCACGTCAGTGGCACGGTCGGTGCCACGGCATCCGGCTTCACGTGCAAGAGTGTGCAGGCGCCGCAAAGCAGATGCCCGCCCGACGGCGACGGAACTTTCGCTTTCGGCTGCAACGATCGCGAAGGCGATGTCATCGACCGTCGCATCCAGCAAAGCCAGCGGGGCGCGCTGCGGTTCGCCCTTGCGCAATGGGAAATTGATGGTCTCGGGGAGGTCTTCGAGGCTGTAACTCGCCTTGCGAAGACGGGTGATATCGTCCGGTTTTTCTGGCATGGCCTTGCTCCTTGGGAAGATGAAATCGAGAAGGCCCATCACACGGCCTCGCTGGGGCCTGGCGCGGGTTCGCTGACGTAGATTGCCAAGAGCGGCGTCCCGTCGGCATGGGCGCCGGCGTCCTCAATCTGATAATTGCGGTTGGGCTCGCAGACCTCGGTCAGTTCCCAGCGGCGAAAGAGCCCCGGGAGCCGACGGTAATTCTCGAGCGACAGATCGGCAGTTCTGTTCATGCGTGTCTGCTTTCGGTTGGAGGGACGGCGCTCCGGGCGCTCAAACAGAAAAAGCCGCCGGTGAGACCGGATCGGGACATGCGTTCACGGGATTTCCGCAAGTGCCTCGCGCAGCTTGCGCAGTGTACGCTGGTAGCGTTTGCGGGCCGCGGCCTCGGTCAGGCCGAGCTCAGCACCAGCCTCGATTTGCGAGTAGCCTTCGATCGCCACGCGGATCACCAGCAGCGCATCCGCGCCGAGGAGCTTGTGCAGGTCGTTTGGAAACGCCGCGTCCTCAGCCAGAGGCTGGGGCCCGATGTCATCAGCTGTGAGCGCGTCAGGCTCCGTCTCACTGGACAGGTTGGCCCGCGCAATTTCTCGGTTGCGTGCCCGGATCATGTCGCGCTCGACATTGAGCAAGACGGTGGCGGCAACCCGATTGACGCGGCCCAGATTAAGGCTGCGTACCGTTTCAATGGTTCGCGCCAAGACATCAGAGGTGATTTCGTCAAGGGCGCCCAGCTTGCGCCAGACCGACCGCCGCCGGATGGCGTCGAGCCCGGGCCAGAGCGCCAGCAGCAGCACTGTCAGTGCCGTGTCAGCGGTTGGGTCATCAGCTTGGGCCGCTTGAATAAGCGCTGCGAGGATGCGGTTTTTCTGAACCGCATTGCCTGTCTTGCAGTGCAGCGCATCAAGCGCAGCCGCGGGGTCGCGGTAGGGTTTCAGCGCGGCCTGGGAAAGCCGTAAGGCATCAAAGCCGCGCTGAAAACCGATCGTAGTCGAAGTAACCGTGAGCTGATCACGGATTTCGTGCCATGCGAGACACATTGGACGCCTGCCTTACGGCCAGGCGTCCAGCGCCTTTTTCTGGCCAGGTCAGGACGTCGCGCGTCTCTGCGGTTTCAGGGGGTTAGATGAATGCACGCGTCAGCGCAGAGGCGCTTCGGCGTGGTTAAGCGTGCCGCAGCCCCGGCAGGTGGCCTGTGCAGGAAAGCCCACGAGATACTCGTGCCCCCGCGCAAAGCGCAGGTGCATGCGGCCGTCCCGGCAGACGCCGAGCAGCTTGTCACAGCGCGTGCAGCGCCATTCCGGGTTGTG
>JBASXE010000343.1:0-3334 GCA_049276875.1 Roseovarius sp. | reverse complement strand
GTGACGTTTCACGGCGACCATTTCGAGCTTTCCGAGGGCGTCGTGGGCCACCGCTACGGCAAGAGTTTCACCATCGGGGAATATTCCGAAGGCACCTCCTGCACCATGTTCGACATGCTGAACCTGCCGGTCGACATGATCGTCACGCATTCCTTCACCCCGATCAATTCGAACCTCATGGCGGGCCGCATCAAACGGCAAAAGCGCCAGATGCAGGCCAGCCAGGACGCGGCCCTCTCGCTCCTAGAAGCCCTCGATATCGCCGCCGATGATCTCGAGGCCAAGCGCCAAAGCTTCGGCGAACACCATATGGTCGTGACGCTCTTCTGCGAAACGCTGGATGAGCTGCAGACGCTCAGCGCCGAAATCGTGAACGCCGCCGCGACCGAAGGCGTGAAGATGATCGGTGAGCGGGTCGCCGCAAAGGCCCATTACCTCAGCCAGCATCCCGGCAACCAGCCCAAGCGCGTGCGTGCCAGCGCCGTCACCAATCGCAACTTCGCGGATTTTGCGGCCTTTCACCGGACACAGCTCGGCAAACCCGCCGCGAAAACCCCATGGGGCCGGGTCGTAACTTATTTGCCCACGCCGGAGCAAAGCGCCTACCGGTTTTCCTATCACGAGCAGGGATCGCCCGACAAAGAACCGACCAGCGGCCATACCCTGATCATGGGGCGGCCCGGGTCAGGTAAGTCTGTGCTTTCGGCCTTCCTGATGACCCAGGCCCGTCGCGCGGGCACCCGGGTCTTCGTCTTCGATTACCGTCTTGGTATGGAGATGGCGGTCCGCGCGAATGGCGGGCGCTACGCGTCCCTGAACGCCGGTCAGCCCACGGGCCTCAACCCGCTCTGGACAGAGACCGATGCCCGCGGCACCGCCTGGCTCTCGGACTGGCTTGCCACCCTGCTCTACCGCGCTGACAAGCCCCTGACGCCCGCACAGACCAACCGCATCCAGGAAGTCGTGCGCCAGAATGCCCAGGCCGCCAATCCGGCCCTGCGGAACTGGCGGGATTTCGCATCGCTTTTTGTGTCCACCGATGATGGCGGCGATCTGCACCCGCGCCTGCTCGAGTGGACCGAAGACGGCCGCTATGGCTGGATTTTCGGACAGAGCCTCGAGGACACGTTCTCGCTCAAAGGCGATGTGGTGGGCTTCGATCTGACCGGCATTCTCGACAGCGAGGCCGACAAGGAGCGGATGGCGGTTCTCTCCTATCTTTTCCGCCGGGTCGAACGCGAGATCGAGGATCGCCGCCCCACCATCATCGTGATCGACGAGGCCTGGAAGGCGCTCGACAACGCGTATTTCGCGGAGCGGCTGTCGAACTGGCTGGTGACAGCGCGCAAACAGAACACGGTCGCGGTGATGATGACGCAATACGCAAGCCAGCTCGAGCGCACCCGGACCGGCAAGACCATCATCGAGGCGGTGCCGACGCAGATCCTGCTCCCCAATATCCGCGCGCAGCCTGCGGATTACGCAATGCTGAACCTCACGGAGAAGGAACTCGACGTCCTTCTCAACACGGGCAGCAACAGCCGCTTGGCGCTGAACCGCGACGATCAGGGCTCAATCGTCGTCGATGCCGATCTGAGCGCCCTTGGGCCCAATCTCACCATCCTTGGTGGCATGGAAAAGGGCGAAGCGCTTGTCGGCGCCGATTACCGCAACCGCCCGGACTTCTGGAGGCTTTCATGATCCGTATTCTTATCGCTTTGGCTGCGCTCGGCGCGCTGGCCTCCTGCACCCAGTACCGGGAGCCGCAGGCGAACTGCTTCACATTCCTTGCGTCCACGGCACCCGTCGCGCCTGATTGCCACTTCACGCCCCTTGGCACCCCGGAGGGCGACGTTGAAGTCTAGCCTGCCTCATATCCTCGCATTTTGCATGCTGCCCGGTCTCGGCTTCGCCCAAGGCGTGCCGACCAATGACAGTGGGCTGACCGCGCGTGACATCGTCGAGACCGGCGATCGCGAGGCTGACTTGGCCGTTCAGTCGGACAAGCTTGCCGTGCGCGAACTCATTGCCGAGATCGAACGGGAGCAGCTGGAAACCCTGCAACGCATCCTCGATGCCCAGACCAGCTTCGGCGGTCAGGGCTTGCCAGCTATGGTCTCGGGGCTGGAAAGCGGCAGCGGGGATCCGGCCCGGTCAGTCGAGGCGGTCTATGGCACGGGCGAGATCGATCCCAATCCCGGCGGTGCGCAGATGTTCGGGGATACGTCTGAGACCATCGAGCAGCTCATCATCCGCGTGGCTCAGGAGACCAGCGGCTTTGCGGGAGTTGGCCGCGCAGGGCTCTCACCCGTCCAGTGGCGTGCGTTGCTGCAAGCGCTCATCTGGCAGGAAAGCCGGTTCACCATTGGGGCACGGTCTCCTGTTGGCGCCTATGGTCTCACCCAGATCATGCCGGGCACCGCCAGCGATCTCGGCATCAACCCGGAATACTATGACAGCCCCTATCTGCAGGTGCATGGCGGCGCGCGCTATCTCGCGACTCAGCTCAACACATTTGATGGCAACATCATCAACGCCCTCGCGGCCTATAACGCCGGACCCGGCCGGGTCTTCGAGTATGGCGGCGTGCCCCCCTTCCGCGAGACCCAGCATTACGTTCAGGTCATTCCAGAACGCTACAATCTCTACCTGAGCCGTATCGGCGGGATCGAAGCGCTCGGAACAATCGACCACGCGCTTCTGGCCAATGCGAACCTCTCGATCACCGGGCATGGGGCCGCCTTCTATGGCAACAACTCGCCCGCCGCGATCAGGCAAGCCGCCCTGCGCATAGCGGATATCGTCCAGCGGATTTCCGAGACGGAAGACGTGCAGGAAAGCATCGCGCTCAACACCTATGCCCGCGCCGAACTCGTGCGCCTCGTCGCCGCGCGCATCCGGCTTCAGGCTGCACGCACCCGAGTCCTCTCTGCCGAGGAGCTGGCCCAGGCCAGCGCCCGCATGGCCG
The DNA here is from genome assembly GCA_049276875.1 of Roseovarius sp. GTDB lineage: Bacteria > Pseudomonadota > Alphaproteobacteria > Rhodobacterales > Rhodobacteraceae > Roseovarius. The sequence goes on along the minus strand of JBASXE010000343.1, from coordinate 366 downwards.
AAGGCGCGTTCATCGATTTTACGATCAGGGAGATTGAATGATGGGACATCTGCTCTTGAGGACAGCTTTGATCACAACGCTTGGGATTGGCCTGCAGTTCAGCGCCCTACCCCCTGTCGCAGCGCAGGGCGTGCCCGTCGTCGATACCCAGAACATCGCGCAAAACATCCAGCAGCTCCGGCAGATGATCGAGGACGAGATTCTGCAAAACGAGCAGCTGACGCAGCTCCGCGAACAGCTTGCCACACTCACGGACCAACTCGCGGAGCTGCAAAGAACCTACGAGGCCCTCACCCGCCTCGCCGAGCTTCCAGAAATCATCCGGACGGAAATGGAAGACGAGTTGAACGGTCTGCTCGACCAAGA
>JBASXE010000342.1:0-7940 GCA_049276875.1 Roseovarius sp. | reverse complement strand
TCAAGGCCCTCGCGGGCGACATACGCGTCCGCCTCGTCCAACATCAAAAGATAGTCCTCATCGCCCTTGGCAATATTCTCGGCCAGATCGGGGGCAAAGCGCAGCACACCGTTCTCGAAACTCTGCGTGATCCCCACCAGTGACATTCCGTTGGCCGCAAACCGTCTGAAATCCACCGTCTGCCCACCATTCGCACCGCTGACGGCAATGGTGACATGCTCGGCACCCGCAGGCGGGGCTTTGAGCTGCCACCGTCCCAACGCACCGTGCCACCAGACAAAATCCTTGCCACGATAGCTGCGCGCAGGACGCCCATGACGCCCAACAGACAGGTAGACATGACGCCCGCTTGTCACCAATTCCTCCGCAATCTGCGCCCCAGAGGATCCTGCCCCCACGACCAGCACCGCACCCTCGCTCAATTGCGCAGGGTTCCGGTAGGCGGTGGAATGCATCTGCGTGAGCCCGTCCTGCTCGGGCACAAGCGACGGAATCGAGGGCTTTTGAAACGGGCCAGTTGCGGCGACCACATTGCGCGCATGTATCGAACCTTGAGAGGTTTTAACGAAAAATCCCGCCCCGTCTGCGGTTTTCTCGACCGACAGCACCTCAACACCACAGCGAATGGGGACATTCATCTGCTCGGCAAATTGCTCAAAATACGACGCCACACTTTCTTTTGACGCAAAGGCATCAGGGCCCACATCGGAAAATTCCATGCTTGGGAACCGATCGTGCCACGCGGGGCCATTGGCCACCAGAGAATCCCAACGCTCTGTGCGCCAACGTTCGGCGATGCGGTGACGCTCCAGAACCAGATGGTCGATGCCTTGCTTGCCAAGGTGTTCGCTCATCGCCAGCCCGGCCTGACCGCCGCCAACAACAAGCGTGTCAATAATCTCAACTGACATGGATGCCTCCTCCGCAGAACCCTGATGTGTTCCTCGGCAGCTTACCCCGGCCCCATGAGGCGTCAAACAACGCAATGATTAAGCAGTGATTGGGCAAAGGCTAACGCAAAGCCATCCCCGCCTCAGAAGTCGAGATTTTCCACGTTCAACGCGTTCTTCTGGATAAACTCGCGCCGCGGCTCCACCACATCCCCCATCAGCTTGGTAAAGAGATCATCCGCCTCGGCCACATCATCTACCTGGACCTGCAAAAGCGTGCGCGCGTCCGGGTCGAGCGTGGTCTCCCAAAGCTGGCTTGGGTTCATCTCGCCCAGACCTTTATAGCGTTGCAGCGTCAGACCCTTTTCGCCCTCCTTGAGGATTGCATCCAGCAAATCCAGAGGCCCGAAAATATCCTGCCTCCGGTCCTTGCGGACCAACTCCGCAGGGTTGCTATACGTGTCGCGCAGACCCGTGGTCAGTTGCCCCAAACGCCGCGCATCGCCCGAGCGCAAAACCGGTCCATCAAGCGTGCGCACCTCTTCCACACCGCGCACGACACGCGTCAGGCGCATACCTTTGTCCTGCGTCGGACGGCCCTGCCAACCGCGCTCATATTCGACCGCGATGAGGTCCAGCCGCTTGGCGACGGCGTTGGCCACACCTTGCAGATCGGCATCCACCTTGCCCGTGGCAAAGGCCTCGGCAATAGCCGCCTGTTCCACGATATGGCGCGGATAATGTGTTGGAAACGCTTCGAGAATACGCTTGGCCTGCCGTGCGGCCTCGACGACGCGCACAAGGTCTGCGCCGATAATCTCCTCACCGGATTCAAGCCGCAATACGGCATCTTCCGTGCCCTGCGCAATCAGGTAATCCTCAAGGCTCGGCTGATCTTTGAGGTAAACTTCCGAGCGCCCGCGCATAACCTTGAAGAGCGGCGGCTGCGCGATGTAGAGATACCCGCCCTCGATCAATTCGGGCATCTGGCGATAGAAAAACGTGAGCAAAAGCGTTCGAATATGTGCGCCATCCACGTCCGCATCCGTCATCAGAACGATCTTGTGATAGCGCAGCTTGTCGATATTGAACTCATCGCGCCCGATCCCGGTGCCCAGCGCCATGACCAGATTGCCAATCTCCTGAGAACCGAGCATCCGGTCGAACCGCGCCCGCTCCACGTTGAGGATCTTGCCCTTGAGCGGCAGGATCGCCTGCGTGCCACGATCCCGGCCCGTCTGAGCGGAGCCCCCGGCGCTGTCACCCTCCACAATGAAAAGCTCGGTCTTGGACGGGTCCTTTTCCGAGCAATCCTTGAGTTTTCCCGCGAGGTAATTCACATCCATCGCCGATTTGCGCCGCGTCAGCTCGCGCGCTTTGCGCGCCGCCTCGCGGGCCATGGCGGCCTCGACGATCTTGGTGGTGATGATCTTGGCCTGCGCGGGGTTCTCCTCGAACCACTCAGCCAGCTTTTCGTTCACCAGCCCCTCAACCGCCGGGCGCACCTCTGACGACACCAGCTTGTCCTTGGTCTGGCTGGAGAACTTCGGATCAGGCACTTTGACCGACAGCACGCAGGTCAGCCCCTCGCGGGCATCATCCCCGGTGAAGTTGATCTTCTCGCGCTTCGCGATCCCAGAGGTCTGCGCGTAATTGTTGATGGTCCGCGTCAGTGCCCCACGAAAGCCCGCCATATGCGTGCCGCCATCGCGCTGTGGGATGTTGTTGGTAAAGGGCAGCACCGTCTCGTGGTAGCTGTCATTCCACCACATCGCCACTTCAACGCCAATATCGTCGCGCTCGCCCACGATCGAAATTGGCTCTGGCAGCATGGAGGATTTGTTGCGATCGAGATATTTCACGAATTCCTTTACACCGCCCTCGTAATGCAGCTCGGATTCCAGAGGCTCCTCGGGCCGCTCATCCCGCAGCAAGATGCGGACACCAGAATTGAGAAACGCAAGCTCGCGCAGCCGCTTCTCCAGCGTCTCAAAGCTGTAGGCGAGGTTGGAGAACGTCTCCAGCGATGCCAAGAAACGCACTTCGGTCCCCTTGCGTCCATTCGCATCACCCACAACCTTCAGATGCTCGGTCGTATAGCCACCCTCGAACCGTGCGACATGCTCCTTGCCGTTGCGCCATACGCGCAGCTCCAGCCAATCACTCAGCGCGTTCACGACAGACACGCCAACCCCGTGCAAACCGCCCGAGACCTTGTAGGAATTGCTGTCGAATTTACCGCCTGCATGAAGCTGGGTCATGATGACTTCGGCGGCCGAAACCCCCTCCTCCTCGTGGTGATCCACAGGCACGCCCCGCCCGTTATCGCTCACCGAAACCGACGAATCTCCGTGGATCGTCACGATCACCCGGTCCGCATGACCCGCCAGCGCCTCGTCGATCCCGTTATCGACCACCTCATAGACCATATGGTGCAGGCCGCTCCCATCATCCGTGTCCCCGATATACATGCCCGGACGCTTGCGAACAGCCTCCAAGCCCTTGAGAACCTTGATAGAATCAGCGCCGTATTCTTCGGGTGTGTTGGCTGCCTCAGACATGCGAATTATCCTTCGTCATTTTGCCTGATTTATACGCTCTATAGGGGGGAATGTCACGCGTTGACCCCATATTTTGTGGCTGGCCTCAGCCCCTGCGCATCGTGGAAAGCCCCGCCTCTTCGATCACCTCCACATGCTGCGCCCGCGCGCCCAACTCGGCAAAAAGTTCAGGCCCCGTGCCGGTCATCCATGCCTGCGCACCAAGCCCGCAAATCTCATCATAAAGCGCCGCCCGCCGCCCGGCATCGAGATGCGCCGCCACCTCATCCAGCAAAAGCAATGGCGTCGCGCCAAAATCGGCCTGAAGCGCGCGCGCATTGGCGAGGATGAGCGAGACCAAAAGCGCCTTTTGCTCACCGGTCGAGCAATCCTTGGCAGGCACGCCCTTGGCCGCATAGACGCCGTAAAGATCCGCCCGGTGCGGCCCGATCAGTGTCCGTCCCGCCGCCATATCCCGGAACCGGCTTTCCGAGAGGGCATCGCGGTAATCACCTTCGCTGGCAGGCATCTCTCCCTCGGTCGCCGTAACCTCCAGCGCCGCCACGGGAAAGGCCGTCTCCGCCGCATCTTGGGCGGCATGAAGCGCCTCGAGCGCGCTGCGCCGCCCCGCGTCAATCTCCGCGCCCGACCGTGCCATCTGCGCCTCAAGCGCCACATACCAATGCCCATCGCGCACCTGATCCTTCAAGAGCCGGTTGCGCTCCCGCATCGCCTTCTCAAATGCCAGAACCGCCTCGCCATGGGTGGGCAGAAAACTCATCGCCATCCGGTCCAGAAACCGCCGCCGCCCTTCCGCGCCCTCAATCCAGAGTCGGTCCATCGATGGCACAAGCCACAGGACCCGTGCGACGCGACCCAACGCCATCTGCGCTGCCGCCTTGCCGTCGATTTTCGTCTGCCGCGACGCGCCCTCCTCAGACCACATCTCGATCTCATGCACCCGGCCCAGAGACTGCAAGATCCCGGTCACCTTCCACCCCACGGCCTCGGGGCGACGCACCATATCGGCCGCCGCCGCCCGGCGCATGCCGCGCCCGGGAGAAAACAACGATACCGCCTCAATGAGATTAGTCTTGCCTGCGCCATTGGGTCCATGGATCGCGACGGGCCGCGCATCCACGTCCAAGCCCAGTGATTTATGCGACCGAAAATGCGACAGGCTTAGCGAAGACAAAAAAAGGCCAGTCATCCCCGGCCCTTCTTCTTTGCAAAAATACTCAAATCAAGGGGTCGTCACACGCGCATCGGCATGACGACATAGATCGCCGATTGATCATTACCCTCGCGCATCAACGTGGGATCGCCTGCAGAATTAAAGAGAAACACTGCATTCTCGCGGTCCACCTGACTTGCAATCTCCAGCAGATATTTCGCGTTGAAGCCGATCTCCAGCCGCTCGTCGCCATACGCCACAACCAGCTCTTCTTCGGCCGCACCGCTGTCGGGCGCGTTCACGCTCAGCACAAGACGGTCCTCGTCCAGCGAGAGCTTCACAGCGCGCGACCGCTCTGAACTGACCGTCGCCACACGGTCCACGGCGCGCGCAAACTCAGCAGCGTCCACCTCCATCTTGCGTGTATTGCCCTGCGGGATAACGCGTGTGTAGTCTGGGAACGTTCCGTCGATCACCTTGGAAGTCAGGGTGATCTCAGGCGTGGCAAAGCGAATCTTGGTCTCGCTCACCGACACAGCGATGATCGCATCATCATCGTCCAGCAATTTGCGAAGCTCGCCCACGGTCTTGCGGGGCACGATCACGCCGGGCATGTCGCCTGCACTCTCCGGCAGGTCTGCATCAATACGCGCCAGGCGATGCCCATCTGTCGCCACGCAACGCAGAACCTTGCCGCCATCTGCCTCTGCCACATGCATGTAGACGCCATTGAGGTAATAGCGCGTCTCCTCGGTAGAAATCGCGAATTTGGATTTGTCGAACAGCCGCCGCAGCTCAGGCGCTTTGGCCGAGAAATTGCTGGCATATTCCGAGCTCGCCATCACAGGGAAATCTTCCTTGGGCAATGTCGCAAGGTTGAAATGCGAGCGCCCCGCCTCGACGGTCAACCGCCCGGCGGCCCCATCATCGGTCAGCGTCACGAGCGCCCCATCGGGCAGTTTTCGCACGATTTCATGCAGCATGACCGCCGACACGGTCGTGGCCCCTGCGCGCTCCACCTGAGCCGGGGCCTTGTCGACCACTTCGATATCCAAATCTGTCGCGCGGAAGTGGACGCTATCACCTTCCGCCTCCATCAAGACGTTGGCGAGTATAGGAATCGTGTTGCGCCGCTCCACCACCGATTGGGCCTGGCTCACGGCCTTCAGCAATACGCCGCGTTCAATGCTCAGCTTCATGCCCTTGCTCCCTGAAATCGTGCCGGCGCAGAGGGCCGGGAAGCGCACGTTACCAAACGCAGGCCCGCGCTCAACCCCTTAATGCATCATCAGCGATGTGAAACAAGCGCTGTGGCCGCTGGCCTACGATTCCAGCGAACGGCGCAGCAGATCCAGATCCTCGGCGATCTGCCCGTCTTCGCGGCGCAGCTCATCAATCCGGCGTACACCGTGCATGACCGTGGTGTGATCGCGCCCCCCGAACCGCCGCCCGATCTCGGGCAGGCTGCGTGAGGTCATCTCCTTGCTGAGAAACATGGCCACCTGGCGGGGCCGCGCAAAAACCCGCACCCGCTTGGGACCGACAAGATCGCTCAGCCGGATATTGTAGTGATCCGACACCTGCCGCTGGATTTCCTCCACCGTCACCTGCCGCTCGGAGGCGCGCAAAACATCCGTAAGACACTCCTGCGTCAGCTCGAGCGTGATCTCCTTGCCGATCAGCGAGGCGAACGCAAAAAGGCGCGTCAAAGCCCCTTCCAGAACCCGGACATTCTTGCTTATCCGGTGCGCAAGGAATTCCAGCACTCCGTCGGTCAGCGTCACATCAGGGTATTGCCCACGATAATATTCGACCTTGGATTGCAGAATGCCCAGGCGCAGCTCGTAATTGGTGGGATGCAGATCGACCACCAATCCACATTGCAGACGGCTGCGGATACGCTCTTCGAGGTTTTCAATCTCGGTCGGGGCCCGATCGGCGGAAATGATGATCTGCTTGTGCTGATCCACCAAGGCATTGAACGTGTGGAAAAATTCCTCTTGTGTGCTGTCTTTTCCGGCGATGAACTGCACATCATCCACCATCAAAACATCGACCGAGCGGAACATCTCCTTGAAGTCCATCATCTTGCGCTCGCGCAGGGCCTGCACGAAGCGATACATGAACTGCTCTGCCGAGAGGTAAAGCACATTGAGCTCCGGCTGGCGCGCCTGAAGCTCCCATGAGATGGCGTGCATAAGGTGCGTTTTACCAAGCCCGACGCCGCCATAAAGAAAGAGCGGATTGAACGTGACAGGGCCACCTTCGGCCACGCGCTTTGCAGCGGCATGGGCCAGCTCGTTAGGCTTGCCTACGACGAAGCTGTCGAAGGTGAAACGCTTGTCCAGAGGAGCAGCGGGAATCTGTGTCTCGCGCACGGAAGCTGCCTTTGCGGGGCGAGGCGCGCGCGCGGCGGGCTGTGCTGGATTGGCGGGAACTTTGAAATGCACACGGCGGATCGCTGGATCGACGTTGCGCACATGATAAAGAATTTGATCGCCGAATTTCTGCGAGACGTAATTTCCAAAGAACGTGGTGGCGACATCGAACGTGGCCACACCATCGGCCACATCGCTCAGATCAAGTGGCTCGATCCATGTCGTGAAGTTGCTGCTTCCTACGCTGGCCTGCAGATCTCGTTTCAACTGGCCCCATTTTTCTTGGCCCCAAACATCTTCGTCTCGGTATTCTTTTGTCATGCTATTCCGTTCCGCAACTTGCAGTACCCAAACGATTTCGCAGCCCAAAACAGGCGAACGAACCTCAAAACAACCGTCACCGATCATCACAAACGCATACCATTCCGCCGAACGTTGTTCAGCAGTGCTCCGGTCGCAAATACCGGATATTAGGCGTCAGCGATCATGCGCATATCAGCACGTGTGGCAAACGCGCCAATCATGATCTTCGTCGTGTTTGTTTTGTTGGACATTGTCGGACGAGTTGTCCGAAACGAGCAGGATAAACTGCAAAGCATCACTTTGCCGAACCTCCATACCCTCCTTTCCCCCCAAGCGGTAACGAGTCATTGAAGTAAGTTACCAATAGCGTCTACGCTTCGTCAACTTATCTTCGGTCTTGACTCTGATTTTGCTTGAAAAGAATCTAGGGCGTTATTTTTAGGCCTCTAACGCAAAAAAAGGCGCCAGATTATTGACGCCTTTTTCCTCAATAGATTAGGGCCTGTGGACAATCATCTTGAGGCTATGCGTGCTGCTACGAGGTTCCAACACGCTGCATAACTGCAATCGGTTTTGTCGTATCTTGTGGCTATCCCTCTGAACTCTTTAATCTTTGCGAAGTAATTTTCCACCAGATGCCGCCACTTGTAGACCT
>JBASXE010000341.1:0-39826 GCA_049276875.1 Roseovarius sp. | reverse complement strand
GCGGTATATCGGGTGAGGATCGTGGCGATCGCGCCTTGCATCTCGGTGCCATCAGGCAGCGACAACGCCCAGTCGAGAAAGATCGAGCGGCATTCCTCAGGCGTGATGCCCTCGATCCGAAATGCCTCGCGCATCAGATTCTTGTGGTCAAGCGGGTCGCGATCCATCGGCGGGCCTCCTCAGGGCTTGCGCGGCACGCGTGCAAGCGCGGCTGTGATAATTGTGGCGGCTTGCGCCGTGGCCTCGTCAAGCGCCGGCTCCAGCGCGCCCATGCTCTCCTGTCCGGTCTCGCGCAGCAAAAGGGCACGCGCCCCCGCACCGATCTCATCGGGCATTGGCGTGTCTGGCCCCAAAAGGCGCAAGACCTGCACCATAGCCGCACAAAGCCCTGCCGCGCGGCGGAGCGCCACCTCATCCGCGTCCTCCAGCCACCCGATTGCGACACCGGCCGCCAACCCGCCCTCGATACTGCGCTCGGCGCTGTGTTCTGCGGTCTGCGCCATGAGGGACGCCGCCTGCGCCACCAGTTCGATATCCTGAAGCCGCCCGGGTCCCAGCTTGGGGTCAAACAAACCCGCCGGCGCCTTGGCCGCTGCAATGCGCGCGCGCATCTCGCTGACCTCTTTGAGGACATGCTCAGGCGCTGCGGGCTGGCTCAAAAGCTCCAGACGAAACGCCTCAATCTCGGCGCTCAGCGCCACGGGTCCCGCGATCACCCGCGCGCGGGTGAGGGCCAGATGCTCCCACACCCAGGCCTGCTCCCGCTGGTAGTCCTGAAACGCCTGCCAACCCGTCGCCACTGGACCTTGATTTCCGGACGGGCGCAGACGCATGTCCACCTCGTAGAGCCACCCTTCGGCCATGGGTGCTGTCAAAGCGGTGATCATTGCCTGCGTCAGCCGCGCATAATACGTGCGCGCCGGGAGCGGGCGACGGCCCTCGGAGGCTTCTACACCCCCCGCGTCATAGATGACGATCAGATCAAGGTCAGACCCGGCATTGAGCTGCGCCACGCCAAGCGATCCCATCGCGATGAGCGCCGCGCCCCGCCCCGTGCCCTGCCCCGGCGCCTCCCCATGTTTCTCGGCGAAATGCGCACCGACGACGGGCCAAAGGGCGACCAGAACCGCCTCGGCCAGATCGGCATATTGCTGCCCCGCCTGCCCTGCGTCGATTACCCCGCGCAAAAGATGCACACCGATACGGAAATGCCATTCGCGCCGCCACCGGCGGGCGGTGTCAAGCCGGTGCTCATAATCCTGCTCGGCCTTAAGGCGCATGGTCAGAGCTTCGGCCAGAGAGGCCGCACCCGGCCACGGTGCAAAGAAATCGCCCGCAATAACCGCATCAAAAACGGCCGCATTGCGCGCGAGATATGCAGCAAGCCCCGGCGCAGTCCCTGCAATATCGACCATCAGGTCAATAAGCTGCGGATTAGCCTCAAAAAGGGAAAAGACCTGCACCCCGGCAGGCAGACCCGCGAGGAACGCATCAAACGCCACAAGCGCTTCTCCGGGATGAGACGTGGCTTTGAGGCGCGCCAGAATATCGGGGCGCAGGCGCCGAAAGATCTGCCCCGCCCGGTCCGAGCGCAGCGCGGGATACCCCTGCCAGCGGGCCAGCACAGTGTCATCCAATGCGCCCCCATCAAGCGCTATACCGGGCACATCCTCGTCGCCTCCTCGCGGGCTGTCTTCAGGCCGAAAAAACCGCTCGATCACCGCATCAACCGCACCGAGCCGGGCCGCGATCTCGGCCTTGAGCTCATCTGTCTCGCGACCCATGAAGGCGGCCAAGCGGTCAAACTCCTCTTGCGTCGTGGGCAGGGTGTGCGTCTGGGCGTCGCGCAGCATTTGCAGACGGTGCTCCACCTCCCGGTGAAAGCGGTAATGTTCGGTCAGATCTTCCGCGACAGCCACGGGAATCCACTCTTTGGCGGCCAGTTGCGCCAGACCTTCCACAGTGCCGCGCGACCGCAAGGACGGGTCCCGCCCACCCGCGATGATCTGCCGGGTCTGGGTGAAAAATTCGATCTCGCGGATGCCGCCCCGGCCAAGCTTCATATTGTGGCCCGGTAAGGTGACCGGCCCCGCGAGGCCCTTATGGGCGCGGATACGCAGCCGCATGTTATGCGCATCCTCAATGGCCGCGAAATCAAGGTGCCTGCGCCACACAAACGGCCTGAGCGTATCTATGAAACGCGCGCCCGCCTCCAGATCTCCTGCCGCCGGGCGCGCCTTGATATAGGCCGCACGTTCCCATGTGCGCCCAAGGCTCTCGTAATAAGTCTCCGCCGCCGCCATGGCCATGGTCACGGGCGTCACGCCGGGATCGGGCCGCAGGCGCAGATCAGTGCGAAACACATAGCCCTCGGCGGTATTCTCGCTCAGAAGTGCGCACATCCGCCGCGTCGCGCGAACAAAGCTGGTGCGCGCATCGTGGTAGTCATCCGGGTTGAACTGCGTTTCGTCAAAAAGGCAGATCAGGTCGATATCCGAGGAATAATTCAGCTCTCCCGCGCCCATCTTTCCCATCGCCAGCACGGTCATGCCGGCAGCGGTCGGTGCATCCTCAAGGGTCTTGCCCGGCAGCTTGCCGCGTTTGATCTCGGCCCCCACCGCGAAGCAGAGCGCAGATTGGCATGCGGCATCAGCGAGCGTGGTGAGCGCGCCTGTAATCTCTTCCAGCGTCCATGCCCCGCCGAGGTCCATGAGGCCGATGAGCAAAGCAGCCCGGCGTTTGGTCTGGCGCAAAAGCGTGCCGGGGTCGCCTGTCTCGGCCTGCAAGGCTACGATCAGCGCCTCCAACGCTGCTTCGGGGTCGTTTAGAGCCGGGCCGAGCCACTCCGCCTCTTTGTGAATCAACCCCCGCAGGTAAGGGCTGCACCCGGCCGCCCCTTCAATCAGCGTGGCCACATCACCCTCCAACGCAGGAAACAGCGCGCGCGCCTCAGCCCCCGGAATGGGCTCAAACGGGCGCGGCAGGCGCGTGATGCGGGAAGCGAGGGTCATGGCGTCAGTGATACGCGCCGCACGGGGCTGGTCAATGGGGCGCAGGGGATTAAGCTGGCGCGCAACGACAGGAGCACGACATGAGCAAAAGCCTCAAACGGGTGATCGCCGCGCTGAGCGCAGGGGGGGAGGACGTCACCCCACGCGAGGTGGGCCAGGCGACGACCGCACAAATGGCCGCCGATCTGGTTGGCTGCGAGATTGACCAGATCGCAAAGTCGATCATTTTCGCAGGATCTCAAAGCGGTGCAGCGATCCTTTTCATCACGGCAGGCGGGCGGCAGGTGGACGGCGCGCGCGCAAGTGCTCTGGTAGGAGAAACACTGACACGCGCCGATGCGGCGCAGATCCGCGCGCAAACAGGATTTGCCATCGGGGGTGTGTCGCCCATCGGGCATCTTACGCCACCTCGCGCTTTTTTTGACCCGCGCCTCATGGAATTTGCCGAGATATGGGCCGCCGCAGGCACGCCGAGGCACCTGTTCGGCGCTCCCCCGCGCGAGGTTTTGCGACTCTCTAGCGCGCAGCTTGCTGAATTTACAGCATGATAACAAGGCTAAGAGTCCATAATGTAAAATATCTTTACATAGCCTCTTGTGCTGGGCCACCAAAATCCCAATCTTGGTCATGTGAAAGGCATTCACATCAACCTGAAAGGACACCCCAAATGAGCACTTCGACCTGCCACCCTTCCAGCGCATACAACGCGACCGGACCGATGGCGCTTCTGCGCCGCGGGCGCGATTGGCTCGATGCGCGTGGCAAAACGGGCTGGATCATAGCCACCCTGCTTGCCTTCATCATCGCATGGCCCGTGGGCCTTGCCCTTCTGGCCTATATGATCTGGAGCAATCGCATGTTCTCAAGCCTCAAACGCCCCACACCCATGTCACTGCACAGCTCAGGCAACACAGCCTTTGACGCCTACCGCGCCGATACGTTGCGCCGCTTGCAAGAAGAGCAAGACAATTTCGAGGCCTTCCTTGGCCGTCTGCGCGACGCAAAAGACAAAGCCGAATTCGAACGCTTCATGGAAGAGCGCGCCCGCGCACCCAAAGCGGACGACGCGACGGCGTAACGCCCGACAAAGACCAACCCAGAACGCGCCCGCCCTTTTCACAGGCGGGTGCGTTGCCGTATAAGAGCACATGATGACCGATACCCTCCACCTCCCCGATCCCGAGCGCCAGCCGGAGTTCTACGCCGACATTCCAACCAAGCGCCTTTTGGCCGGGTGATAGATACGGCAGTGATTCTGGCGATGTGCCTCCTTGCAGTTGTCTTTACGCTGGGCATCGGCTTGTTCATCTTTCCGGCCCTTTATGTCGTGCTTGGCTTTGCCTACCGCACGGCCACCATCGCGCGCGGATCGGCCACATGGGGGATGCAGGTCATGGCGATCGAGTTTCGCAGACCTGACGGACAACTTTTTGATCTGCCAATGGCCGCGCTGCATACACTGGGCTATTCGCTCTCCATCGCGGTGTTCCCGGCCCAGATCGCCTCGATTGTGATGATGCTGAGCACGCCGCGCGCCCAAGGTCTGACCGATCATGTCCTGGGCACCGTGGCCATCAACCGCCGCGCGGGGCCGCCCCGGCGTTAAGGGTTTTTTCATCAACACTTGGCGGGCGCTGACTTCCTTGTTACGCTTTTCTCAGAAACGCGAAATACAACAAGTCCGACTGAGCCCCTATGCGCCATACCCTGCCCCTCGCGCCGCAATTTTATGTGACGGCCCCACAACCATGCCCCTACCTTGAAGGGCGCATGGAGCGTAAGCTCTTTACCGCTTTGCAAGGCGATGGTGCGCAGCGTTTGAACGACGGGTTGTCAAAACAGGGGTTTCGCCGGTCGCAAAATGTGCTCTATCGCCCGTCCTGCGCCGATTGCGCGGCGTGCCTTTCGGCGCGAATCAGCGTGGCGGATTTCACGCCCTCCAAGAGCCAGAAACGCGTGCTGCGCCGCAACACGGTGCTGGAGCGGCGCACGTCATCGCCCTGGGCGACAGAGGATCAATACGCACTTTTCCGCCGCTATCTCGAAAGCCGGCACGCGGCCGGCGGCATGGCGGATATGGATGCGTTCGAATTCGCCGCCATGGTGGAAGAGACACCGATCCGCACGCGGGTGGTGGAGTATACGGAAGCCGAGACCGGCGCGCTGATTGGCGTATGCCTGACCGATGTGCTCGATGACGGGGTGAGCATGGTTTACTCATTCTTCGAGCCTGAGTGGCAGCGCAACTCGCTTGGGACCTATGTGATCCTCGATCACGTCGAGATCGCCCGCGAAAGCGGCCTGCCCCATGTCTATTTGGGCTATTGGGTGCCAGGCAGTGCGAAGATGGGCTATAAATCCGCTTTTTCGGGGCTGGAGGTCTATGTGGGCGGCGCGTGGGAGAAGATGCGCGACCCCGCCGATTACGATGCGCAGGCCCACCCGCTCAGCAATGACCCGATTGCCGAACAGGTGGCCGATATCACCTTGCCCGACGGAATGCCCCTGCGCCCCAGCCGGGGATAGTCGTTTTTTACGGGGCTATTGACTTAACGGAAATTAGAGACATTTCTATGATGTTTTAATTCAACAGCGAGTAATCAACATGAAACGAACCCTCTTTGCTTTTGCGATGACCCTCACAGCGGCTCCCGCCTTCGCGGAAACGCCGGCCACGGGTGACGAAATCACCGCAGCAATCTCCGGCAACACCGTGCAGGGCAGCATGGTCGAGGCCGGCGCCTATACCGAGTTCTACGACGTCGATGGCACAATCAAAGGCGCGGATTACACCGGCACATGGACAGTCGAGAACGATCAGATGTGCTTTGCTTACGGCGAAGCGCCCGATTGCTGGTCCGTCTCGATCGAAGGCGACATGGTCAGCTGGATCAAGGACGGTGCCGTGGATGGCACGGGCACGCTTCTGCCGGGCAACCCGAACAACTTCTGATCCTGCCCAAGAGACACATGAAAGGCCGCTCCCCCAGGGGCGGCCTTTTGCGTTGCGTGGCCCGGCGAGGGGCGCAAGCCCACACAAGGCGCGCGGCATTTTGGTTTGACCCGCGCTCCATCACCGCCCCAAGCTACCGACCAGACATCCCGAAGGGCCGAGCATGACTTACGACACAGTCTTTGGCACGGACGACCAACGCGCAGTATTGCGCCGCGGCCGGGCGATGGCGACCCTGCTCGGCGCCGACACGCCCTATACGTATTACGGTCGCACGGTCGGTCTTGTCAGCCCTAAGGAAGGAGACGTGGATCAGCTTGCCGCGCTCGCCACGGCGCAGGGCAATGCAGCCTACGGCGCCGTGCCCCTCGATGAGGTCGATGCCCTCAAGGCAGACCTGCAGGCGCGCGGGCTGGTTCCGATGCAGTATGACAGATGGGAAGGCGCGCACAGCGCCATCTCAGCGGCGCGCGAGGCTGTGGCCACCCTGCCCTTGCCCGGGGATTTGAGGCTGGTGCGGCTCGACGCATCCACCCCGGACGCAGATCTGGCATCGCTTGCGCAGATGGCCCTGGGATGCGGTGTCTTGCCGCTCTGCGGCGAGGCGCTTCGCGGTCTGTTGCAGCTCGCCATCTGCCTCGCGGCCGTGGACCCCGCCGGGACGGTGGTATCTTGCGCCGCCGCCTCGGCCTTTGCGCACCGCGATCACCCCACCCATGGCGGGCAGGCGTGGTGGGGGATGCTGGCCACCGCCCCCGAGCGGCGCGGCGCGCGCCTCTCGCTGGTTCTGGGCGCACAGGCGCTATTGGACATGCAGACACGCTTCGGATTTGAAAGCTTCATGACCGGGGTCGAGCCGGGCAACGCACCGTCGCAATCGGTCTGCACACGCATGGGCCTTGCGCGCGGCACTGCGGCGATTATCGGATGCGCCGATCCACGCGCCGTGGCCGGTGGACGGATGACCAAGTGACACGCACCGTTTTGAGCGCGTGCGCCGCCGGACATGTGTTTGAGCGCGTGCGCCGCCGGACATGTGCCCTCGGCCCCCAAATTGACGGGTCAAACGGCCTTGGACTGCGCGCGGAGCCAGTTTCGCGCAACAAATGAAAAGAAATCTCGCGGTTTTTGTTATTTTCTCCGCAGAACCGGGTTGACGCCCCTGCCCCCCCCTCATAATGTCTCGCTCGCAGCATGAGGAGCGCCCTTTTGGCACAGCTAGTCATCAATGTAAGCACGTGGCGCATGGGCCGGTAACGGCATCCCATTGGGACCCCCATGCGCCTCCGAATTTTCGGGGGCTTTTTTTATGTCTGCACCAAGGAATGATGTGATGAACGGAGCACAATGATGACACGTCAGATGACCGGAGCGCAAATGGTGGTTCAGGCCCTTAGGGATCAGGGCGTGGACACGGTATTCGGCTATCCCGGCGGCGCCGTGCTGCCGATTTATGACGAGGTATTCCAGCAAAACGATATCAAGCATATCCTCGTGCGCCACGAACAAGGGGCCGTGCATGCCGCCGAAGGCTATGCGCGCGCCTCCGGTAAGCCCGGAGTGGTCCTCGTGACCTCCGGCCCCGGCGCCACGAACGCGGTGACAGGCCTCACCGACGCGCTGATGGATTCCATCCCGATCGTGGTTCTGACGGGTCAGGTGCCGACATTCATGATCGGCTCGGACGCATTCCAAGAGGCCGACACGGTTGGCATCACCCGCCCTTGCACCAAGCATAACTGGCTGGTGAAGGAGACCGACAAGCTGTCGGGTGTGATCCATGAAGCCTTCCACGTGGCGACATCGGGCCGCCCCGGCCCCGTTCTGGTGGACATCCCCAAGGACGTGCAATTCGCGTCCGGCAGCTATGTGGGCAAGGCCAAGGCCAAGGTCAGCCGCTATCAGCCACAGTTAAAAGGTGACCTGGAGGCGATTACCGAGCTGGTGGCCGCGATGGAGACGGCAAAACGCCCGCTTTTCTACACCGGTGGCGGCGTTATCAACTCCGGCCCCGCCGCAAGCCAACTCCTGCGCGAGCTTGTGGATGCCACAGGCATCCCGATCACCTCGACCCTGATGGGCCTCGGCGCCTATCCGGCCAGCGGCGAGCATTGGCTTGGCATGTTGGGGATGCACGGCCTTTATGAGGCCAACATGGCGATGCATGATTGCGATCTGATGATCAATATCGGCGCACGCTTCGACGACCGGATCACCGGGCGTCTCGACGCCTTCTCGCCCGGTTCCAAAAAGGCACATATCGACATTGATCCCTCGTCCATCAACAAGGTGATCAAGACCGACATCCCGATCGTCGGCGATGTGGCTCATGTCCTCGAAGATATGCTCAACATCTGGAAATCGCGCGGGCGCAAGGTGGATCGTGAGGGCATCGCCAAGTGGCGCGGCAAGATCGATGCGTGGCGCAAAGTGGATTGCCTGAAGTTCGAGCAAAAGGGCCCCGTCATCAAGCCGCAGCACGCGATGGCGCGCCTTGAGGCACTGACCAAGAAGTATGACCGGTACGTCTGCACCGAAGTGGGCCAGCACCAGATGTGGGCCGCGCAATATATAGGCTTTGACGGGCCGAACCGCTGGATGACCTCTGGTGGCCTTGGCACGATGGGCTACGGTTTCCCGGCCTCCATCGGGGTGCAGATGGCACACCCGGAGGCGCTGGTGATCAACGTGGCCGGCGAGGCCTCATGGCTGATGAACATGCAGGAGATGGGCACGGCGGTGCAATTCCGCCTGCCGGTCAAGCAGTTCATTCTCAACAACGAACGGCTTGGCATGGTCCGCCAGTGGCAGGAGCTTTTGCATGGCGAGCGCTATTCGCACAGCTGGTCCGAGGCACTGCCCGATTTCGTGAAACTGGCCGAGGCATTTGGGTGCAAGGGCATCTTGTGCTCCGATCCTGCCGATCTGGATGATGCGATCATGGAAATGGTCGAGCATGACGGCCCGGTGATCTTCGATTGCCTCGTCACCCGGCATGAAAACTGCTTCCCGATGATCCCGTCGGGCAAAGCGCATAACGAAATGCTTCTGGGCGAGGCCGACACCCAAGGCGTGATCGACGCCAAGGGCAGCGTGTTGGTTTAAGCGCTGCGGCGCCACCCCCAGTCAAAGGAATGATGAGATGTCAGCACTGAAAATCAAAAAAGGCTCGAACAAGCATTCGGCCTACAATCTGCGCCCCACCTTTTCGGATGTGGAGGAGCAGCACACCCTCGCCGTTATCGTGGATAACGAGGCGGGCGTTCTGGCGCGGGTGATCGGGCTTTTCTCCGGGCGCGGCTACAATATCGACAGCCTGACCGTGGCCGAGATCGACCATGAAGGGCACCGCTCGCGGATCACCATCGTGACGACAGGCACCCCGCAGGTGATCGTTCAGATCAAGGCGCAGCTTGGCCGGATCATCCCCGTGCATGAGGTCCACGACCTGACCGTGGAGGGCCGCGCGGTCGAGCGCGAGCTGGCGTTGATGAAGGTTGAGGGCGCGGGCGACAAGCGGGTCGAGGCACTACGGCTGGCGGATATTTTCCGCGCCAATGTGGTAGACAGCACGCTCGACAGCTTTGTGTTTGAGATCACCGGCACGTCCGAGAAGATCGACGCCTTCGCGGACCTGATGCGCCCCTTGGGTCTGGTGGATATTGCCAGAACGGGCGTGGCGGCCTTGCCACGCGGGGTCTGACCACCTTTCGGAGCGCGTTTGGCGCGCGCTCCTGCGTCCCCGCCTGACCCCTCTCAGGCTGCGCCTGCGCAGCGGGCCCTATCAAAACTTACAACTTCAGCATCCCAGCTTGACGACATCTCGCTGCGCCGTTTGCGCGGTGCAGGGGCCGGTGTGGCGCGTTTGAGAGCGCGCGCAATGTGGGGGTGGCTTTTTTGAGCGACAAGGCGCGGTGCATCCGCAAGGCGAAGCCCGTCACTGGCCGCCAAATCAAACTCGACCAGATCGCCCGGCCCGATCTCGGACACTTCTGCACCCGCACTATCGCCGCGGAAATACGCAAGGTCGCCATGGTCTTCACACCAGATAACAGCCCGGTTTTTAACTTGATCGCTCCAGATGACTACACCGTACATGACGTCTCCCTTTTGGCCTTCAGCTGAACCCTTTTCCTCTGATAAGAATGTCTTTTTCCGGCTTTTTCAGCCATAATTAAATCGCCGTTAACGCAGCCCCTTTGTGTCAGAACCCTCAAAAAATGACGCTACTTAGCGTCACATGCCATGACATCGACACAAAACCATGCAAACATCTCCCAAACAGCTTTTCTCACTTGGATAAAACCTGCCCGTGAAACACCTCTCCCGCTTGCGCCTCACGCCATGACGCGCAAAGGCACTTCACATCAGGTGGACCCAGCCAGCCTGCGCGCAATCTTCGGGGATAACCTGCACAGGCTCAGCGCCGATTACCCCTCGGTCGCGGGGCTTTGCCGGGATCTGGGCATCAACCGCACGCAATTTAATCGCTACCTCACCGGCGAGAGCTTCCCGCGTCCTGACGTGCTGCACCGTATATGCACCTTCTTCGGCGTGGATGCGCGTATCTTGCTGGAGCCTGCGGAGACGCTGCGCCCCGCCGCCTTCGATCTGCTGGGCCATCCAGCGGTGCAGGGCTTCTTCGGCGGGGGCCCCGTCGAAGTGCCACCGGAGCTTTTCCCCAGCGGATTCTACCGCTTCGTACGGCGCAGTTTTCTCGATGACAGTCAGTTCGTTATGGGGTTGGTCTTTGTGCACCGCGCCGATGGCTACACCTTCGTGCGCGGATATGAGCCGCGCGCAGCCCTCGCCAAACAGGGTATTTCGATCGCCGCCGCCGACCGCGAATATCGCGGCGTGGTGATGCGCCAGGAAGAGGGCATAATGATGATCGTGAGCCACCGAAACGCGCTCTCGGCCTCGTTCAACTTTCTCGCGCAGGAAACCTCGTTTCAGCAAAACATCTGGGAAGGCTATGTCACCCGCACCGTGCGCGAAAAGATCAACGCCCCGCGCGCCGTGCGGATGGTCTATGAGCATCTGGGGCACGACATGAACCGTGTTCTGAAGGAGGCGCGCTTGTCGGGTCTTGTCCCTCTTGAGGCGGTGCCGCCCTTCCATGCGCGGCTTTTGCGACTGGATCAGCCCTTTCGCTAGGCGCGCCGCCCCTGCCCATGTCGCGGCGAGCAAAGCCATGTCGCTTGCAGCGGGCCAAACGTGCGCAGAATCGTGCCAGCTTGCCAAAGACACAAGGAAGGGAACGATCCATGACCCACCTCACAGATCTCAGCCGCGTCCGCCGGCCAGTCGAGACCGCCAATGGCCTGCCCAACGCACATTACGTTGATCCGGCCGTGTATGAAGAGGAAAGCCGCGCACTTCTCTTCACCCAATGGGCGGGTCTTGCCGTAGCCGCCGACGTGCCAGAGCCCGGTGACGCCGTGCCGATGGAATTCCTCGGCCAGCCGCTTTTGCTCTTGCGTGACAAGGATGGCGCTGTGCGGGTCTTTCAGAACATCTGCCGCCACCGAGGGATGACCTTGGTGGAGGAGCCACGCAAGATCGAGGGGGCTATCCGCTGCCCCTATCACTCGTGGTGCTACTCGACCAAGGGCGATCTGGTCTCGACCCCGCATGTGGGCGGCCCCGGTCAGAATACGCACGCATCGATCAAACGCAGCGAGCTTGGCCTCAACGAGGTCCGCTCACATATCTGGCGCGATGTGGTGTGGATCAACCTTTCGGGCGACGCCCCCGCATTTGAGGTTGCGATGGCCGATATCATCGCCCGCTGGGCCGAATTTGATCTGCCGCTTTACCATGGCGGCCCAGGCAGCAGGTTTCAGCTTGAGGTCGCGACCAACTGGAAACTTGCGGTCGAGAATTACTGCGAAAGCTACCACCTGCCGTGGGTGCATCCCGGCCTCAACAGCTATTCCCGGCTGGAGGATCACTACCATATCGAAGCCCCCGAGGAGTATTCCGGTCAGGGCACGCTGGTCTACCGCCAGCTCACCGATGAGGATGGCACGAAATTCCCCGATTTCGAAGGGGTGGGTGCCAAATGGAACGAACAGGCGGAATATATAGCCGTCTATCCCAATGTCCTTCTGGGCGTCCACCGCGACCATGCCTTCGCCATCATCCTTGAGCCCAAAGGCACGGGCCATACAGTCGAGCATGTTCACCTCTACTACGCCGAGGAGGGCACGCCGGAAGGCCTGCGCGCACGCAACGCCCAGCTTTGGAAAACTGTGTTCGAGGAGGACATCTTTGTTGTGGAAGGCATGCAGAAAGGCCGCCAGGTGGCTGGGTTCGACGGCGGACGCTTCTCACCCGTCATGGACAGCCCCACACATTGCTTTCATGCTTGGGTCGCGGGCAAAGTGCTGAGCCATCGCGCAGCCGGCAATGCTCAAGCGGCGGAATGAGCGCGCTGCATGCTGATATGCTGGCCGCCCATGACGCGCGCGATAGGCCTGCGCTGATCCGGCTCTACACGCAGGCCGCCGATGAGGCGAATTCGCTCGATGCGGCTTGTTTCTTTCTGACACATGCGTTCGTCTTTGCGCTGGAGGCGGGTGCGGCTGAGGCGACAGCCCTTCACGCGCGGCTGAAGGCGCATGGGCGCGAGGAGTAGCGCTCAGGCGTCCCCCGCCTCGACCACCTGCCAATAAAGATGCCAGGTGGCGTGTCCCAAGAGCGGCAGCACGATGAAAAGGCCGAAAAAACCCGGTATCATCGCCAGAAACGTCACCAGCGCCACAAAACCGCCCACGCCAGCATCGGCCCGGGATTGGCCGCGACATGGCCGAAACTGGTGATCATTGCGGTGACGAAATCCACCTCGCGGTCCAGAAGCAGCGGCAGCGAAAACACCGTGATCATATAAAGGAGCGTGGCAAAGAGCCCCCCCACCACAGTGCCCACAGCCAGCATCGAAACGCCGTTGATCGTGGTGTAAACCTCAAAGGAGGTGGAGACATTGGTCATCGCCGCATGACCCATGAAGAGCGCAAAGATCATATGCGCGAGGAAGAACCAGAAGAGAAATACCATCACGATGATCACACAGATCGACGGTAGCTGCCGCGTGCTTTGATGCAGGATCACGCCGAAAACAGCCCGCGCTTCAAGCGCGCGGCCATGTTGAAGGCGGCGCGACACCTCATATAGCCCCACGGCGGCAAAGGGTCCAAAAAGCGGAAAGCCCACGGCGGCAAAGATCAGCCAATATGTCTTGCCCGTGGCCAGTGTCACCCATGTCATGAGCCATCCAAGCGCCACATAGACACCCGCAAAGACCAACGCATAAAGCGGTGCTGCGCGCATATCGCGCCACCCCCGGCGCAACGCAGCACCCAGCATCGACATCTGCAAAGGCCCCATGGCCGGCACGCCCAGCTCCGGTGTCTCACTTTGCGACATATCTGCCCCCTCCCAGTTGGGTGCAGTCTAGCGCGCCCTGCGCCGCGCTCAAAGGCTCAAAGCACAGGCGGGCGCATCTCGGGCCAAGGCGTAGCCGCGTGATGTCGCGCGGCAAGCTCCAAAAGCATCCGGTCCGCGCCAGGCCGGCCGATCAGTTGCACGCCCATCGGCAGCCCTTCCGCCCCGAACCCCGCAGGCAATGAGATAGCCGGAAGCCCGATCAGGCTCGCCGGGATCACCACCTCCATCCAGCGGTGATATGTGTCCATCCGGCGCTCGCCGATGGCCCGTGGCCACGTTTCACGCTTGTCAAAGGGCCAGACCTGCGCCGATGGCAAGGCCAGCACATCGAACCTCTCAAAAAGCTGCATTGCGCAGGCAAACCAGGCACTGCGCTGAACGCTGGCTGCGTGGATATCAACGCCACTAAAGGCCAGCCCCCGCTCTGCCTCCCATACCGCTTCGGGCTTGAGATGGTCGCGCCGCTCGTCCGCCATGATCTGCGCAAGCCCCATGGCGATGGCCCAGCTGCGCAGCACGCACCAACTTTCCCAAAGCCCGCTTGCATCCATCGGCGGGCCAAGCGCCTCAACAGCCCCCAACGGCGCCAAAGCCGCTTCGCAAAGCTCCAGAATGCCCGGCGCCATTGCATAGGCCCCGCCCCAATCCCCGAGCCAGCCGATGCGCGGAACCGCAGGGCAATCCGACGCCTCAAGCGCCCGCCCGAAAGGCTGCCCCCCCTCTGGCCCTGCCATGACCTCCAACAACACCGCCAAATCCTCAGGGCAACGCGCCATGGGCCCATTGGTCGACAGATGATGCAGGAACACCTCATCGCTCGGCCCCGCCGGGACCACCCCCCATGTGGGCCGCATCCCGTAAACATTGCACCAGCCCGCCGGGTTCCGCAGGCTGCCCATCATGTCCGACCCATCCGCGATCTGCACCATCCCCGACGCCAGCGCCGCCGCCGCCCCGCCAGACGACCCTCCCGCGCTGCGCGTCACATCATACGGGTTGCCCGTCGCGCCAAAGACCGGATTATATGTCTGCGAGCCGATGCCGAACTCCGGTACGTTGCTCTTGCCGATCACGATCGCACCCGCTGCGCGCAACCGGGCCACATGCGCATCATCCCCCGCCGCCACCTGACCCGCAAAAATAGGCGAGCCTTGTGACGTCGCGAACCCTGCCGCATCGGCGAGGTCCTTGATTACCACCGGCACCCCGTGCAGCGGCCCAAGCACATCGCCCGCATACACCGCGTGCGCCGCTGCCATCAAATCCGCCTCAGACGCCAGTGAGACCAGCGCATTGAGCGCCCCGTTGACCTCCCGCACCCGCGCAAGCGTCGCCGCCATCACATCCACGGCCCGCAGCTGCCCCACTGCCATGGCACGTGCCTGGGCTGCTGCCCCCATTGTCAAAAGGTCGTCCATATCCCACCCCGCATCCACCGAGACACAGCATTCAGCCCTCGGGCTTCTTCTTAGCGCAAATACTCAAATCTGACGCTTCGCCAAACCGGGCAAACCCTCAATCGCCTTGTGCTTCTGCCCGGCTCTTACCGCTCAGCTGCTGCGCGAGGGTCGCTGCCATGAACGCATCGAGGTCACCGTCCAGAACCCCCTTCGTGTCCGAGGTCTCGACCTGCGTGCGCAAGTCTTTCACCATCTGGTAGGGTTGCAAGACATAAGACCGGATCTGGTTGCCCCAGCCGGCATCGCCCTTGTTTTCATGCGCCTCGTTTATGGCGGCGTTACGCCGATCAAGCTCCATCTGATAGAGCCGCGATTTCAGCGCCTTCATGGCGATATCCCGGTTTTGGTGTTGCGATTTTTCCGAGCTAGTCACGACGATTCCGGTGGGATGGTGCGTAATACGCACGGCAGAATCGGTGGTGTTGACGTGCTGCCCGCCCGCGCCCGAACTGCGATATGTGTCAATGCGGATATCGGCGGGGTTCACCTCGATGTCGATATCATCATCCACCACCGGGTAGACCCAGACCGAACTGAACGATGTATGCCGCTTGGCTGCAGAATCGTAGGGCGAAATGCGGACCAAACGGTGGACCCCGCTCTCGGATTTCAACCAGCCATAGGCGTTATGACCGCTGATCTTGTAAGCTGCCGATTTGATCCCCGCCTCGTCGCCCGCACTTTCCGATTGCAGCTCGACCGTGTACCCGCGCTTTTCGGCCCAGCGGACATACATCCGCGCCAGCATACTGGCCCAATCACAGCTCTCCGTGCCACCCGCACCTGCGTTGATCTCCAAAAACGTGTCATTGGCATCCGCCTCACCGTTCAGAAGCGCTTCGAGCTCCTTGGCCGCCGCGCGGGCCTGCAGGGCACGCATCGCGGCCTCAGCTTCAGCGACAACGCCAGCATCGCCCTCCATCTCACCCATCTCGATCAGTTCTTGATTGTCCGACAGCTCCTGCGCGATCCCATCATGGGTCGCCAAAGCATCGACAAGAGATTGCCGGTCCCGCATCAGCTTTTGGGCCTTGGCCGGGTCGTCCCAAAGCGTGGGGTCCTCGACCCGCGCGTTGAACTCTTCCAGACGGTGCTGGACACTGTCCCAGTCCATCCGCTGGCGCAAAAGCTCCAGCGAGTTTTCAATCTCGGAGACGAGGGTCTGAATTTCAGCGCGCATGGGGCTCAGTGTCCTTTTGGGTCAGGGCGCACAAATACCCCAGCCGCCCGTCCACCTCAAGCAATAGAGCACATGCCAAGCGCTTCGAAATGCACGCGACACCGCGCGCCCTGCTCAATAAAGTCCGCCCGAGCTGATCGAGCCAAACGTGGCTTTTTCACCCACCGTGGTCGTCTGCCCGGTCGATGTCGTGATCTGCTTGACCTGCTCACTTTCACCCGATTGGAAAAGGTCCAGATCATTGCCCATTGCAAACCCGCCATCAAAGGCCACGCCAAAGATCAGATCCTGACCTTCGCGGAAATACTCGGCCACCACATTGGCACCGGATGCACTGTCCGACAGGCGCGCGCCCGTGAAGCGATCAATGTTGATGAATGTTCCACCAGGCGGCACATCGAATTCACCACCCCCATATTTGGCCGTGGCCTCTCGCATGAACTCGGTAAAGACCGGGCCGCACATGACGCCGCCATAGGCACCGCTGCCCATTGGGCGGGGCTGGTCATACCCGATATAGCAGCCCGCGACGATATTGGACGTGAAGCCCACAAACCATACATCGCGCGCCTCATTGGTGGTGCCGGTCTTGCCCGCCACAGGCACGCTCAGGTTCACATGGCCGCGCGCCGTGCCACGCTCCACCACGCCGCGCATCATTGATGTCAACTGATAGGCCGTGATCGCGTCCATCACCCGCTCGCGGTCTGACACGATCCGCGGGCTGCGGCTGGGGGCAATGCCAGGGTCCGAGCAATCGGTGCAGCGGCGCGAATCATGTCGATAGACTGTGCGGCCATAGCGATCCTGAACCCGGTCCACGAGAGTGGGCTCCACACGTTCACCGCCATTGGCGAACATCGCATAGGCCGCGACCATCTGGTAAAGCGTCGTCTCCTCGGACCCCAGCGAGTTTGCCAGAAACGGGCCCATCCGATCATACACGCCGAAACGCTCTGCATATGCGGCCACAGTCTCCATGCCGACCTCTTGTGCCAGACGGATCGTCATCAGGTTCCGAGATTGCTCCACTCCGGTGCGCAAGGGCGTCGGCCCGTAAAAGCGGTCGGACGAGTTGCGCGGTCGCCAGAGGCCTTGCGGCGTGTCGATCTCGATCGGCGCGTCCACGACGATCGTGGCGGGGCTATACCCGCTGTCGAGGGCTGCAGCATACACGAAGGGTTTGAAGCTTGAACCCGGCTGGCGCTTGGCCTGCGTCGCGCGGTTGAAGACCGAATTCTGATAGGAGAACCCGCCCTGCATCGCGATCACACGGCCCGTGTTCACGTCCATCGCCATGAAACCGCCCTGCACTTCGGGCACCTGCCGGAGCGTCCAGCGGATGAACTCGCCGCCATCGACCATGCGGCGCACATGCACAACATCACCGCGCTCGAACGTATTTTGAAAGTTGCCGGGCAACCATGCTATATCACGGCGCGGCACGATATGCGGCTCGGCCTCGGTCTCCACCACGCCTTCGATCCCCAGACGCA
Source organism: Roseovarius sp. (assembly GCA_049276875.1). GTDB lineage: Bacteria > Pseudomonadota > Alphaproteobacteria > Rhodobacterales > Rhodobacteraceae > Roseovarius. Next base: position 22,277 of record JBASXE010000341.1, on the reverse strand, counting down.
TTTCCTGATCGCCAATTTCCAGCACCACGGCCGGATACCATTGGCTCTCGAGCGTGATGTCACGCGCAACGCGCGTCGCGGCCAGCGCCTCGCGCCACGCGGCCTCGCTGTCCAGCACCTCGGGCGGAAGGGTCACACCCGTGCCGCGCCAACGGCCACTGCCCCGGTCATATTCTTCCAGTTTGCGTTGCAACGCGTAGGCGGCGTGGACCTGCATCTCGGGGTCAAGCGTGGCGCGCACACTCAGCCCGCCAGTGAAAAACTCGCCCTCTCCGAAATCGCGGCTTAACTGGCGGCGGATTTCATCGGTGAAGTAGTCGCGCGGCGGCAGGGCTGCGGAGAAAGGCTCAAAATCTCCGTTCTGGACGGACCGCAGAGGCGTTGCCTTTTCACTCTCGTAAACCGCTTGGGTGAGAAAACCGTTTTCCTTCATCTCCCGCAGCACGAAATCACGCCGTGCCTTCAGGCGATCTTTCTGGCGCACGGGGTGATAATCCGAAGGGGCCTTGGGCATAGAGGCCAAGAACGCCGCCTCATGCGGCGCAAGCTGGGCCAAGGATTTGTTGAAATAGGTCTGGCTGGCTGCGGCCACACCATATGAATTCTGACCAAGAAAAATCTCGTTGAGGTAAAGCTCAAGGATGCGCTCTTTATCCAGCGTTTCTTCGATCCTTGTGGCGAGGATGATTTCCTTGATCTTGCGCTCTGCCCGGCGCGACCCATCCAGGAGGAAGTTCTTCATCACCTGCTGCGTGATCGTGGAGGCCCCGCGCACATCCTGCCCGCGCGAGCGTACCGCATCCACTGCGGCCGCCGCAATGCTGCGCGCATCATAGCCAGCATGGGTGTAGAAATTCTTGTCCTCTGCAGAAATGAACGCCTGTTTGATCAGGTCGGAAATTTCCTCAGCGGGGGTGAACAAGCGTCGCTCGCGCGAGAACTCATCAATAATGCGCCCTTCACCCGAGAAAATACGGCTGATCGTGGGGGGCTGGTAATTGGCGAGGCTTTCGTGGCTGGGCAAGTCTTTGCCATAGATGTAGAAGACCGCGCCAATGCTGAGCGCGATCATCATCAGGCCAAGGGTGACCAGGCTGAAAATGGAACCGAAAAAGGTCAAGATAGATCTGAGCACGCTTACCCCCGCTGCTCTCAAGTTACCGTCGGTATAAGCCCGCAAGCGCCCGGCGTCAAAAGCCTATGATCGCTCAGGGCCGCTTCTCGCTTACGCAGGCTCATTGCCGCACAAGACCCGCACCCGCCGCATCCGCAAGACGCCACGCCTTCAGCCCATCCGTGATCGCAACCGCCATGTCGAGCCGCCATTCGGGGTTGATCATATTGCCCAGATCACGCCCGCTGGACAAAAACCCAAGCTCCAAAAGGATCGACGGAATGTCGGGCGATTTCAGCACCGAGAAAGACGCGCTGCGTTGCGGGCGGTTGTTGAGCGGCAGACCACTTTCGCGGATACCTAGAATAAGCGCTCGGGCCAACAGATCGGCGCGCGGCTGCGTCTCCATCCGGGCCAGATCCATGAGGATGTCGGCCACCACATCGTCTGATCCACTCAGGTCCACCCCGGCCAAAAGGTCCGCCCGCTCGTGCCTTTTGGCCAGCGCGGCGGAGGCCTCGTCCGACGCATCCTCCAACAGGGTGTAGACGGTGGCCCCGCGTGGGTTCTCCTCGCCCAGCGAATCGGCGTGCAGCGACAAGAACACATCCGCGCCCGAGCGGTGCGCGATCTGCACCCGCCGCTCAAGCGACACGAAACTATCATCCTCACGGGTCAGAACGACGTCGAACGCCCCCGTGCGCAGCAGCATTTCCTTGAGCTGCCGCGCAAAGCTGAGCGTCAGATCCTTCTCAAGAATTTCCTCGGTCTCCGCGCCAGGATCAATGCCGCCATGGCCGGGATCGAGCACGATCACCATCGGCGCATCGGGATCGCGCGGAATACGTGCCTCTGGCTCGGGCGTGTCCCAGCCCGGTGTGTTTGGCAGGCCTGAGCGCGCTGCAAAATCCTGCGCGTCCGTTTCCTCAAGGCGCAGGATCAGCCGCGCAGTCCCGGTGATCTCGTCAATGCGCAGGTCGGCTTCTGAAAGCGCCAGAGGGGCGGCCAGATCGACCACCATGCGCGACCAACCAGGGCGAAACCCGCCCACCCGTACATCGGCCACGCGGTCGGTTTGGCTGAGGCCCCGCGCATGCACGCCGCCCCAATCCACCTCACGAAAATCCAGCACCAGCCGCGCAGGCTCGGCCAATGTAAACGCGCGGTAAGGCACCCCTTGGCTCAGCGCGAGGGTGATTTCCACGCCCGCGCGGGTCTGGATCATGGTGCTGCCCTCGGCGTTCAGCCGGGCCATCGCGCCGAACCCTTGCGTCTGCGCCTGCGCAGCATCACCCAGAAAAAGGGTGGCCAATAGAACATGAAGAAAGCGGATCATACTGCTCAGCCCAAAACTGCACCGGTTTCTCCGGCTTCTGCACGCAGTATAGCAAAACCGCGCGGCCATGTCCCGCCCCTTTGGGCGACGGATATGGCCCTAGCGCGCCGCCATAAACGCCGTGAGCCGCGCGAGACCTTCCTCGATATCGGCCGTGCTGCGCGCATAGGAAAACCGCAAGGTCCCTGCCCCGCGGACAGGGTCGAAATCCAAGCCCGGCGTGACGGCCACGCCTGCCTTCTCCAGAATTTCGGCGGCGAAAGCGCGGCTGTCCTCCGTCAGATCGCTCACATCCGCATAGACGTAAAACGCCCCATCTGGTGGTGCTATCTTGGTAAATCCGGCGCGGGGCAACCCCTCCAGCATGAGCAAACGGTTGGCCCGGTAGACCTGCATGTTTGCCTCAAGCTCTGCGGTGCAATCCATCGCGGCGAGCGCGGCGATCTGGCTTGCATGGGGCGGGCAGATGAAGAGGTTCTGCGCCAGCCGCTCGATCACGCGCACATGATCCTCGGGCACCACCATCCAGCCCACGCGCCATCCGGTCATCGAGAAATACTTGGAAAACGAGTTGATCACATAGCAATCGTCACTGATCTCCAACGCCGAGACCGCTTTCGCCTCATACTCGATCCCGTGATAAATCTCGTCCGAGATAAACGAGGCGCCCTGCCCCGCCGCCGCCTCCATCAAGGCGCCGAGTGCGGCGCGGTCCAGCATCGTGCCCGAGGGATTCGCGGGGCTCGCCACCATCAGCCCGTCAAGCCTGAGCCCCTCCAGATCATCCGGCGCAGGCTGAAGGCGGTTTTCCGCCCGCGTCTGAATATCCACCGGAGTGAGGTCCAGAGCGCTGAGAATCTGGCGATAGCTCGGATAGCCCGGCGCGCCGATCCCCACCCGCGCGCCCGTGTCGAAAAGCGACGTGAAAGCAAGGATGAACGCCCCCGAAGAGCCGGGTGTGACGATCACGCGAGAAGGTGCCAGATCAATATCATACCACTGGCCGTAAAGCTCTGCGATGCGTGCGCGCAATTGCGGCAATCCCAGCGCGACGGTATAACCCATCGCATCCTCCTCCATCGCGGAGGCGAGTGCGGCCCGCGCGCCGGCGGGGGCGGGCGTGCCGGGCTGGCCCACCTCCATATGAATGATGTGCCGCCCCGCAGCCTCAGCCGCGCGCGCCGCCTCCATCACATCCATCACGATAAAGGGAGCGACCTCAGATCGCCTTGAGTTCCGCATGGCTTTCTCCCACAGTAAACAGACATGTCTTTCACCTTGAAACGGAGCCGCCGTCAATGCAGCTGCTGCGCCTCTTTGCCGCCTGTCTCATCCTCACGCTCACGCTGGCGCATCCGGCGCGGGCGGTCACGCTTCTGCGCGACCCGGACATCGAATACGCACTGAAACAACTGTCTAGCCCCGTTTTGCAGGCCGCAGGCCTGAGCGCGAACAGGGTGAATATCTTCGTGATCGACGACCGCAGCCTCAACGCCTTCGTGATTGATCAAGACAGCATCTTCATCCATTCAGGCCTGTTGCTGAAGATGACATCACCTCAGATGCTACAGGCCGTCATGGCCCATGAAGCGGCCCATATCGCCAATGGCCATCTGGTGCGCCGTCCGATCAATTTTCGCAACGCGCGCACAGCGGCAAGCCTTGGGTTGGCCCTTGCCGCCGTCGCGGGGGCCGCCACCGGCAACGCGCAGGCCGCCGCGGGGATTGCTGCCGGGAGCGCAGGCACCGCGCAACGCCTCTTTTTTGCCCATACCCGAAGTGAGGAAAGCAGCGCCGACAATGCCGCGATCCGCTACATGGTGCGCGCCGGGATCGACCCACAAGGGGCCGTCGATGTGATGGACCTCTTTCGCGGGCAAGAAGCGCTCTCCGTGGGGCGCCGCGACCCTTACGCAAGCACGCACCCGCTCTCTGCCGACCGTATCCGCGTGTTGCAGCGACTGGCCGAGCCTTACAAGGGCCGTTTCACACCCTCCAACAGCGATCTGTATTGGTTTGCCCGAGCCAAGGGAAAACTATCGGCGTTTCAACGGAACCCGAAATGGACCCTCACCCGCGCGGGCGAGAGCGGGTTTGCCGATGTGCGCGCCATGCGGGAGGCGATTGCCTATCACCGCCAGTCGAACCTGCGCAAATCACTCGCCGCCATGGACCGGGCGCTCGCCGCACGGCCCAACGATCCCTTCTACCACGAGCTGCACGGCCAGATTCTGATGGAGAGCCGTCAGTTTGCCCCTGCAACCGCCGCCTATGCCCGCGCCGTGAATGCGGCCCCCAAAAATGCGCTGATCCTCGGCTCCTACGGGCGCGCACTGCTGACCCAGGGCCAGACGGCCAAGGCTCTGGACGTTCTGGAGCGCGCGCGCGCCCGCGATGGCCGCGATGTGCGTGTGATGCGTGATCTGGCCGCGGCCCATGCCAAATCCGGAAACGCGGGTCTGGCCTCTGTCGTGACGGCCGAGCGCTACGCCCTTATCGGGCGGCTCGACGATGCGGTGATCCACGCCAACCGCGCCTCGGGGCTTTTGCCGCGCGGCTCGGGCGCTTGGCAACGTGCACAGGATGTGCTTCAAGCCGCCAAATTCGCCAAGAAATAATCCAACGGAGACGCCTCAGAAATGCCCATGACACGCACCCTTCCGGCCGCCGCCCTCGCCGCCTGTTTCGCCGCCAGCCCTGTCGCGGCCCTTGACCTTGCCGATATGAGCGAGGCCGAGCGCGCGGCTTTCGGCGAGGCCGTGCGCAGCTATCTCCTCGAAAACCCCGCCGTGGTCTTTGAGGCAGTCGATGTGTTCAACGCTCAGCAAGAAGAGCTGCAATCGGCCAATGATGGCGACCTGATCGCAACCTATTCGGACGCTATTTTCAACGATGACGCCTCATGGTCAGGCGGCAACCCGGATGGCGATGTGACGATCGTGGAATTTCTCGACTATGCCTGCGGTTATTGCAAAAAGGCGCACCCGGAAGTGGCCGAGCTTGTCGAGGGCGACGGCAATATCCGTCTTGTATTCAAGGAATTGCCAGTTCTGGGCGAAAGCTCCGTCCTCGCGTCGCGTTTTGCCATCGCCACGTTGCAGATCGCGGGCGATGACGCCTACAAGGCGGTGCATGACGCGTTGATGACATTCGGCGGTGGCCTGAACGAGGCGGCTTTCATCCGGATCGCCGAGGCGCTCGAGCTGGATGCAGCACCGATTATCGCAGGGATGGACGCGCCCGAGGTGGACGCGGTGCTGATTGCCAATGCGGAACTGGCAACCACACTGGGCATTCGCGGCACACCGGGTTTCGTGATGCAGGACCGGATGCTGCGCGGCTATGTCCCTCTGGACGGCATGCAGGACATCGTAGCGGATATCCGCGACAACTGATCATGATGGGGCGGCGCCACGGCTTACTCGGCCGCTTGCGTTGCCTTAGTGGCCTCGAGGGCGGCCTCAGCCTCAAGCTCGGCCGCCTTTTGCTCGACCTGCTCCACGATATGCTCGATCATCTTGTCATTGCTCAGCTTGTGGCTTTGCGCCCCGGCGAGATAGACCATCCCTGATCCCGCACCGCCACCGGTAAAGCCCACATCCGTCATCAGCGCCTCGCCCGGCCCGTTGACCACACAGCCGATGATGGACAGGCTCATCGGGGTCTTGATATGCTCCAGACGCTGCTCCAACGCCTCGACTGTTTTGATCACGTCAAAGCCCTGCCGCGCACAGCTTGGACAGCTGATGATGTTCACGCCGCGATGCCGCAGCCCAAGCGATTTGAGGATTTCGAACCCCATCTTGACCTCTTCGACCGGGTCCGCGCTGAGCGAGACGCGGATCGTATCGCCAATGCCCATCCAAAGAAGATTGCCCATGCCAATGGCCGATTTTACCGTGCCGCTGATCAGCCCGCCGGCTTCGGTAATCCCAAGATGGATTGGCGCATCCGTCGCCTCGGCCAGCTGCTGATAGGCTGCCGCGGCCATGAACACATCAGAGGCTTTGCAGCTGATCTTGAACTCGTGAAAGTCATTGTCTTGCAGGATCTTGATATGATCCATACCGGATTCCACCATCGCATCGGGGCACGGCTCACCGTATTTATCCAGCAGATGCTTCTCGAGGCTGCCCGCGTTCACGCCGATGCGGATGGAGCAGTTATTGTCTCGCGCGGCCCGGATCACCTCGCGCACGCGGCTTTCATCGCCAATGTTGCCCGGGTTGATACGCAGGCAGGCAGCCCCCGCCTCGGCCGCCTCGATGCCGCGTTTGTAATGAAAATGGATGTCCGCCACGATAGGTACGGGGCTTTCGCGCACGATCTCTTTCAGCGCTTTGGAACTGTCCTGATCCGGCACGGAAATGCGCACAATATCCGCACCGGCCTCTGCCGCCGCCTGCACTTGGGCAATCGTGCCCTTCACATCGGTGGTCAGCGTATTGGTCATGGTTTGGACGGAAATCGGCGCGTCGCCCCCAACGGGCACGTTGCCCACATGGATCTGACGGCTCTTGCGGCGGTAGATGTTGCGCCATGGGCGGATATGGTTGAGCGACATCAAAGGCTCCCTTGGCGGTGTGAGTATTCGTTACAGACCAAGATAGGAGATGCGGCGCACAGGTGCAATCTTACTCAGCCGGGACGCCCTGAAGCTCTGCAATGTAGCGCGTGAGATCTTCATCTTGCGTCAGGTCCGCAACCTCAAGGGTGCTGGTCAGCATGTCTGACGCCAGCGCCATATTGGACGTGACAGCGCCGCGTGGACCAGCGGGGCCATAATGCTGGCCGTTCACAAGAAAATAGATCGCACCGGATTCGCCCACCCGCAACGTGGGCGGTGCCTCGGTGGCGGGCACGGCATAGGTATCACCTGCGTTCATCACACCCTCGAAGATCACACTGCCCTCCGCCGAGCGCACACGCACCCAAGCGGGGCGCACGGCAACCATCTGAACGCCGGGCGCGCCTGCGCCAACAACAATCGGCGCACCTGGGCGCGGCTCGGGTATATCCGTGCCAAGAACAGCGGCCAAAGCCGCATCGATCGCGGATCCTTCGGCACGCACGGACGTTCCCGCAGCGCCTGCCGCATTATCCAAAGCAATCTGGCGCGCGGCATTGCGGGTCGTTTCGTCGCCAAGCGCGCCCATGCGGCTGGGATCCAGCGTCGAAATCGGCGCATCACGGGCCACGAGCACGGGCACGTCCAGCGCCTCCGGACGGTAAAGACGGTCAAGCGCTCCAGCATCTGGCGTGCTGAAATTAGAGGTCAGCGCAGGCTCAGCGCCCTGCCCCACCGCAACGCCAGCGAGCGGATCAAGATCGGCAAGCACGCTGGGTGTGTTTTCAACCGGGGCGACCTGCACACGCTGCACTTCGTTCAGAACGGTCCAACCGCCATACCCGATCGCCGCAATCAAGGCGACCAGCACCGTGACAGAGCCAACAGCCCCCGGCTCAATCCGCGAAAAGATACTCTCGGCGGCGGGCACGAAAGGTGTGCTGGGCGATACCAGACGATCCTCACCACGCTTGGCAGGACGCTGGGCGAATTCTTCGGGGCGGCGCATCGTGGAGGCGGCGGCGGACATGCCGTGGGCTGTGAAGAAGCCACTTTCGGCGCAGAAGGTCGCAAAGGCGCGATCCGGATCCATGCCGAGATAGCGTGCATAGGAACGCACGTATCCGGGAATGAAACCGGGGGTATCGAAAGAGGCCGGATCAGCATTCTCGATCGCGGCTACATAGCTTGCTTTGATGCGCAATTCGCGCTCAACATCGAGAAGGGATTTACCCAAGGTGGCGCGCTCGCCCCGCATCAGATCGCCCAGACGCAGTTCGAAGGAATCAAAGCCGCGAGACTCTTCTTCCACCACAACGTTTCTGCGCGAAAACCTACGCAAGATCATGCTACCTGCCCTTCACTGCTGAGGCTTGTGCTTGAAAAGTCGATTCGAGCACTGCCCTTTGTTTTGAACAAGATAGCACATGCCAAGTTTTATTGCACCTGCCAAGTCTTAGGTGGACATTTCGGCACGATTCAGCGCACAGTGGCTCCAAAGTGCGTCCATAGCAGACACCAGCTTGTCCATCTCACGCGGCCCGTGGACCGGTGAAGGGGTGAAGCGCAGCCGCTCTGTGCCGCGTGGTACTGTGGGGTAGTTGATGGGCTGCACGTATATGCCATAGCCCTCAAGCAGCATATCGCTCAGCTTTTTGGTATGGACCGGATCGCCGACAATGACTGGTATAATGTGGCTTCCGTGATCGATGATCGGCAGCCCCATTCCTTTGAGACGCATCTTCAGAATTTTCGCTTGGGTCTGGTGCTGCTCGCGCAGCGCCCGGTCCGTCTTGAGGAACCGCACGGAGGCCGCAGCCCCTGCCGCCACAGCGGGTGCCAGTGAGGATGTGAAGATAAACCCCGGCGCGTAAGACCTTACCGCGTCACACATTTTCGCGGAGGCCGCGATATAGCCACCCATGACGCCATACGCCTTGGCCAACGTCCCGTTGATGATATCAAGGCGGTGCATCAGGCGGTCACGCTCGGCCACGCCCGCCCCGCGCGGGCCATACATGCCAACCGCGTGGACTTCATCGATATAGGTGAGCGCGCCGAACTCGTCGGCCAGATCGCAGATCGCCTCGATCGGGCCAAAATCGCCGTCCATCGAATAGACGCTCTCGAACGCGATAAGCTTGGGCGCGGCGGGATCGTCGGCGGCCAGAAGCTCACGCAGATGCGCCACGTCATTATGCCGGAAAATCCGTTTGGCGCCACCGTTGCGGCGCACACCTTCGATCATCGAGGCATGGTTCAGCGCGTCCGAGTAGATGATCAGGCCCGGAAACAATTTAGGCAAAGTGCTTAAAGTTGCATCATTCGCGATATACGCGGAGGTGAAGAGCAGCGCCGCTTCTTTCCCGTGCAAATCAGCAAGCTCCGCCTCCAGCGCCTTGTGATAAACTGTGGTGCCGGAAATGTTTCGCGTCCCGCCCGACCCTGCTCCGGTGGCCTCAATGGCCTCAACCATCGCATCCAGAACGACGGGGTTTTGCCCCATGCCAAGATAGTCATTACCGCACCAGACGGTGATATCCTGCTCTGTCCCATCGGGACGACGCCATGTTGCGTGCGGAAACTGGCCCCGGCGGCGTTCGATATCAATGAAGGTCCGATAGCGCCCCTCTTCGTGCAACCGGCCCAGAGCTTCGTCAAGCTCTGCAGAATAATTCTTAGGTGTGGTTGTCAGTCTGGTCACGGGAGGGGTTACCCTTCTTCTTCGTCCCCGCGTCGCATCTTGCAGGGTCTTGAGCATAAAATGCTACGATTTCGTTGCTGTGCTTGGATATAGGTCGCGCTCAGGTTCGGCAACAGGTTACAAAATGCCGCGCTGGAAAAACTTGATCTAGGTCAATTGGCTGGACACCCCTGCGGCGGCTGATACGCTCGCGGCGTCACTCCCCCAGCCCGAGGTGCCCGCCCATGTCCCTGACTGCCATTCTCGACCGTATCGACGCCGAGCTCCCCGCCGCGACAGAGCGCCTGCTGGAGCTGATGCGCATCCCGTCCATCTCCACAGATCCGGCGTATGAGGCACAGTGCGAGGAGGCAGCGGACTGGCTGGTGCGCGACCTTCAAAGCCTTGGGGTAACAGCGGAAAAACGCCCGACACCGGGTCATCCGATGGTCGTGGGCCATGTGGACGGCCCCAAAGGCGCAACAGGCCGTCATGTGCTGTTTTACGGCCATTACGACGTGCAACCCGTGGACCCGTTGGAGCTTTGGACCTCCGATCCGTTTGACGCAAAAGTCGAAGACACGCCCAAGGGTCAGGTGATCCGCGGGCGCGGCGCGGGCGACGACAAAGGCCAGCTTATGACCTTTCTGGAGGCCTGCCGCGCTTACCGCGACGTGACCGGGGAAATGCCCTGCAAGATCACCTTCTTTTTTGAGGGCGAGGAAGAATCAGGCTCGCCCTCGCTCATCCCCTTCATGCAGGAAAATGCCGAAGCGCTGCGCGCCGATATCGCCCTCATCTGTGACACCGGGCTGTTTCAATCAAAAACGCCCGCCATCGTGACCATGCTGCGCGGTATGGTGAGCGAGGAGGTCAAGATCAGCGGTCCAAAAATGGACTTGCATTCGGGCTTTTTTGGCGGGCTTGCGATGAACCCTATCCGGGTGCTGTCGAACATGCTTGCGGGTCTGCATGACGCCACGGGCCGCGTCACGCTGGAGGGGTTCTATGACGGCATCCCGGACCTCAGCCCGGACCTGCGCGCGCAATGGGAAGGGCTTGGGTTTGACCACGCCAGCTTCCTCGGCGATGTGGGGCTCGCACAGCCCGCCGGCGAAGATGGGCGCATGCCGCTCGAGATGATCTGGTCACGCCCCACGGCGGAGGTGAACGGCATCTGGGGCGGCTATACGGGTGCCGGCTTCAAGACCGTGCTGCCCTCCGAGGCGAGCGCGAAGATCAGCTTCCGCCTTGTCGAGGGGCAAGACCCCGACCGTGTGCGAGATGCGTTCCGCGCCCATGTGGCCGCCCACCTGCCCGCCGATTGCACCGCCGAATTTCACGCCCATGGCGGCAGCCGCGCAGGCATCATGGAGACAAGCGATCCGGCGTTCGAGGCCGCACGCGCCGCCCTTTTGGACGAATGGCCTCTCCCCGCCGCCTATGTCGGCTGCGGCGGTTCCATCCCCATCGCCGGGCATTTCGGCGAAATTCTGGGCATGACCGCAATGCTCATCGGCTTTGGCAAGGATGACGACGCCATCCACTCACCGAATGAGAAATACGACATGGAGAGCTTCCACAAAGGGACGCGCAGCTGGGCGCGGATTTTGGATGCGCTTGGGTAACCCAGGGAGAACGTGCTGAGCGTGACGGCCGCGCAAAGCCGAAGCACCGGGCGTCTCTCCGCCCGTCGTGCCAGTGTTTTGCGCTGCCGCGAACGTCTGCTGGTGCGCCATCGAACATGCGCCTCCCGAGGCGACATCGTCCTCACCCCAGATCACCCGGACCAACTGCGCTGAAAACGCGATATTCGAGGTCAACTTGCCACCGACTCACTGCTCCCTGCCCCGACGGGCCTGCGCCTTGGGGTCACGCATTCGGATGGCGCTGAGCCGCGGTTAGCTTTTGCGCGCACCACCACCGATTGCGGCCGTCAGCGCGTGTGCGGCGGCAACGACCTCTGTGCCGAACTTGGCGATCTGATCTGTGCCAACGCGAGACGTCGGGCCGGACACGGATATGCCTGCCACCGCTTCGCCGTGGATATCAAAAACCGGAGCCGCGATACAGCGCATGCCGATATTGCGTTCCTCGCCATCGGTGGCATAGCCGCGGTCGCGCGCATCGGAAAGGTCCGCCAATAAGGCGTCGCGGTCCGTCAGGGTGAATTTCGTGAACTGCTCAAGCGGTGCTGCCGATAATATCTTGTCCATCCGCGCGATATCCATCTGCGCCAGCAGCGCTTTGCCAATGCCCGACGCATGCAGGCGCGACAATGTTCCGGGAGGAAAGAACGCCCGAATGCTGGCATGCGTTTCGACCTGACTGACGAACAAGACGTGTCCGCTCTGTTCAATTCCAAGGTTCGCGGTCTCGCCGGTTGCCCCCATCAGCTGCCGCATGATCGGGCGGGCCCTGTCGACCAACGAGGTCCGTTTCAGAAACCGCGACCCTATGACAAAGGCCCGTGGGCCGATGTGCCAAACCTGATCAAGTTGATCAAACTCAACCAGCCCCCTGCTCTCAAGCGTGACAAGAATACGATACACGGTCGCCGGAGATTCTTCTAAGTCCGACGCCAAAGCAGAGAGCGTCTTGCCCTGCTTTTCGCTCAGGAATTCGAAAACCCCCATCGCGCGATCCAGCGATTTAATAGTGTTCTGATCGGTTTTGTCGTCCCAGCCACGGGGCCTGCCGCGTGACTTTCTGGGGGTCCGATTCGCATCTTCCCGAGCATTCATGAGCGCTGCCTCAATCCTTTTGAAAACCCCATTCACCATATGAAAAACATAAGCCCCTGACAATAGGCATTTATTTAGATCATCACCTAAATGAAAAATGTTTTCAAAAAAATATTATATCAATCAGCTGGCCTTTAGGTTGCGCCTAACACTGAAAAGGACACCAACATGAGCTTCCAGAACCCCGTTTTCATTCCCGGCCCGACCAATATGCCCGAGGCCATCCGCAACGCCTGCAACATGCCGACAGTCGATCACCGATCCCCTACATTCGGAAAGATCCTGCATCCCTGCATCGAAGGCGTGCGTCAGGTTCTGAAATCCGCGACGGCGCATGTCTTCATCTTTCCCTCCACAGGGACAGGTGGTTGGGAAACGACGCTGACAAACACCCTGTCCAAGGGCGACAAGGTTTTGGTCGCGCGCAACGGCATGTTCTCGCATCGCTGGATCGACATGTGCCAGCGTCACGGTTTGGATGTTCAGGTCGTCGAGACACCATGGGGCCATGGCATTCCAGCCGAGGCTTTCGCCGATATCCTAAAGGCCGACACCGATCACGAGATCAAAGCGGTTCTGGCCACGCATAATGAAACAGCAACCGGCGTAAAATCAGACATGGCGGCCGTGCGTGCCGCTTTGGATGCCGCACGCCACCCGGCCCTGTTTTTCGTAGATGGCGTCAGCTCGATCGGGTCCATGGATTTCCAGTTTGACACATGGGGCGTGGATGTTGCCGTGACAGGCAGCCAGAAGGGTTTTATGCTGCCCGCGGGTCTGGCAATCGTTGGCTTCTCGGACAAGGCCATTGCCGCGACCGAAACGGCCGATTTGCCACGCACCTTCTTTGATATCAGGGACATGCAAAAAGGCTACGCAACCAACGGCTTCCCCTACACGCCTCCCGTTGGCCTCATGAACGGCCTGAAGCTGTCGCTGGAAATGCTGCTGGACGAGGGCCTCGACAATGTCATCGCACGTCATACCCGGATCGCTACCGGCGTGCGCCATGCGGTCTCCGCGTGGGGGCTTGAGCTTTGCGCCGTTTCGCAGGAACTATATTCCGACACAGTCTCAGCAGTTCGCACGCCCGAAGGCTTTGACGCGACAGAGATCGTGACCCGCGCGGCCGATCAATACGGCGTTGCATTTGGTGTGGGCCTTGGCGAAGTGGCCGGGAAAGTGTTCCGCATCGGCCACCTTGGGAGCCTGACGGATGTGATGACCCTCAGCGGGTTGGCCACGGCCGAGATGTGCATGGTGGATCTGGGACTGGACATCAAACTTGGCTCTGGCGTTGCAGCAGCACAAGAATTCTATCGCTACGGTTCATAAGGAAAAACACAGATGTATATCCCCTCCTATCAGGACATGCTCGACGCTCACGAGCGGATCAAGCCGTATATCAACCATACGCCCGTGCGCACGTCTGACTATCTGAACGAGCTGACCGGTGCCGAACTGTTCTTCAAATGCGAAAATTTTCAGGAACCGGGTGCTTTCAAGGTGCGCGGTGCCACGAACGCGGTTTTCGGACTGAGCGATGAGGACGCCAAGAACGGTGTCGCGACTCATTCGTCCGGCAATCATGCGTCCTGCCTCAGCTACGCCGCGATGCGCCGCGGCATTCCCTGCAACGTGGTCATGCCCAGCACGGCTCCACAGGCCAAAAAGGACACCGTGCGACGCTATGGCGGGGTCATCACCGAATGCGAACCGTCAACAACATCACGCGAAGAGACTTTCGCCAAAGTGCAGGCCGCCACGGGAGGCGATTTCGTGCATCCCTACAACGACCCGCGCGTGATTGCGGGTCAAGGCACCTGCTCGAAAGAGTTCATCGAGCAAGTGGACGGGCTCGACATGATGGTCGCGCCCATCGGTGGCGGCGGGATGATTTCGGGCACCTGCCTGACGCTGTCCACGCTGGCCCCCGAAATACAGATCATCGCGTCCGAGCCTGAACAGGCCGACGACGCCTATCGCAGCTTCAAGGCCGGCTACATCATTGCCGACGATGCACCAAAGACAATCGCTGATGGTCTGCTGGTCCCCCTTAAGGATCTGACATGGCATTTTGTCTCCAACCACGTGACTGACATTTTGACCGCGTCGGAAGAAGAGATCATCGACGCGATGAAAATCACCTGGAAGCATCTGCGAATCGTCATGGAAGCCAGCTGTGCCGTGCCGCTCGCGACCATCTTGAAGAACAAGGAAATGTTCGCAGGAAAGCGCGTTGGCGTCATTGTAACCGGCGGGAACGTCGATCTTGATAAATTGCCATGGGTAACCACGTAAAATCGTAGCAGAAGCTCTGTTAAATCGGTTAAATTTCCGATAAGAAACTTCTACCCCTTATCAGAAACATCGCACGCTTTTCGTTCTGACCTCACACCCTTGAACTGGAGATCTCCAATGAAAGACCTGACATCCTTTGACGACTACGAAGTTGGCTATGATATCCCCGCCAAACCCGGCATGGCCGAGGCCGATATCCAGACACCTTGCCTCGTGCTGGATCTGGACGCGCTTGAGCGGAACATCAAAAAGATGGGCGATTATGCCAGAGCCCACGGCATGCGCCACCGTGTCCACGGCAAAATGCACAAATCTGTCGATGTGGCCAAGCTGCAGGAAGAACTGGGCGGCGCCGTTGGCGTTTGCTGCCAGAAAGTGTCTGAGGCCGAAGTGTTCGCACGCGGCGGCATCAAGGACGTGATGGTGTCCAATCAAGTCACCGCCCCCAACAAGATCGACCGTCTGGCCCGCATTCCCAAGCTGGGCGCTCGTGCCCTGTGCTGTGTCGATGATCCGGCAAACGTGGCCGATCTTTCGGCGGCAGCTGTCAAACATGGCACCCAGATCGAATGCCTCGTCGAAATCGACTGTGGTGCGGGCCGTTGCGGCGTGACCACCACGCAGGATGTCGTGAACATCGCCAAGATGATCGACGCGGCAGAGGGCCTCAAGTTTGCAGGCATCCAAGCATATCAAGGCGCAATGCAGCACCTTGACGACTACGCCGAACGCCAGGCGAAAACACAAATCGCCATCGACATGGTCAAAGACGCCATAGCTGGCCTGAAGTCCACCGGGCTTGAGTGTGACATCGTCGGCGGCGGCGGCACCGGCTCTTACTACTTCGAAAGCAACTCGGGCGTATTCAATGAGCTACAGTGCGGGTCATACGCATTCATGGATGCCGATTATGGTCGTATCCTCGACAAGGATGGCAACCGGATCGACAAAGGTGAGTGGGAGAACGCGCTGTTCCTTCTGACAACGGTTATGTCCCACGCCAAGGCGGACAAAGCCATCGTTGACGCGGGCCTCAAGGCGCAGTCGGTCGATAGCGGTCTGCCCACAGTCTATGGCCGTGACGATGTTGAATATGTCAAATGCTCGGACGAACATGGCGTGGTGATGGACACGGGTGGCGTTCTGAAAGTGAACGACAAGCTGAAGCTCGTGCCCGGCCACTGCGACCCAACCTGCAATGTGCATGATTGGTATGTCGGTGTGCGCGGCGGCAAGGTGGAATGCGTCTGGCCTGTTTCGGCACGCGGCAAAGCCTATTGATCGAACGGCTCTGGCAGCCGAAGGGCGGCCAGAGCACACCAAAGTTGAATACCATTCAAGGAAATTACCCATGCTGATAGTGCCCGAACGCGAGATTGCCGCCCTCATGACCCGTGACGCGGCCTTTGACGCTGTAGAAAGTGTCTTTGCCGCGATGGCGTCAAAAGATGCCTACAACTTCCCCGTCATCCGCGAAGCGATTGGCCACGAAGACGCACTTTATGGCTTCAAAGGTGGCTTCGATCAGGCTGGCATGACACTGGGCCTCAAGGCGGGTGGCTACTGGCCACACAACCTTGAAAAGCATGGCGCGATCAACCACCAATCCACGATTTTCCTCTTTGATCCCGACACAGGCATGGTCCGGGCCATGGTGGGCGGCAACCTTTTGACAGCATTGCGCACGGCTGCGGCGTCTTCGGTGTCGATCAAACATCTGGCCCGTAAAGACGCCAAGGTCATGGGCATGGTCGGCGCAGGCCACCAGGCTACGTTTCAGTTGCGCGCCGCCCTTGAGCAGCGTGACTTCGAGAAAGTCATCGGTTGGAACTACCACCCGGAAATGCTGCCCAATATTGAGAAAATCGCCCATGAAGCCGGGCTGCCCTTTGAAGCGGTCCCCCTCGAGCGCATGACCGAGGCCGATGTCGTGATTTCGATCACCTCGACCTTCGCCCCCTCCATCATGGCCGATCACATAGCCCCCGGCACGCATATTGCCTGTATGGGCACCGACACCAAAGGCAAACAAGAGGTCGAAGCCGCCTTGCTCGCGCGTGCCACCGTTTTCACTGACGAAGTGGCTCAATCCATAAGCATCGGTGAGGCGCAGCATGCGGTCGGCGCCGGGATGATTGAGGAAAGCGACGTGCATCAGTTGGGGGCCGTGATCAATGGAACCCATAAGGGCCGGACCTCGGATGCCGAGATCACTCTGTTTGATGGGACTGGCGTTGGCCTGCAAGACCTCGCCGTGGCCGCAAGTGTTGTCGATCTGGCCGTCAAAAACGGCGTCGCGATTGAGGTTGATTTCTAGCGGCCACACCGATGGTGAGGCAATGATGCTGCACGCCGAAGAGGGGTCGGTTCAGGCGACGCTTGCGGCGGGCGGTGCTTGGCTGAAGGCTAAGCTGAGACATCTCCGCTTGAATGGCCGACGTGACAGGTATCGCTGACAGTCGAAAACCGTAAAACCTGCCTTGGTTTGGAACAGGCGTCCCAGCGGCGTGAGTGGACCCGGCCTGCCTATGACCGCGAGGCTCCCCAGCTGGCACAAGGATGGCGGCCCCCTCCCCTCACCCAACGAGAGATACGACATGGAGAGCTATCCCAACGGGACGCGCCGCTGAGCGCGTATTTTGGGGGCGATGGGGTGAGTTTTTGGAGGGCAGACATCCGTTGAGATGTGATCGTGAGTAAGATGCAGCCAATGGCGGCAGTGAGGCCGAAGTGACCGATGCTGCAGGATGCACATTTTGGCGGTAAGGGGCGGAAAGCGGTTCGTCGCTGCATCACGCGCTAAGGTCTGCAAAGCGGACTTTGCCGTCATTCGGTTTTCGTAGTTCGCGGGCGCAGCATCGCTTCGTGTCTGCGGCATAACTGTCGCTGCAATGCAGCCCATTTCTCCGAAGCCGCCTTTAGTTGATGCCGCGTTTACTCATGCATAAATTGCTCGTATCAGACGACTTGGTCGCCACGAAGCACTGTGAACGATAGACCCACAATTGCTCGACATGTGTTGAGTGTGGCATTGGCAGTTATTCGTCCAATGCCACACCATAACCTGAGATTAGATGATCAGTTTGATTGCATAAGCCACAACACCAAGGGCCAACACACTGCCCAGCCATAGCCCTACAAACCACAGCCATTTTCGCATAAGAGTGCCGAACATCAGTGATACCCCTCGGCTGGGTCCATTTTGCCGCGAAACACCCAGTAGGCATAGGCGGTATAGCCTAAAATGATGGGTATCAGGATCACGGCACCCACAAGCGCAAAGGCCAGACTGCTATCAGGGGCCGCCACGTCCCAGATGCTCAGCGACGGGGGAACCATCATGGGATAAAAGCTGATGCCGATCCCAATAAAGCTGACCGTAAAAAAACCCAACGCGGATAGGAAGGGCTGTAGGTCTTTTTGGTCATTTAGTCCTCGGAAGAATGACCAAGCCAGCGCAAGCATGACCACTGGTACAATCATGGTCCAGAGGCTTCCGGGGAGGCTGAACCAGCGCTGGAAGTAAATCGGATCTTGAAACGGAGTGAGCAGGCTGATCAACCCAATAAGGCTCAGTGTCGCAGCACCCAGATACCATGCATAGTTGCGCATCTGGTTCTGCAATGCATTTTCGGTTTTCAGGACCAGCCATGTGGCCCCCAACAAGGCATAGCCGACAACTACTGCGACCCCAGTCAGGATCGAGAACGGTGTGAGCCAGTCAAACCAGCCGCCCGAATAGGCGCGATCTGTCACCTCGATGCCTTGTACCAGCGCCCCCAGCGCGATGCCCTGACAAAGTGCCGCGATCAATGATCCCCCAAAGAATGCGATATCCCAAACACCTTTCCAGCGGGACGTGCGCCAGCGGTACTCGAACGAGACACCGCGAAATACGAGCGCCAAAAGCATCACCGTGATCGGCATGTAGAGCGCCGGCATAATGACGGCATATGCCAGCGGGAACACGGCAAATAGTCCGCCGCCGCCCAGCACAAGCCATGTTTCATTGCCATCCCAGACAGGTGCGACCGAATTCATCATCAAATCGCGGTCACCGTCAGATTTGGCAAAGGGAAACAGGATCCCAAGGCCAAGGTCGAACCCGTCGAGAACCACATAGGTCAGGACAGCAAAGGCGATCAGGCCAGCCCAAATAAATGCGAGGTCAAAAATCATTGTGGCTCTCCTATTCGCCTGGGATGAATGTATCGTCGATCTGCGGGGCTGGCGTAATTCCAGCAGTGCGGATCGGGCCATCGGCAAGGCCAAGTTTCAGGGTTGAGGGGCGCTTGTTCATCATCCGCAAAATGTAGAAAGTGCCCGCGCCGAAAACGAAGAAGTAGACGATGATAAAAGCGATCAGCGAAGCTGCGACAGCCGGTGCATCGATGGGGGCAAGGCTGTCTGATGTGCGCAGCAGGCCGTAAACCGTATAGGGCTGACGTCCGACTTCGGTGGTGATCCAGCCAGCCAAGACAGCGACAAAACCTGTTGGTCCCATAAGGATACAAGCACGATGCAGCCATGGCGCATCATATAGATGCCCCTTCCATCGTGCCCATGCGGACCATGCGCCCAAACCAAGCATTAAAAATCCGAGGCCAACCATGATGCGGAAGGACCAGAAAACGATACCAACAGGCGGCTGCTCTTCGTCCGGGATCGTATCAAGGCCCATCACGGGCTTATCGAGCGGCTTTTCGAAAATCAGATTGCCCAGGCCCGGAATACCTAAAGCATAATCCAACCGTTGTTCATCGTCGTTGGGAATGCCGAACAGATAGAGCGGAGCCCAGCCTTCGGGATGGCTTTCATAGTGCCCTTCCATCGCCATGATCTTCACGGGTTGATGGTCCAGTGTGTTCAGCCCGTGCTCATGCCCAGCCGCAATCTGCAGTGGTGTAACGAGTAAAGCCATCCACATCGCCATTGAAAACATACGCCGCGCCTCTTTGTCGCCGCGATCCCGCAACAGGTGCAATCCACCCACAGCGCCGACCACCAGTGCAGTCGTCAGAAAAGCTGCCAGCACCATATGGACGAGGCGGTAAGGGAAGGACGGATTAAAGACGATTTGCCACCAGTCTTCGGGGACGAACTGACCCACCTCATTAATGCTAAAGCCAGCGGGGGTCTGCATCCAGCTGTTGACTGACAGAATCCAGGTCGCCGACATTAAGGTACCAAAGGCAACCATTGCAGTGGCGAACATATGCAACCGCTCTCCGACCCGTTCTCGTCCAAATAGCATGATTCCTAGAAAGCCAGCTTCAAGGAAGAACGCAGACAGCACTTCGTATGCCATCAGAGGCCCAACCACTGGTCCGGCTTTATCTGAAAACACCGCCCAATTTGTCCCGAATTGGTAGGACATCACGATGCCCGACACGACGCCCATGCCAAAAGCCACGGCGAAGATTTTTTTCCAATAATTGAAAAGCGTGAGATAGATTTCATCACGCGTGCGAAGCCACATGCCATTCAGAACCGCCAAAAAACTAGCAAGTCCAATGGAGAATGCCGGAAAGATGATGTGGAAAGACACGGTGAACGCGAATTGAACCCGCGCCAGCGTCTCTGCAGAAAAACCGTCTAGCATTGGATTGTCCCATTATATCTATGTGAGAGACGACGGCGGTTTCCCGCCGTCGTCATTGATCGTTGCGCGATTAGAACGACATAATTTGTGTATCGTCCGAGAGGATCCGTGCCGCTACTTCCGGTGGCTTTGCTGCGGAAATTCCGTTCAAAAGGGCTGTGGCATCAATACCTTTGTTCGGCAAGTAGATGGCGCAGACCTCGACTGTGGCGCCGCTTTGCATGATCTTCTGCATCAGCCCTTGCGGGCTCATGTCACGGGGCTTTTGCGGGGCCGTGGCAGACGCGGGCGCGTCTTTAAGTGCCAGATCTCCGGCAGGCCCACACAGCAAAATGTAGGCGTTTGCATCCTGCTGCATGGCTTGCATGGTCAGCACCATGCCCATCAACTGGGTCTGTGGCTCGCCCGAGGTCAAAATGGTGACAAGACTGGGCACCTCGTCGGCCTGAGCCATAGTGCCAATACCAAGGGCTGCTGTTGCAGCAAGTAAAAGCGTCTTCATGGATGGAGTCTCCGAATAGTTGACAGCAGTGGAAGGGTGGCAAGCGGCTTAAACGGCCGCGTCGATATCAACGGTGCGTAGATATGGGCGGATTTCATCAAAGCCTTGAGGAAACTTCGCGGTGGCCTCCGCATTTGAAACAGAAGGCGGGATAATCGCACGGTCACCAGGCCGCCAATCGGCTGGCAAAGCCACCCCTTTGGCGTCGCTCGTTTGTAACGCATCAATCACCCGCAGTATTTCATCAAAGTTGCGCCCGACGCTCATCGGGTAAGTCATGGACAGACGTAGCTTCTTGTTGGGGTCAATGATGAAGACTGAACGGACGGCGGCTGTGACGGATTCACCAGGATGGATCATCTCATAAAGCTTCGCTATCTCGCAATCTGGGTCAGCAACGATGGGAAAGCGAAGGGTCGTGTTTTGAGTGTCGTTCACATCCTCGATCCATTTCAGATGCTCTCCAACGCCGTCAGTGCTGAGCCCGATGGGCTTTACACCGCGCTTGGCGAAGTCTTGGGCTAGTTGTGCAGTGCGCCCCATCTCTGTCGTGCAAACGGGGGTGAAATCTGCCGGGTGGCTGAAGAAAAATGCCCAATCAGCGCCGATCCAGTCATGGAAGGATATCGGGCCGGTTGTTGTTTCGGCAGCAAAGTCGGGAACGGTGTCTCCAAGAAGCAAGGTCATGGTCATCTCCATTTTGTGTCTGCGCCTGACCTAACCGTACGCTCAAATCCTTTCAGTGATAATGTCACTTAACTTGCGATAAGTTATAATCTATATATACCTTTGTTCTCGGAGGATCGCGTGAAACTCACTTCATATACTAATTTTGCTATGCGTGCGCTACAGTTGGCCGCCTTGAAATCGCCTGATCTAATCCGGGTCGATGATGTGGTTCGCGTGCATGGCCTCGCGCGCCCACACATTGTCAAAATCGTCCACGAGCTTGGGTTGGCCGGTTATGTTGAAACGCAACGCGGACGTGGCGGCGGGTTTCGTCTGGCCCGCCCAGCAGAAGAGATCGTTGTTGGCGATGTCGTGCGATTGACGGAAGGCCCGCTTGATTTGGTTGAATGCTTTAATCCAGAGCACAATACTTGCCCCTTGATCGGCATCTGTAAACTGTCGCGCGCTCTGCAAGATGCGACACGCGCTTTTATGGCTGTTCTGGATGACCTGACTTTAGCTGACATTGCATCGAACCGAAGCGACCTATTGGCCCGTATCGCCCCATTAGAGAGCGGCATTACAATCCCGAAGCGGAATGCGAAATGACAGATATTGACTGGACAGAACGCTTTAAGGGTACGGCCGCTTTGCCCCCAGAAATCCGGAAACGTCTGAATGCAACCGCGCGGTTAATCCACATGAAAAAAGATGCGCAGGTGTTTGGGCCCATGAATGTGCCCGACAGCCTATTCTTCC
>JBASXE010000340.1:0-1590 GCA_049276875.1 Roseovarius sp. | reverse complement strand
ATCGCATATCATCGGGCTGATCAACCCGGCCGACAATGTTGTGGCACTGGAGCAGCGAGCATGATGAACCCCGCCGAAATGCGCGCCGCGCTGATCGAGATCGGCAACGTGCTGCCGATCTTCACCGAACTGCACAACCGGACCAAGGGCGCGCCCTGCAGCGTTGGCGACGCGGTTGAGGGCTGGGAGTACATGGCCAGCGATGACGCCAAGGCGGCACATGTAGCCGTTATGAAGGCGGCAGCGACGGCACGCGATATAGCACGGCAAGCCGACGGGTTGATCTTGGCGGATCCGGATAGGCTGGTAAGCATCATCGAAAGTGATCCGCGCCAGTCGATCGGGCACCCTGATGATGCGAATTATACACCAAAGGGAGAGGCGGCAGGGATGCGGGCCGCGTTTATTGATCTGCACCATGCGCTCGAAACCTATCAGTTTGAAACGCCCGACATGATTGAGCGGATACTGGTGACATGCGAAACAACCATGGCCGCGTTCCTGGCAACGCATGACATGCGCGCTCGATACGCAGCTGAACCATCGCGCAAGGTCTACCGCGCCCTGATGGACAGCCTGCCACAGCGCGATCGCGACACACACGCCGCACGCGTGGGCAAGGCAAAGCACATCCCGCTTGCCGCAACACAGCGCACAAAGGAACGTCAGGATCGATTAAAGCAGGTGCTGCGCGAACATGAGATCGCCCCAACATTCGACGCGATCAAACAACGCGCTGAGACTTGCCCAAATGTTGCGGCATCGATCTGCACCGCGATGTGTTTCAACGCCAATGAGGCCAAAGACGTGTTTGCCAAGGGCTTGTCTGATCGCGGTGCAGCTAAGCGTTTAAAGCGGGATTTGGCGACAATTCGGTAATCCTTGGACAGAAGATCTTTTGTCCAGACAATAGAATTGCTGCACCGCGGATCGCTCGACATATTGGGTTCATACAGTAACACTGGAGACCCAAATGACAGACGATCTAAGGGATGCACTGCGTCGGATTGAGGCCCGCCTTGATCACTTGTCTGGCCATATCGAGCCAGAACAGCAGTCCATATTCCTTACACCCAAAGAAACGGCGCACATGCTGCGCGTTGGTGAAAGCACACTGAAACGGTGGCGTGCTGAAGGCGGCGGCCCAATGTACGTCAAAGAGGGACGCATCGTGCGCTATTCCCGTGATGCCGTGGCCAGATACGACAACAGACGGGCAGCTGGCCTGAGCTAAGGCCGCGCCCAACACCAAACCCCAACATTCTGAGACGACCAAAACGCAGGGCGCGCCAGCCTGCGCATGGTTTCCCTGTGTCTGGCGCGATCCAAAGAGGTAGCGAAATGGATATATACGAAAAACGCAACGTCCTGGCGACGCTGGAGGGCGCGATTGAAAACCTGCAGGTTGCTGAGTGGGGTGTGACCCCAGACAGCGCTCAATGGGAAGCTCTTAAGGACGCCCAGCTGGCACTGGGCGAGGCTTACCAGACCATTGATGCGGTACCCAATGAGTGCCTGACAATGGAAGAGGTTCAAGCGCGCGTTGAAAGTATGCGCGATAACATGGACAGCACAGACCCCGTCCATGTT
>JBASXE010000339.1:0-2426 GCA_049276875.1 Roseovarius sp. | reverse complement strand
TGATCTCAGAGGCAGATAGAAAAGTCGTTGTTGCTCAGGCCTATGCTTCTATTGGCGGTGCCGGTGATCCGCAAAATCGATGGAAGTTTGCTGAAACAAAAAGAAAATCGGAGATTGATAGATCAGTTCCTGCATGGCGAGGTACAAATCCTGAGCTCGCTGACTTTGTCGAAGCCTACGAGAGAATTCTGAAGGATCGCAACCAAATTGACTTCGATGGCATGCCGTTGCTCGCCTACGATATGGTGTCGAAATTTCCTTGGATTTCCGAGGCACTGAAAGCAAAATACCCAGTCCTGTTTGTCGACGAATACCAAGACTTAGGGTATGCGCTTCATGAATTGGTACTGAAGCTCTGCTTTGAAAACGGTATCAGGCTGTTTGCAGTTGGCGATATCGACCAATCCATCTACGGGTTTGCAGGGGCAGAACCCTCACTGCTGGAAGGCTTGTCTGCCCGAGCTGATGTTCAGACCATACGCCTTCGCTTCAACTACAGGTGTGGCACGGACATAATAGATGCTTCCATGGCAGCTTTGGGTGCAGAGCGAGGATATGTTGGGCCAGACAATGCTGGCAAAGGCGCAATCAGGTTTCATGGCGTTGATGGTGACGAATATGCTCAAGCGAAATACGTCGCTGAAGTTATACTTCCCGACCTTCAATCAAGGGGATATGCGCTCGGCGAAATTGGCGTTCTCTACCGTTGGGCAAAACACAGTGATAACCTTGTTGCTATTGCCGATGCCAAAGGTGTGCCAGTGGTACGGGCAGACAACAAAGCCCTGATAAAGAGAAACTCGCCAGTTTCGAGGTTTGTAGAAAGATGCGCTCAATGGGTTGTCGGAGGTTGGAAAACTGCTGAACCAAGATTTCAGCGGCTTTGCTATGATGCGATTTCCTTGGTGTACGGCGGGACCGCCTCGGATGAGGAGAAGCGCCAAATTGAACATGAGCTCATTACCTTCCTTATCCCTATGGACGGGGCGGCCTCGACCCACTCTTGGCTGCTCGACTTCAAACGCGATATTTTATCGCCTTGGTTTGCTCGAACGCGCACGATATCGGAACACTGGGATAATGTAGATGAAATGATTGGGAGGACAGACCCCACCAAGAAAGGCAGCGCGGACCTCAAAATGGCTCAGTTTTGTGGAGACTCTTCCGGAACTGGCGCTATTAACCTAAGCACGTTTCACAGTTCAAAAGGTCGAGAATTTCGCGCTGTCATCCTGCTGGGAATGAACAATGACGTAATACCAAATTGGCGAAGCAAGAGCGATCCGATTAAGATGAACGCTGAAAGACGTGAATTCTATGTCGCCGTGACCCGCGCAGAGCAAGAGCTACATGTTGTATTTCATAAAGGGCATCATTCAGTTTTTGTCCGCGAACTTTACGATCGAACACAACAAAATAGATAGCCCAGTATAACATAGGAGCGGTCCTCCAATTTGACCTCAGAAGCTGAATTTCGCGGTCCATTTTCGAAAAATACTGCGAAACAAACACATTTTGGGATGTCGGCTTTTAGCCTCACTCCATCCACTGCTTGAGCCGCAGCGAACGTCCGCTTCCCACCCTGCCTTACAGACAAGCCATCCCCGCAATCCTATCGAGCAACAAGCTTTTCACCACCGTCCTCTCGCAGCATCGCTTCCATGTCGTCCAAGCCATCGACGGCAGATCGCATCTGCGCTTCATCAACTACGCTCGCAGCCTGGGCATTTTCGCCCTGGCTTCCAAAATCCATTTCCATCTGGCGCTGTTCCTCGGCGATGACGGCTTGAACGACGGGCGCGGTTTTCTTTGGAACGCCGTCAGTTTGCCGTGACAGTTGACCACCAGAAGCCTGAACTGAGTTTTCCACGACGGCGTCAGGTCCACTTGGTCCGTTCGCAGGCGGCGTCATCGGCATGGCGCGCACACTCAGCGGAAGCGTGCCCTGCGCCCCGCCTCCCCCCGGCTTCGGAAACGGCAACTCGCCCGTCTGTGCCGCGTGGATCGCCTTGAACAGCCGATCATCAAAATATTGGATCCGCTTTGCACGGACCGGCATTTGCGCATCGATGACCATGACGATTTCATCGAGCGGCAGACGGCGCGCTTCATCTTCGGGCAACAAAGAGCTTTCTTCGGTCCGGGTAGATTGGCTGCGGCCCTCGAAGGGGTTCTTGCCGATGGACTGAGACCGCGTGACCACGGTCTTCGTGGTCTTGCCGACCGCCTTGCTCAGCTCCTCGACGGTTTTTTCATCCGAGGGCGTGAGATAGAGTTTCACGCCCGCGTTGCCCTGCAAGGCGCGGCGGGTGTTCTCGCCATAGATTTCATCGAGGGCAGGGATGGTTTGGGTGACCACAGCGAGGTGACCGCGATCGGTGCGCAGGGTCTCGATGCTTTCGACCACGATGGGCATCTTGCCCAGG
>JBASXE010000338.1:0-11532 GCA_049276875.1 Roseovarius sp. | reverse complement strand
CGTCATGGGCGTCCCGCGCGCAGCTATCGTGGCAAGGATTTCGTCTGGTGGCACGGTGCTTTGGGCCGGTGGCAGCTGAAAGCCCCGCCCGCGGGCGCCGAGCATGTCACCATTGCCGTCAGCGGTGCGAATGGTGGGAATACGGTGGATTTCAGACGTTTTGCGGCCAACGGAATGTCACTGGTGGGGATCACGCAGAGCTTTGAGAACGGCGTGCTGCGCTTTGCCCCCGATCTGGCTGAGAATATTGCGAAAGGTGATGAAGACTATCTTTTGATGTTGGATGAGGCGGACGCGTATATTGCCTGCGAAGGCCTTGATTTCCCGGAAGAACCTGAGGCGCGCGAAATTGGGCCGAAGCCGGACTGCGTGAGAAATCCTATCCTTGAGCTTGATCTGGCCAAGGCCGGGATCACCACGATCATCTGGGCCACGGGGTTTGAGCAGAATTTTGACTGGCTGAAGGTGGATGCCTTCGATGCCCAGGGAAAACCGAACCATGAGAAGGGCGTCTCGTCGGAACCGGGTGTCTATTTCCTTGGCCTACCGTGGCTGTCGATGCGCGGTTCCTCGTTTATCTGGGGGGTCTGGCTCGATGCAGAATATCTGGGCGCGCATATCGCGACGCAGCGCAGGATGGATATGGCTGTTTGATGACCTCACCTGACCTGCTGCGCGACCTCATCGCATATCCGACAGTCAGCGTTGATCCGAACCTCGCCCTGATCACTTATTGTGCCGATCTTTTGCGTGGGGCGGGGGGGGAGGTCACTCTGATCAAGGATGCATCGGGCAAGAAGGCGAACCTCTATGCAACGATCGGGCCGTTGGATCGCCCCGGTGTCTTGCTGTCTGGCCATACGGATGTGGTGCCGGTCACAGGGCAAAACTGGACCGTCCCGCCGTTCGAGATGACGCAAGCGGATGGCAAGCTTTTTGGGCGCGGCACGGCGGATATGAAGGGTTTTGTGGCCTGCGCGCTGGGGGCTGCGCTGCGGGCGGGTCAGATGGATCTGGTGACGCCGCTGCATGTCGCGCTGTCTTATGATGAGGAGATTGGCTGCGTCGGCGTGCGCTCTTTGATCGATATGTTGGCGGCGGCACCGTTCCGCCCGCAGTTGTGCATTGTGGGCGAGCCTACATCAATGAAAGTGGCCACGGGCCACAAGGGCAAAACGGCGGCGCGCGTCACCGCGACCGGGGTTGTGGGACATTCAGCGCTTGCTCCCGAGGCGCTCAACGCGATCCACATGGCTTGTGATATGATCGGCGTTATTCGGGATATTCAGGCCGAATTTGCGGCGGATGGTGCCCGAGACAGCGCCTATGATATCCCCTACACGACCCTGCATGTCGGACAGATCGAAGGTGGGATTGCGCTCAATATCGTGCCAGAAAAGGCGGTGTTTGCGTTCGAGATACGCAACCTTTCCGAGGATGACCCGCAGGCCGTATTGGCGCGCATCAACGCGCAGCGAGACCAATATCTGGGCCAGCTTCGCAAGAGGTTCCCGGACGCAGATATCGTGATTGAAATCACGAACAGCTATCCGCCGCTTGGCACCGATCCTGACAGTGATGTGGTGCGGTTCGTGCAGTCATTGCCGGAGACTCATGCCATCATCAAAGTGGCTTTTGGCACCGAGGGGGGGCTTTTTTCATCGCGTTTGGGTTTGCCCACGGTCGTTTGTGGGCCAGGGTCAATGGCGCAGGGACACAAGCCGGATGAGTTTATCAGCCTTGCGCAACTCACCGCGTGCGATGCAATGCTCGATGGATTGCTAAAACGTCTGGCGGTGGGGCTCTGAGCGCGGTTCAGGTTTGCAGCACGCCCTCGGCGCGAATCCGGTCGCGCACGTGATCGAAAAAGGCAGAGACGATGCCGGATTTCTGATTGGTTTGTTTGGTGGCCAGCCCCAGAGTAACGGGCTTCACGTCCTCGCGAATGGGCAGGATCGCCAAGCCTAAACCATCGGGTGCACGCGTATTTTTTACGCCGATATTCACCAAACTATAGCCAAAGCCGTTGGCGACCAGACTGCGCACGACCGAGAGGTCCTTGGTGCGTTCTGTGATGTTGGGACGGATCTTGACCGACTGAAACGTGGCCATGAAATACTCCCGGCTAAGGGGCAGATCGAGCAGAACCATCGGCTCGGCCTCCAGCGCCTTGAGCGAGACATCCGCTTGTCCCGCCATCGGGTGATTGAGGGGCAGCATCACATGCGCCGCCAGCGAGATGAGTTTTTCGAAATGGACATCCATCGGCACCTCAATGTCATAGGTGATCGCCACGTCTATTTCCGCGCGGCCCAACATTCGCAAAAGCTCGACCTGATCGCCCATATGCAGGCTTACATCCGCATCCGGGTAGGCCTGCTCGAACGAGCGTCGGAACTGCGCACTGACCAGCGGCGCGATGGTTGTGAGCGCGCCCATTGATATGGGGCCGCGCGGGCGTTCGGTGATATCCTTGGCCAGATCGTTGAGCGCTGCGGCGTCGCCCAAGATGCGCTTGGCCTCGTTGAAGACGCGTCTGCCGCCGGGAGTGAGCGACAGGCCCTGTGCGTGATGGCGCACGAAGAGCTGAATGCCGAAATGGCCTTCGAGTTGATTGATCGCGGTCGAGATGGAGGGTGATGAGACGTTGAGCCGCTGTGACGCCAGCGAAATGGTGCCCGCGTCGCCCACCGCGACGAGGTATTCCAGCTGTCTGAGGGTGAACCGCAAAGCCATTTCTATCCATTGCGCGCCTTTGGCCGCAAATCAAGCGGCCTGCGCGAAAAGCGCCTCGGGCGTTCGCGCAGAGATTACGTTATGCGCGCTTTGCGTCCTGCCGGGCCAGCCAAACGAGAAAGTCCCGCACCGTGCCCTCATAATCCTCACCTGCCAGCGGCCCGCCCGTCGCATGGACGGAGCCGAGCGCCCCCTGCATCGCCTCCAGCTTTTCGCGGTCTTCGCGGTTCACGTCCTCCCAAAGCGCAATGCGTTGATCAATCGTGTCCCCGTCCAGCGAGTCACCAAAGACCGACATGGTCCAGTGCACCTCGATAGATGTGGGCGTGAGTGGACGGATGTTGAGCGACACCAAAAGGGACGCGGCAACGCTCGCTACCTGACAGGGGAAGGCGGCGAAAAGGGTGGAGCGGTGCTTTGACTCCTTGTCCAGTCCGGGTGCGCCTTCGCCGCGGGCCGGGATGTTGTCAGGGTAGTTTGCGTAATAGCTGGTGAAGCCCACGCCATTGGGTCCTTTGCGGCTGAGGCCCGTTGGGGTGTAGCCGTGCAAGGTTTGCGGGTGCACAACGGAGAGATGGTAGCCTTCCATGAAGTTCTCGACGAGGGCTTTCCAGTTGCACTGCCATACTTCGCTGGCGGAATGGACGATCCTGTAATCCTCAGGCTGGTAGCGCGCGATCACATCGCCCAGACCGCTTAGTTCCGTGTCAATATCTGGGGCCGTATCGGCAAGACAGACGTAGATGAAGCCGAACCGCTTGGTGCAATGGAAAGTGCCAAGTTTGCACGTCTTGGGATCAAACCCTGCGTTTTTCATCCGGGGCGCACGCAACAGCGCGCCATCGGTTCCATAAGCCCATGCGTGATAGCGGCAGACGAACCGATTGGCGTTTCCATGACCCTCCGCCAGCGGCATGCCGCGATGACGACAGACGTTGGAGAAGGCCTTGATTTTGCTCCCATCGCGCACGACGAGCAGGGGCTCTCCCAGCAAATTCAAGGTGAGGTAGTCACCCGTTTGCACCAGCTCATCCACCCGCCCGACGCAATGCCAGTTGGCCCGCAACAGGGTGTCACATTCGTGCTGAAAGAGGCTTGGATCAAGATAGGATTGGCCGGGCAGGGACCAAGGAGCATCTGCCGGTGCCGACGCACATTGCGCCAGAATACCGCGCAAATCGCTGAGTTTTGTGGTGCTTGAAGCCGGATTATTCATCCCCGGGCACTCCATATGATGGTGCGACGCTCGGATCGAGCGCCCGTTGAACGTAGGCCTCCAATTGTGGTTTGTAGACCTCCCAAGCGGCGGCCACAGCCTCAATGGGACAATCTGTGGTCCAGTCGCACCGCAGATCGGCCACGGGCCAGCTGACTTTGTCGCAGATCTGCATCCCCGCCGAATGGACGGGCCCCGCCTCACCGCCTGCGCCAAGGCCGGCCCGCATGGCGGCAATCAGGCGGTCGCCCAAATGGCCTTTGCTGCGCTCAAACCCGTGCACGATCGCCTGTGGCACGTCTGGATTGGCCAGAAGATTGCCTGCCGAGATCACGTTAAGACCCGCCGCATCGGTCCAGATACCCAGAGATTTTGCACCCGAATGGATGGCCGTTCTGCCGCGGGCATCGATTGCCAGAACCTGGCGGTAGTCGATGAATTGTGCCTCTGTCTGCACTGTGCCTACGGCCTCGGGCGCGCTTTTGCCCGCTTGCATGAGGTCCAGCGCCAAGGGGCCCAGACGCGGGTCGGTGATGTTCTGGCTGACCACAGCCCCCACGCCCGCGCGGGTATAGGCGCAGCGCGCGGCCACAGCGGGGGACGACGACGAGATGGCGATACCGAACATGCCCGTCTCGGCGCAGCGGGCGACCAGCGAGAATGTCATTCCGGGATCACCGCCGTGCCGTCAATCTCCACCAACCATTCAGGCCGCGCCAGAGCCTGCACCACCAGACCCGTCGAAACCGGATGCACGTCCTTGATATATTCGCCCATGGTGCGGTAAATCGCTTCGCGGTGCCGCACATCGGTGATGTAGACGACGACCTTGACCAGATGCGCCATTTCGCCGCCCGCTTCTTCGATCAACTGCTTGATGTTCTGCATCACCTTATGGGTCTGCTCCACCGGATCGTGGCTGTCGATATTCTTGGCATCGTCGAGATTTTGCGGGCATTGCCCGCGCAGCCAGACAATACGCCCGCCGCGGGTCACCACGGCCTGACACAGATCGTTGTCGAGGTTTTGTTCGGGGTAGGTGTCTTTGGTGTTGAACTTGCGGATGCGTGTATGGGCCAATGGTCTAATCCTGTCAGTCGGCGCTTTGAACCCGCGCGTTGATGTAGTGGGCGAAATCATAGTTGGGTCGCTCAAGATGTGAGAGGTGACCGGGTGCTGCGGCAGCCGAGCAGAGGCCGCGATACACTTTTTCAGTGCAGCCTTTGTCTTCGACATTCACGTCATCCAACAGCGCCTTCAGTTGCTCGAAATTTGCCTTCGCGTCAGGGTCGCCTGCGTAATCATCCGACATGCCGCCGCCAAACCCGATCCGCACTTGCCCCACGCCGTTTGGATGCAACGTCAGATACCAGAAATATCCGGGCGTGAGCGTGATCAGAAGGCTGGGATATATGGCCAGCAGATAGGTCGTGCGGCGACGATCTCCTTGCATGCGTGTGTTGCTGGGATGCGCCATGGCGATTCGCAACGAGTGATCCTTCAGGATCGTGTGGTAGTTGAAGGCGTCCTCACCGGGTGGGCAGATCATCTCCTCCAGTTTGGACAGACCACCGATGGTGCCCGCATGGCAAACCGGCAGATGATAGCTTTCCATGAAATTTTCGGCCAAGACCTTCCAATTTGTGTCCCAGAGATGGGTTTCAAAAAAAGTCTCCGTGTAAGCGGACATATCGTAATCACCGACCAGATCTTCGACTTTTGAAAGTTGTTCAGACACTTTCGGCGCGTCGGGGTTCAGCGAGACGAACACCCAGCCCAGCCACTCCTCACAGCGAATATCGGGCAGCTTGTAGTCGGATTTGCAAAAGCCCTCGTTTTGCGTCATCGCAGGCGCGCCTCGCAGGGTGCCGTCCAGATTGTAGGTCCATGCGTGATAGGGACAAACGATGCTGCGCGTGTTGCCGCGCCCCTCCAGCAGGGTCGACATACGATGCCGGCAAACATTTGACATGGCTTTGAGTGCGCCCTGCACGTCGCGCAGCACGATGATCGGCTGGCTCGCAAGCTCCAGCGTCACATAGTCACCGCAGGACGCCATCGCCGAGGCGCGACCAACGCAGAACCAGTCCTTGGCGAAGATCTTGCTCAGCTCACGCTCCAGAAAATCCTCGGACGTGTAGACAGATGGCGGCATTGCGCGTGCCTGTTCAAAGGGAAGAGACACATTGGCCTTCAGCTCATCCACCGCACTGTTCATGCAGGTCGCTCCTTGTTTTATGCCTGGCAGGCGCCTGTCCATGCTCGGCTGTGATCTTTGCATCGCAAGATCACTCAAGGTTTTGGAAAAGCCGGGCAGGCCGCAATAGGATCAGAGTGCGGGCAAATTTGAGCTGGGTAAAGGATGCTCTGCGAAATACCTGCTTTGACACAGCCTAATCAACATGACTGCCTTGGCTCGGGGCCCGTGATCCTCGTGCGGTCTCGGAATTGAATCCGCCCTCCACCCTTGATGGACGGGAGCACAGCGGATTGATATTTCTAGGGAAAAAGTGGTGAGCCCTGTTGGGTTCGAACCAACGACCTACTGATTAAAAGTCAGTTGCTCTACCAACTGAGCTAAGGGCCCACTAGACCGGGTATCTAGAAAGAGTACCGGGGAGGGTCAACCCCTGAATTGAGTTATATTCCGTGAGGATGCTGGATTCGTCCCGGCGCCCCGTCTATATGCCGCAGGATGATGGACGCGCGCGATATAGAATGGCCTTTCATGAAGATGCATGGGCTGGGCAACGACTTTGTCGTGCTGGATGCGCGCGAAGGCAGCGTGCTGGATGGGCTGGAGATAAGCGCCTCCTTGGCCCGTGCCTTGGGCGATCGGCATCGCGGCATAGGATTTGATCAATTGGCCGTCATTACCGAGGGTGCGGGCGACGCGCATCTGACGTTTTACAACAGCGATGGCAGCCTCTCGGCGGCCTGCGGCAATGCCACGCGCTGTATCGCCCGGCATCTTATGGATGAAAGCGGGCAGAGCGCGCTTCATCTGACCACTGCGCGCGGTGATCTTTTCGCGCGCGACGCGGGCGGGGGGATGACCTCCGTCAACATGGGCGCTCCGCAGCTTGAGTGGCGCGACATTCCGCTGGCTGAGGAAATGGACACGCTTGAATTGCCCATCGAGGGCGCGCCCACGGCCACGGGTATGGGCAATCCGCATTGCACGTTTTTCGTGGACGATGCCGAGGCCATTCCCCTTGAGACATTCGGGCCGCGCTATGAGCATCATCCGCTTTATCCTGAGCGCACCAATGTGCAGGTCGCACACCTCGTTGGCCCGGATCACCTGCGCATGCGGGTCTGGGAGCGGGGCGTGGGCCTGACGCTGGCCTCTGGTTCGTCTTCCTGCGCGGTGGCTGTGGCCGCAGTTCGGCGGGGGCTTACAGGGCGCGCTGTGCGCATTGATCTCGATGGCGGGACATTGCATGTGGATTGGCGCGAGGATGGCGTCTGGATGACCGGGCCGACGATGCATGTGGCCTCCGGCACGCTGACGCGGCAATTCTTGGAGCAATTCATGGAGAGCC
The DNA here is from genome assembly GCA_049276875.1 of Roseovarius sp. Lineage (GTDB taxonomy): Bacteria > Pseudomonadota > Alphaproteobacteria > Rhodobacterales > Rhodobacteraceae > Roseovarius. The sequence continues at coordinate 4,035 of JBASXE010000338.1, read as the reverse complement.
TCGCATGAGCGCGCCTATCTTTGCCAATCACGGCTGCCGCCTCAACGCCTATGAGACCGAGGCGATGAAGGAGCTGAGCGCGCAGGCGGGTCTCGAGAACGCCGTGGTGATCAACACCTGTGCTGTGACCGCCGAGGCCGTGCGCAAGGCCCGTCAGGAGATACGCAAGCTGCGCCGCGCCCATCCCGGTGCGCGTCTCATCGTGACAGGCTGCGCCGCGCAGACCGAGCCCGAGACATTCGCCGCTATGGACGAGGTGGACGCGGTGATCGGCAATACCGAGAAGATGCAGCCCAGCACATGGGCGGGCCTTGCGGGCGATTTCGGGACAGAGCCGGTGCAGGTTGACGATATCATGTCCGTGACCGAGACCGCAGGACACCTGATCGACGGGTTTGGCACGCGCAGCCGTGCTTACGTGCAGGTCCAGAACGGCTGCGATCATCGCTGCACGTTTTGCATCATCCCCTATGGGCGGGGCAATTCGCGCTCGGTGCCGGCAGGCGTGGTGGTGGACCAGATCAATCGGCTTGTACAGCGCGGCTATAATGAGGTGGTGCTGACCGGGGTGGACCTCACCTCATGGGGCGCGGACCTGCCGTCCGGGCCGCGCTTGGGCGATCTGGTGATGCGTATCCTGAAGCTTACGGATGTGCCCCGTCTGCGCATCAGCTCGATTGATTCGATCGAGGTGGATGAAAACCTCATGCAGGCCATCGCGACCGAAGCGCGCCTGATGCCGCATCTGCATCTCAGCCTTCAGCACGGCGATGATCTGATCCTCAAACGGATGAAGCGGCGGCATTTGCGGGGTGATGCAATCCGCTTTGCGCAAGAGGCGCGCAAACTGCGCCCCGAGATGACGTTCGGCGCGGATATCATCGCAGGCTTTCCTACTGAGACGGAGGCGCAGTTCGAGAATTCACTGGCGTTGGTCGAGGACTGTGGTCTCACATGGCTGCATGTCTTCCCCTACAGCCCCCGCCCCGGCACGCCCGCCGCGCGGATGCCGCAAGTGCATGGCACCGCGATCAAGGAACGGGCGGCGCGGCTCCGGGCGCTGGGCGACGCCCAGGTGACACGGCACCTCGCGGAGCAGGTCGGCACGCAGCATAATGTGCTGATGGAAAACCCCCATATGGGCAGGACTGAGCAGTTCACCGAAGTGCGTTTTGCCAGGCCGCAGTCCGAGGGCCGGATCGTGCCTGCGCGGATAAGCGGGATCGATGGCGGGCAACTCACGGCGGCTTGACGTGGCGTGGCGGTGTCATGGGCTGGATCAGGGCTGCTTGATCGCAGGCCGATCTGCGGCGCTTTGCTTTGTTTAGCTCGTTATTTGCCCGTTCATATCAAGGCATATGAGAGCATAACCATACCCGCGCTGAAACAAATTAGGGAAGCAATGGCCACTCAGACTCTAATTCTGGCGTTGTTATCCCGCTTGGCTTCGATTTTCTCATTCTGATGATCAACGTCATGCTTATGCTGCAACACGGTGCCGCGATAGATAAAGAACCATATCAGGGTGCCCAGCAAAGCGCCGCTGCCCCATGCGAGGACGGGCCCCCCCGGTATTATACCCGTCTAAGTTGCCGACTTGTGAAAGAAGAGCAAGCCACGAGCCAGAGTTAAGAAGCGTGATCGCCAGCACACCACCTTTGGCGGCAGCAATCTGCCGCTCCGTATGCTTGTCCCAACGGGCATCAGTGAATTCGTCAGATATTTTTTACTACTTTCGAAGTTTGGCAGTTTTATATGCGACCCACACCACACAAAAAAGGCGCCCCCACCTGAGAGCGCCTTTTCCTATTCAACCCAAGCCCAAAGGTCAGAAGTTATAGCTGACCCCGATGTTTACTGCGTGGGTGACGAGCTCCGTGCGCAGCTTGCCATCGGTCTGGCCGGGGACGGTTGGATCGGCGTCGATGGTGATGTCATTGTCGGACCAGGTAGCCTGATACTCCCCAAAGAGCGACCAGCGGTCGTTCAGGGCGTATTTCATGCCGGCTATGCCACGCAGAGCGATGCCCGTCTGCTCGTAATCATAGGTCCGTCCGCCAGCGCCGGTGACCTGAATATCAACATGTGGCATGGCGATACCGAGGCCGCCGCCCACGTAAGGCGTCCAGCGGGGCGCGCCAAAGGCCGTGGGCCAGCGCTTCATCACGTTGGCGGTGATGATGTTGTGCCCATCCGAGAGCTCAAGGCGGTCTACGCCGAGGGCGGCGCGCGCCGCTGCGGGTGCATAGGCCTTGGCATGGGTGCCTTCCAGGCCGAAGCCGATGTCATTTTGCGTCCACCATGTGATCCGGCCCCCGTAGTAATAGGGATTCTCAAGGGGATTACCCTCCCACGCAACATTGCGGCTGAAGGCCGCACCACCCGGAAGTGTGCCCGACGCGCGGCTGTCATCGACGCTCTGGATGCCGAGATAGAGGCTCAATTCGAACTCGGCAGCGGCGGGGGCTGCGCTCATCAGGAGGGCGGCAGCAGCTATTTTCAAGGATTTCAACATGTCAGGGGCTCTTTCGAATTGGGTCATGTGCTGGGATGTCCTTACACGCGCCCCACCCCCGGCTCAAGCGCGACACAACCGCGCCCTTGCCACTTCTTCTGCATTGTTGACTGGACGCATCACCCAACGCCCGCTAAATAACCGCTTGTTAGGGCTCTGAGCGTAGAGCGAGTCCGAAATCAATTGCGACCGGGGTCTCTGATGACCCCCGTGAAATGGAGTAGATCTCGTGTCCCACGCAGATGACAACGAAGGCACCCGGAGGGATTTCCTCTATTATGCCACTGCAGGCGCTGGCGCCGTAGCAACCGGGGCGGCTGTCTGGCCTCTCGTGAACCAAATGAATCCATCAGCGGATGTTCAGGCTCTGAGCACGATCCGCGTTGATATCAGCGGTGTCGAGCCCGGCACGCAGATTGCTGTGAAGTGGCTGGGCAAGCCTGTGTTTATCCGCCGCCGCACCCAGGCAGAGATTGATGATGCGAATTCCGTCGACGTCTCGACCCTGCCAGATCCCTTTGCGCGCAACGCCAATCTCGAGGACGGCATGTCGGCTGAGGACATCAACCGCACGATGGTTCCGGCGGAAGGTTCCGAGGATGGCGCGGAAGAGTGGCTTGTCATGATGGGCGTTTGCACACATTTCGGGTGCGTCCCGCTCGGTGACGGCGCTGGCGAGTTCGGCGGGTGGTTTTGCCCCTGCCACGGATCGCACTATGATACAGCAGGGCGGATCCGCAAAGGCCCCGCCCCCGAAAACCTGCCGGTTCCCCCGGCCGTATTCGTCGACGCGACGACGATCAAATTGGGATAAGGACAGAGATAATGGGTGGAATTCCACACGATTCTTACGAGCCAAAGTCAGGCGGCGAAAAGTGGCTTTATCGCCGCCTTCCGATTGTCGGGCTGGCATATGACACACTGATGTTGCCCACGCCCAAGAACCTCAACTGGATGTGGATCTGGGGCATCGTCCTGACCTTCTGTCTTGCGCTGCAAATCATCACCGGCGTTGTTCTGGCAATGCACTACACCCCGCATGTGGATTACGCATTTGCCTCGGTTGAGCATATCATGCGCAACGTGAATGGCGGGCATTTCCTGCGCTATCTGCACCAGAATGGCGCCTCGCTGTTCTTTGTGGCGGTTTATGCGCATATTTTCCGGGGCCTGTACTATGGCTCCTACAAATCACCGCGCGAGATCACATGGATCATCGGCATGCTGATCTATCTGTTGATGATGGGCACGGCCTTCATGGGCTACGTTCTTCCTTGGGGTCAAATGTCCTTCTGGGGCGCGACCGTGATCACCGGCCTCTTTGGCGCCATCCCCTTCATTGGTGAGGCGATCCAGACATGGCTTCTGGGCGGACCTGCGGTTGATAACGCTACGCTGAACCGCTTCTTCAGCCTGCACTATCTGCTGCCTTTCGTAATCGCCGCGCTGGTCGCTGTGCATATCTGGGCCTTCCACACCACTGGGAACAACAACCCCACAGGTGTCGAAGTGCGCCGCAC
>JBASXE010000337.1:0-4200 GCA_049276875.1 Roseovarius sp. | reverse complement strand
GCTCTGGATTGCTTGGCGTAGTTCTACTAGGGTGGACGGAGTGAGGATGCTGGCCTCGCATTTCACCTGCCACTCTTCGAGACACTTTACATAAAAAGCCGATCGATCAATACGCTCTATAAGATCCAGCCGGTCGAATCGATGGCAGGCGGCGAAGAAATCTTCCGCGATAATGTTCTCCACTAGGGGCGCATCAATGGGAGAATGACGAATGGCCTTCTTTAGACCGAGAGTAGAGAGATAGGCAGTCGCGTCACTGCGATATGCGTTTCCCCCGTTGCTAACGTCCAGCCCTTGAGAAATGCTGAGCGCCTGGGGCAGATGTATGAACCTAGGTCTGGTCATTAAGCAACAGTAAGCAAACGTGAAATCTGGGTTCAGCGTTGCGAAAGCGCAACCGATGCGCCCACGTATTTCCTCCACGATCGACGTCGAAACACTAGAGTTCAATCCGCGTGGTAGTGCCGTTGGATAAATGTTATCGGTCGATAGCCAACTGAGCGCCACAATATCAGAATCGAGGATGACACTCTCTCCCCTTACACCGCCAATTGACTCCAACATACGCGAGCGCACATGATAAAGGTCCCATGTCCAGCTAACGATTTTCGCCTCATCTGTGCCAGTCGCATGTAAGGCGGCGATCTTTTCGAGGGCGTCATGGCACAAGAGAGAGCGGTCAGGAACGACAATCTGGTAGCGCCCTCGCGAATGAAGCGAAATTGTCTCCCAATGCTCCGGCATGGGAAGGACGCGAGGCTGCTCAAAATATCGTACCCTTGGGTCATGAAGAAACGGCCGAATGGCTTCACGCACGAGTGGGTCGGCGCCATTGTTTGAAAAAATTACCTCAAAGTCCCCAAAGGTCTGCCCGATTATGCTGGTGATTGCGTCCACCACCAGTTCTGGGCGCCCTTTCGCCGGTAGCAGGATGGTGAAGGTAGGCATGTTTGTCACAAAGTACTCCGAGGTTTGGAAACGACACGCAAGCGTATAACCGCCAATATATGGCGTACTCCCACGCGACCGATCGGGGTGGCGATAATGGTTGACAAAAACGCCGCGCATAAAGCCGCTAGAACCAAGAGGCCACCGCCGATACGTGTGATCTCGTCAGGCATGAAAAGCGTGAACGCTCCGACTACTGAGCCACTCGCAAAAAGCGGAATGGCAACGGCATCCCACAAAAATAGCATGCGCTCGTCAGGAAGCAGCCGTCGATGCATAGCAATCGTGCCAAGGGCGAATACAATGAGGTTCACCCCTGCCCATGCTACTGCTGCACCGACAATCCCAAATGCGCTGACCCCAAGATAAACTGAGGGAATAAGGAGCAGGGCTGCCAGAAAATTGATCCGGACAGAAAGCGTCGTCCATCCATGCGATAGCTGTAGCATATAGGGGATCTGGAGCATCGCATTGCAAAAACCGCCGACAGCCAGTAACGCAAGAACACTTGAAACTTCTTGGGCGAGTTGTGCGTCACCCGTCCAGGCATGCACCAGAGGTTCACCCGCGATTAACATAACGGCCAGTAGGGGGCACGCGAAGATGGCCACTAACTGGGCACCGGCATGAAAAAGATAGCGCTCGGCTTTCCGATCGCCCGTAGCCGTGGCGACGGTGAGCCGCGGGAAGAACGAAGAAGAAATCGGCACTGTCATCATTGCGAATACACCCGCCAAAGTGAAGGCGATCATGTAAAGACCGAAGCTCTCAAGATCTACCATTCGCGACAGCATCACCTTGTCGATCTGGGTAAAGACGAGGGCTATGAGCGTGGTCAACGATAGGCCGCCTGCGAAGCCGCCGATAGACTGCACTGCGGCAGCAGAAAAGCGCGGGCGACGTTCTGCTCGCGGGCGGGTCACATGTGTTGCAATTGCAAAGACGGCAACGCTAGCCATCGACACCCCTGCCTGCCAAAGAAAGAACGCTTCGATCGACGGCAGCACTATCACGATCAACGCCGCACCACTGTAACGTAACGTAGAAAGTCCAGCAAAAGCTAGATTATAGAATACTTGGCGCTCTAGGCCAAATAGCGCGCCGCGATACAGGCCCTCACAAAATCGTGAAGCGACGACAAAAGCGATCGCTTGAAGTGCGCCGATCACATTGTGCAGAGACAGTGCTTCCAGCTCGAGCCAGTATCGTGCAATCGGCTCTGCTGAAACGAACAAACCCAGAGCAACACAGCTGGCAATCACAATGACCACGATCTCGAGACTCCGCAAGAGATCTCCGACCGCATCCGGTCCAATGACGCCGGCTCGGGCCCGCGACATTTCACGGTTTGTTGTTGTAGACATCCCAAGGTCTAGAACTGAAAACCAGACCTGAAGGAGGATGTAAAAGCCTATCAAGCCATAGGCCTCTACTCCGAGCCGATCAATATAAACCGGCACAAAGGCAAGACCTACGAAGGCCACCCAAGACTGCCCAAGGATATTCGCGATCAGATTTCGGTTAGGCAGCATCTCGATCTTTCTCTGCGTCGCTCAACCCACCCGCTTCAGATAGCCACGCGGCGCCACGCTGATCTGTAACTTCGCGTCCATCAGCTCATCGATCTCGAAGCCGGTTTGCTCCTTCAAATAGGCATCCACCGCCGTCATCGCATTGTCGCCGGGCCCCCAGGGACGGTCGGGGTACATATCCTGCGGCATGTTTTCAATCAGGGTATCGAAAACGACGCAGTAACTGCCCACAGACACCAGCGGCGCATATTGCTGCAACTCAGAAAGCACATGGTCATGCGTATGATTGCTGTCGAGGCAAACTAGAACAGTCTTGGCTCCTGCCACTTCCTCCTTCACCTGCTCCACGACGACGGGATCGATGGACGACCCTTGGATCATCGTGATCCGGTTCGCCATCGGATGCGCCTCAATTGCCGCCCTATTGTGCGACCGTATGTCAATATCGACACCTATGACCTTCCGCTTGGGTCTGGAAGGATCGAGCATTTCGCCTGAGGTTGTGGCGTCGCACAGATCGAGCATCGCCAGCAACGACGCCGACAGGATCAGCGATCCGCCATGCGCGATACCCGTTTCGACGATGACATCAGGTTTTATCTGCCAAATCAGTTCCTGCATCGCACAGATATCCTGCGGATACTGGATAATGGGTCGGCCAAGCCAGAACCAGTTATAGGAATATTTGCTCGTAACCGAGTGCTCAAGAAACTGTCCGGCCTTTGTGGACAAGTCTTTATCAAGCGCGATCTCTTGCAACCGGAGCCGCACTTCCTGTTCGAATTCAGTCATTGTCATTCCTTGAGATAAGCCTCGAACAGATAGCGAGGTCGATTGCCTTAATTGCTGGACATAGAAGTCCGTCGCGAAAGGAGAGAGGTAAACTAGCCGGATAGAGCCACACTCGGCTCTCCAAAAACGCAGGGTGGATCACCAGGGCTGTCCCGGCGCGCACCAAGCCTGATAAGGTCTTCACGCCCGAATTCATCCGCGATGCGCCTGGCAATGTCCGCCACGGCCACGGGCCGACCCGAACAGATGTTAAGCGCGCCTTCTGCTGGCCCAAGTGCTGCATCCGCGATCATTCGGCCAGCATCTTCGACGTCCAGATAGTCCCGGATCTGCGTACCGCTCGTCAGCTCCGCAGGCTCGCCCGCAGCAAGTCGCGACCGGATATATGGCACCAAACGTCGCGCATCCTCGCCCTCACCGTACAGGTAGAACAGCCGGCACCACGCAAAAGACCGCCCTTCCCGTTCCATCAGCTTGGACAACGCCATGTAGACCGACGCCTTGCAGGCCCCGTAAAGCGTGGCAGGCGCGAGCGTTGTGTCAGTGCGCAGATATCCACCATTCAAGTCGTATTCGAAGCAAGTCCCGACACCGACAAATCTCCGCACGCCTGCAGCGATGGCCGCCTGGCCAAGAGCGAGACTACCTGACAGACAGTCCACATTCTCTGCCGCTGTCAGATACTTGCCCGGCACCGCGTACCAAGCGGCATGGCAAACCACGTCGATATCGGCACAAAGATCTTGCAGTTTGAACCTCTCTGCGGCGAACAAGTCACCAACGACCACCTGCTCCACCTCGTCAGGCACCGAGACCGGGTTCCGAACCGTCATCCGCACACGACACCCGCGTGCCAGAAGGCGTTTCAGGATCTGGCGACCGACAAAGCCCGTGCCACCAGTGAGCAAGACACCGGTCACAGCACCCT
>JBASXE010000336.1:0-3572 GCA_049276875.1 Roseovarius sp. | reverse complement strand
CTCGGGCGGGGCTGGTGGACGGGACCCCTAGGACAGGTGGGTCGCCCGGTGGTGAGGGCGGCAGAGCCGCGTCCCTGCGGGCCGCGGGGGAAGCGGACACCAAGGCTGCCTGAGACTGAATGCGACGTAAGTATATAATTGACAGCTAGGTATATTATCGTAAGGTAGGGGCAGCCTTGGTGGAAGGTGGCAGGAAATAGGGGGTCTTTCTTCGCATGTCGCGCTCAAAACGTCTCACAGATGCGGACCGCATGGAGATCGTTCGCGAGGCTGCGGAAGGTGTGTCGACATCTGTGCTGGCGGAACGGTTTGGCGTGTCGGTGCGGGCGATCCAGTACACGCTCAAAGCTGATGCCGAGCGCCAGACGGATGTCGCAATTCCGGTCTCAGCGGTCAGTGTGAAGGTCACGGCTGCGGAGCTTGCGGCGCTCAACGAGGTGCTGGCCGAGGCCGGAATCGAGAGCCGGGCCGAAGGGCTGCGGCGGCTGATCCAGGCAGCAGGCGGGGTGTTCGTTCCGGACGCGCAGATGGCGGCCGAGATGGCGCGCTACCGCGCCTCGCTGCACGAGGTCGGCAATGGGGTCGCGCAGATTGCCAAGCAGATGACGCAGGCCAATCGGCAAGGGCAGGGGGCCGGCTCGGAGTTCACCGAATTGCGCCTCGCGCAGATGCGCGGGCTGGCGCGGTTCATCCTGGATTCTGCTGACGAGATCGATCTGCTCCTGCGCCGCCGTCGGGACGCCATGCAGCTGCAGGCCACGGCCGCTCTGAGGGAGTTTGCGCATGCGGCTGAATGATGCCGTCCATGCCGTCACGGGCGAGGTCTTCCGGGATGGCTGGAGCCGCGTTCGGGGCTCGATGCAAGGGCTGCACGTGGCCAAGCAGAGCCAGCTTGTGCGCGCGGCTGCGGGGCATCGCCCAGCGGTCTTCAAGGCGATCCGGGGCGGGGGTACGCATACCAAATCGCAGCTCGCAAACCAGCTCGATTACCTCACCACCAAGTCCACACATATCGTGGACAGTAGCGGGTTCCTGGATGGCAAAGCGAAGCTCGAGGCGGGTGACATCAAGGACCTGACCGAGCGCTTTGCCAAACGGTGGGATGCGGGCTTCAAGCCCAAGCTGGGCCAGACGACCCATATGCTCATGTCCTTCCCCATTGGCACGCGGGGCGAGGATGTGCGCGACATCGCGACGGACGTGGCTGAGCGGTTCTTCCAGACTGATAGGGGGCATTTCGACTACATCATCGCGGTGCATGAGGACCGCGATCACCCCCATGCGCATCTGGTGCTGAACCGCCGCTCGCAGGAAGGCGAGTTTTTCTTCCTCGGCCGCAATCATCGCTTCAACTATGATGATTTTCGCCTCGCCATGGTCGAGGAGGCGGAAAAGTATGGTGTGCGCCTGGAGGCCACGCGCCGAGTGGATCGCGGCGTCGTGCATTACCCGGCCCGCACCAGCGAGGTCTATGCCGCGAAAGAAGAGGGTCGCGCGCCCCGCGAGCGGGAACGTGTGGGGGCCGACCTGACCCAGACGCTGGCGGAGATCGCCAACACCAGAACCGTCTACCATTCGCTTGCCGTGGAGGCCTCCCGGGAGACCTCCGAGGTCCGCGGGGCCCGCGAAGACATTGCCGCAGCACTCTTCCGCGCGGGCGAGGTGTTGGCGCGCGGCGGGCAGGTGGACCGAACAGGAGATGTGTATATGGCCGAGGATCAAAGCTTCGAGGATCTCAGAAGCCTCTATGCGGAAAAGCTCGCGCGGGTGCAGGGCATGATCGCCGAGAAGTCCGACGCGGAACGTCCCGTGTTGGAAAAACGTCTCATCGAGATCCAGACGCAGGTCCAGCACATGCAGCCTCTCGGATTGCGATCATCCACGCTGTCAGAGCCCCCCTCGGAGGGCGGGATCTATTCCGAGGCCAATATCGACACCAACCAGCTCGCGCGTCTGGCGGAGCCCGATCTGAGATCGCGCATTGACGCGGCACTACGGGGCACCGGGATCAGCACATTGGAAGTGGTGGCCCGGATCGAGACGGGCGCCTCAAATGCAGCGCTCGAGCATCAATGGATCGCCAATGATCTCTCCAAAGTGGCCGAGGCGCGCGATCTGAACCTCGAACGCCGCGCTGATCTGGAACAGGCGCGCGACATTCTCAACGATGTGCATGTCGAACTTGGCACGCTCTTGGAGCGGGAGACCGTGCTGCGCCGGGATGGTGTCATGGAAGCGGAACCGGTCAGCGAGCGGTTCCATTATCATGAGGGCGCGGTCCGGGCGATGGAAGGGACAATCCGTCAGGAGATGCGCGCAGACGGCCTGACAGCGCAGCAGGTGGAGGACCGGGACTGGGAGGTTGTCTCAAGGGCGGAGCGTCGGATCGAGACGGAGCAGCGCACGTATCTCGAGGCGCATCCGGACCTGCTCGCACGTCCTGGCGATGTGATCGACCGGTCTGAACCCTACAGGGAGACCATAACCGATGCGGCCCGCGCCAGCGAGATCACCCGCGAGGTCGACCGCATCATGGAGGGACGCGACGTCCGCACGCCCGTTGCAGATGCTGTCACGGATGAATTCAGGGAGCGCTATCCGGACATGCCGTCCCACCTCGCCCGTGGGCTTGGCGCGACCTATGCGGCCGTCGTCGAGATCCGGGACACGGAGGCCATCAATCAGGTCCGCCGCGAAACCGAGATGCGCGATGGGCTTGGGTCTGGCACGCGCGCCGCACTCCTCGCAGCCCGCGGTGAAACTGCGCCGCAGTCTGACCGTGCCGACCGCCTTGCAGACGAGATTACGCGTGTTCTGGACCATGAGCGGGCGGGGGAGTTGTCCGCGCCCTTCGAGACCGAGGCGGAGCGGGACGCATTTCGCGGCGAGATCGCGCGGGTGCTGGACGTTCGCCAACTCGAGCGGCTCACATCCGGTGATGCCGATGCGCTGGAAAAGGTTCTCGAGGACCGCCTCGACCGGCTCTATGTCGCCAAGGTCTACCTGCAATCGGATGCCGCGACGGCCAATACCGAGGCCTTGCGCCAGGTGGTCGATGATCTTGCCGACACCGAATATGAAAAACACCGCGCCGCGGACGTGGATGGCGAGACCGAGCGGGGTCAGGTCCATTGAGCGCGCCCATGGGAAAGGCGCGGATCGCAACAGGGGTCTTGCTGGTAACGCTGGTGACCGGGGCCATGGGCTATACCATCGCTTCGGCGGTGCTGACCTACCAGGATCTCGGGTTTGGGGCCGAGATCGACTTTGCTTATATCGCGCAGAACTATCTGGCGATCCTCGATCGCCGCCCGGAGGACGCGCAACTTATTCACCTGATCGTCGGCAGCTTCGCCGCCGCCGGGCTGATGCTGAGCCTCGCCCTCTCAGGGTCCGCTCTGACACGCTTTGGCCAGACCCATTGGCAGACCGCGCGCGAGATGAAGGCCAACGGGTTCTTCGGGGCGCCCGGTACGGGGTTCATCCTCGGCAAGCTGGGGCCGCCCGGCTCCCGCGCCAATTACATTTGCTCCAAGGTCTTCCCCCATGCGCTGATCGTGGCGCCCACGGGC
>JBASXE010000335.1:0-5783 GCA_049276875.1 Roseovarius sp. | reverse complement strand
ATGTTGTGGTGGTCGTGACAGACCGTCGAGGCGATGGCCCCCGCCCGCAGGCCAAAGCCCCGCACGAAACCTGTCGCGATGTTCCCATTCTTTCCGTGCCGTTCCACCACCGCAATGCGGGCCAGATCGCGGGCAGGATCTGGGCGTTTGTCGCCATCGGCGATAGGAATGGTCTCGTGTAGATGCTCGGTGATGATCTTGCCTTCGAGGATGCCGATCACATCGGTCTGATCGCGGTTGGCGGGCGTGCGGAAATCGGCGGCGGTCAGGTGCGGCGCGCGCACGGACCGGCGCGCGATCGGGGCGACGCTGCCGCGAACGGCAAAGGCGGCATCATTGACGACGACGCCGCCCGCAATGACCCGTTCCACGGTGCAACGGCCCACATCCGACAGCGCCACGATATCGGCGCGGCGGCCCGGTGCAATCTGGCCGCGGTCCTTCAGTCCGAAGGCTTCGGCCCCCGACAGCGAGGCCGCGCGATAGGCGGCGAGGGGCGTCGTGCCCAACCGGATCAACTCGGCGATCATGAAGTTAAGGTGCCCCTCTTCGCCGATATCGAGCGGGTTCCGGTCGTCGGTGCATAGGCACATGTAGGGGGCGGTGACGTTGGTCAGCAGCGGTTGCAGCGCGTGCAGATCCTTGGACACCGACCCTTCGCGGATAAGGACGCGCAGACCCTTCTGAAGCTTTTCGAGCGCCTCGATGGCTGTGGTCGCCTCGTGCTCGGTGCGGATTCCGGCTGCCACATAGGCGTTCAGGTCACAGCCCGACAGTTGCGGACAATGGCCATCGATGTGGCGCCCTTCGAACAGGCGCAGCTTGTCCATGGCGGCTGGGTCGCGGTGGATCACGCCGGGGTAATTCATAAATTCCGCCAACCCGATGGCGGAGGGATGGTTCATCAGCGCGACAAGATCCCCGGCCTCGATCCGGGCGCCGGCGGTTTCCATCTCGGTCGAGGGAACGCAGGACGACAGCTGCACGCGAATGTCCATCAGGGTATGGCGGCTGGCCTCCTGAAAATAGCGGATGCCATCGGGGCCGATCACGTTGGCGATTTCATGTGGATCGCAGATTGCGGTCGTCACCCCCAGCGGCGTCACGCAGCGGTCGAATTCGAACGGTGTGACGAGCGAGCTTTCGATATGCAGATGCGTGTCGATGAAGCCTGGCACCAGTGTCAGGTCCGTGACATCGACGGTCCGCTTGCCCTCATAGGCGGCGCCGATCCCCACGATCATGTCACCACAGATCGCCACGTCGCCCGGGATCATCGTGTCGGTCACAAGGTCCCAGACCACGCCGCCGCGTAGAACGGTGTCGGCGGTTTCATCCCCGCGCCCCTGCGCGATACGGGTCTCCAGGTTGCTCATCGGTTCCCTCATTCCGCCGTTGCCATGCCGAGCCGTCGCAAGACCCGCCGTTCGACGATGACGACGGCCTGATAGAAAAGGACCGACAGCAACACCGAGACGGCGGCGACGGTCCAGATCATCCCGTAATCGAGAAAGCCGCGCGACTGGTTGAGCAGGTTGCCAAGGCCTTTTCCCGTCGCAAGCCATTCCGCGATCATCACCCCCAGAAGCGCGCGGGGCACCGTCAGGCGGGTTGCAGCGAAGAGATAGGGCAGCGAGGCCGGGATCGTGACCATGCGCATTTCGGTCCAGCGACTGGCGCCATAGGCGCGCGGCAGATCCTCGGCGCTGCGGGGCACGAGGGCGAGGCCTTGGGCCAGAGTCACGAAGGCCGGGAAGAATGTGACCGAGATCGTGACCCAAAGCGTGAGCGACGGCCCCCGCCCTAGGATCAGCACCAGAAGCGGCGTCAGCGCGACCAGCGGCATGGTTTGCGTGACAAGGGCAACGGGCATGAAAGTCTCGATGGCGCGCGGAAAGAGGCGCGAGGAAATCGCGAGCAGAAACGCAAAGCCAAGCCCCGCCGCCATGCCAAGGAAGGTGATCGGCAGGGTCTCGACCAGGGCCGCCAGAAGCCGTGTCTGCGCGCTTTCTGCCGTCGGGTCCAGAAACAGGTATTCGACCACGCCCCACGGCGTTTTCGAGATCAGGTCCGGCACGCCGGTCGCCTCGATGAAGGCCCACCAGACCAGAAAGGGCAGGGCAATCGTGCCGAAGGTCAGCGCGATGCGGCCCAAGGGGTGCCCGGCGCGGGGGGCTGCATCGGGCACGGCGGTGTTGAGCGTGACCGCGCGTGTGGACCCGACCGTGCGGGCAGCCAGCAGCGCGAACAGGCCATAGGACAGGCCCGCGATCAGCGTGGCGACCAATCCGATGCCCCAGAGCCGGTCAGGCTCGCCGCGCCCCAGCGAGCCCAGAAGATAAGCCCCGAGCCCCCAGCGCCCGCCGCCGCCGAATTCGGCAAGGATCGCGCCCAGCACCGCATTGGGTGCGGCCACGCGCAGCCCCGCAAGGATCGAGGGCAGCGCGCCACGGAACTGCACGCGGCGCAAGATGTCCCAGCGCGTGCCGCCATAGGCGCGGATCACATCGGTCGCGCGGCTGTCGGCCTGGCTCAAGCCGATGACGGTGGCCGTCATGGTGACGAAATAGACCCCCAGTGCCGCAAGCGCGATCCGGGGGGCCATTCCGGACAGTGTCAGGACAAGGATCGGCGCGATGGCGATGGGGGGCAGGGCGAAGACCGCGATGTTCACGCCCCGAAAGAGCCTCAGCGCCGTGGGCGAAAGTGCGAACAGGACGCCCGCGCCGATCCCGAGCGCATTACCGATCAGGAACCCCATGGACGAGGCATAGAGCGTCGCGCCGATGTGGCGGGGATAATCGCCCCAATCGACCCAGAGCCGGATCAGGATTTCCGAGATGCCCGGCAGCGCGCCCCCCGCCACCAGATCGAGCCGCCCGACGATTTCCCAGATCAGGAGAAGGATCGCCGCATTGCGCAATCCGCGCCACGGGCCCGATGCGTCAGCCGCCATGCAAGACCTCGGCGATATGATCGCACACTCGGTGAAAGGCCGGGTCCGAAAACAGCCCCGGCGCACGGGGGCGGTCGAAGCCGACTTCGATCACATCGACGATCCGGCCCGGGTTCGCGTGCATAACGACCACGCGATCGGCCAGAAAGACGGCCTCGTCGATGCCATGGGTGACCAGAAGCGCGGTCGAGCCGGTCTCGGTCCAGATGCGTTGCAGCTCGAGATTCATTTGGCGGCGCAGGATCTGGTCAAGCGCCCCGAACGGCTCGTCCATGAACAGGAACTGCGGATGCGTGACCAGCGCGCGGGCGATGGCGACCCGTTGGCGCATCCCGCCGGACAATTCGCCGGGCAGCGCGTTCTCGAACCCTTTGAGCCCGACAAGCTCGATCATGTGCTGGATGTGGTCGCGGGCCTGCGCGATCGGGCGGCCTAGCACCTCGAGCGGCACTTCGATAGTGCGCCTTACGTTCCGCCAAGGCAGAAGCGCCGCGTCTTGGAATGCAACCCCGGTCTCGCCGGCCTTAGCGGCACCCATCGGGGTCTTGCCTGCGATCCGCACCACGCCGGTATCGGGCGTTTCTAGCCCTAGTGCGACACGCATCACCGTAGACTTACCGCATCCCGAAGGGCCAATAATCGCCGTGAACGAGCCTTTGGGGCAGGACAGGGTTATGTCGCGCAAAGCCTCGACCACCTTGCCCCGCCCCGAAAAGGTTTTTCCTACCCCGGAAAGAGAAATTCCATCCGGGGTCACGCTCAGATCTCCTCAAGCAGTGTGGTGTCGAACATATCGCGGGTGCCCTTTATGCCTACCTCGGCCAGGGCGCGCAGATTTGCCTCAATCCCTTCCTCGGTCATGCCCATATAGCCCGCCGGGCTTTCCATCAGAGGTTGCTGAGCATTGTTGAAGAAGATCTCGTTCTCGATGCTCCGGCCCGTCCCGGCGAACCAGGTATCGGCCCATTTCGGCGGCCAGCCATTCGGATCCTTGAAGTTCGCTTCCCAGCCCTTACGCGAGGCCCGCAGCCAGGCCACCAGCTCGGCGCGCTTAGAGGTAAGCGTTTCCTCGGTCACGACGACGGTGTCGTTGTAGATTGTGAAGCCGAAGTCATAGAGCAGAAAGGAGGTCGCCTCGACGCCCTGCTGGCTGATCGTGTAGGGCACGTTGGTCGTGAAATCGAGGCTGGCGTCGATCTCGCCCCGGATCAGCGGGGTCGGGTCGTAGGCATAGGGCACGATGTTCACCTGACCGGGGTCGATGCCGTTCAGCGCCAGCATGGCGTTGACCGAGATCACGTTCACCGGCGGCACAGCCAGCGTTTTGCCAATCAAGTCGCGGGGCTCGTTGATCGGGTTGGACGCCAGCGAGACGATGCCGATCGGGTTCTTCTGATACTGCGCGCCGATGATCTTGAAGGGCGCGCCCTGTTCCACGATGGCCTTGATTGTCGTGTCGGGCGTGGTCAGCGCCAGATCGGCGCGGCCCGCGATGATCGTGCTTTCCGGGATCACATCCGGGCCGCCGGACAGATAGGTCAGATCAAGGCCTTCCGCGGCATAGTAGCCTTCGTCGATGCCGATGAAGTAGCCGGCGAACTCGGCGTCGTTGATCCATGCGGCTTGCATAGTGAAGGGCGTAGAAGCGCGGGCGCGCAGAGGTATGGACGCAGCTGCGGCGGTTGCGGCAGCAGTTCCCAGGAAGTGACGGCGGTTCAGTCTGAGGCTCATTGGGAAGGGCTCCTCTTGTTGCGATGGGTCAGGCAAGGCCTTGCAGGCGTTGAAGCTCCTGCAGGGGCGGTGTGTCGGCGATCTGCTTGGGTTCGAGCAGGGGCCACTTCACGCCGCGGGGCCGCTTGGCGCGGCGCTCGACCACATGGGTGCGCGTTGGCGTGAATATCGTGTCAACGAGAATGTCGGTCTCCGAGGGCTGCAACTGGTCCTCGACGAGTTGCACGTCATGTACGACGGCGTGGACCGGCGTGTCGTCATCTACGAGGCCAAGATCCGTGAACATGCCCCATTCCAGGTCGAAGAAGCCGTGCCCCTTGCCGAACCGGACACCGTTGACGGAAACGGCAGACGCACCTGTCACTAGGTAGTCGAACCGGCCCTTTCGAGCGATCTCCTCCAGTGTGATCGGCACGCCGAAATGCTCCATCCCATCCAGCCAAGAGGCATAGAGTGCTGCGCCTTCAGGCACTGTTGCGGGATCCAGGTAAAGGAACCCGCGGTAAATCCCGTAGGTCGACATCACGAATGGCTTGCCGGCCTCGATCATCCGACGCCGCAGGTCGGCTAGGCAGTTGTCGGGCGTAATAAAGGCAAAGCGGCTGTCGGCATAGGCCTGGTCCTGCACGACGCGTTCCGTAGCTGCTTCGGACCCTTCGAAATCTGGGATGACCTCTGCAAAGTTCATGTGGAAGCGGGTGTCCGGTCTCGCCACGTCCTTCAGTTTCGTCCATATCTTTTCGCGGATTGTCTTGGAGGTCGACATGGTGTCCATTTCGTGTGTTTCATTGTTTCACAACCATGAAACAAGAGTTCCAAACGTCAAGAGAAATCGTGCCCCATGGCCTCACGACTGATCCTCAGAATCCAGGAGCGTTCGTCGCGCCTGACATCGAGCGAGAGGAAGATAGCGCAGGTTCTCTTGCAAAATCAGGGCCTTGTCGAAACGCACACCGCCACGGAACTGGCTGCACGCGCCGGCGTTTCAAAGGCCACAACTGCTCGTTTTTTCCGCAGTTTAGGTTATGCCGATTTCGAGGAGGTTCGGCTTCAGGCCCGTGAAGAGCGCAACCGGCGCGAGCCCTATTCAGACCTC
>JBASXE010000334.1:0-9748 GCA_049276875.1 Roseovarius sp. | reverse complement strand
GATTTGCCGAGGGCTTCAAAATCATGTTTGCCAAAATCGACGCCCGCATTCTTCATTTGGCGCTGGCGTTGTTTGAGCTCGATCAGGGACAGACAGGCATCAACGAAAACCACAAAAATTGTTTTCAGGCCAAGCTCTGATGCAGTTGAGAGTTCTCCTGCAACCATCAGCATGCCGGCATCACCAGAGAACGACACAACAAGGCGGTCCGGATCAACCAGAGAGGCACCCATCGCCAACGGCACAGCGCATCCCATTGTGCAAAGGGCAGAGGACTGCAAAAGGCTGCGCGGCTCGTAACAGTGCCATTTCTGCGAGAGCAGGATGCGGTGGGCACCGGAGTCAACTGTCGCGATGGTATTTCGCGGCAATTTTTCCCGGCACGTTTCGATGATGACACCGGGCCCCCAGACGTCTTCGGCTTTGAAATCTGCAATCATCTTGGTTTGGGCTGCTGCGATAGACCCGTCTATCCACGTATCCCCCGTTTTCACACCATCAGAGATTGCCTGCAGGGTCAGCCCGGTATCTGTCACGAAATGCAAGCCGGATTGGTGCATGTAGTGCGTGTTCACCTCAGAAGATATGTCGATGACTTTGGTGGTTTCGACATCCCAAACCTCACGCCATCCTGTGCGCATTTCGATGGGATCGTACCCTGTACAAATCACAAGATCGGCTGCCTCCACAAAGGGCAAAAGCGTCTGATCGTTGAGTGGCGACAGACCCGCGCCGCCGAGGCAGAGGGGGTGATCTTCGGGCACAATGCCTTTGGCTTTGTAGGTCGTAATGAATGGGACATTATGGGTTTCGCAAAACCGGGTAATGCTGCCGGAGGCTTCGTCTTTGAGGGCATCCAAGCCGATAATCATCACCGGCTTTTTCGAGGATGCCAGCCAGTTCCGTGCAGTCTCCAGGTCAGCACCTGCAGGGATGGATGGGCTTGGCGCCCGGCGACGGCGCAGCTGAATTACGCCGGGCTTTTCATCGGCAACGGAGATTGGCACATCGATATGAACCGGGCCGCTGCGCCCATCAGTGGCGATGGCTAAAGCTTTGTCCGCGATGATGTCGGCACCTTCGGCCGTGAGACAAAACGTGGCCTTTGTGATGGGTTCGAAAACGGCGCGGTGATCCATGACCTGGTGTGTGTATGTCAGGGCTTCAGTTGCGTCGACACAGCCCGTCAATACGATGAGCGGAACGCGGTCTTGTTCCGCGTTTGCAACAACGTTGACACCGTTCACAGCGCCGGGGCCGACAGTTGCCACCAAAATGCCGGGTGCGCCAGTCAGGTGATGCGCACCCTCGGCCATAAACCCTGCGCTGTTTTCGTGCTTGCACAGGATAAATTGGATGCCTGCCTTTTCGAGGGCGTCAACAATTGTCAGCACTTCCCCACCGGGCATGCCAAAGGCGTAACGACATCCGGCTTCGTACAATCTGCGGGCGACAAGATCGGCAGAGCGGTCATTGGGGTTCGATTTCATGCTGCAGCCACTTCGATTTTTGATGCGATACGGACATATCCGTCGCGTGTTTGTGGGGTTTTGATGCCTAGCACTGAACTTGCGACCTGCGTGCGCAAAATCTGTCCGGTGCCGCCACCGATGGTGAACATGCGGACATCCCGATACATGCGTTCAAGCGGTTCCTTCTCGCCGTAGCCGCGTGCGCCGAACATCTGCAAGGAGTCGTTGACTACTTTGATCGCCATTTCCGATGCAAAGAGTTTAGCGCGCGCGGCCATCGTCATATCCGGAAACTGGCTGCCATTTGGTCCGCGCGATTTAGCCGCTTCATGCAACATCAACCGTGCAGCATGAAGTTGCGTGTCCATGTCGGCAACCATCCATTGCAATCCCTGAAATTCCGCCAAAGGCCGCCCGAATTGCTCACGCTCCAACAAATACCGTTTTGCATGTTCGAACGCGCCCGCAGCAACTCCCATTGCGATCATGCCTGCACCAACACGCTGCGAGTTGTAGGCATTCATCAAGTCCGCAAACCCGCGTTTCAGACCGGACGGGGGCACCAGCGCCATATCCGCATCCACGATCAGGTCTTCAAAGCGCAGTTCTGCTTCGGGCATTCCACAAAGGCCCATGGTTCTTTCCCGACCAACAACGGTAAAGCCTTTGGGAGCAATTCCGGCTGCCGGATCTACATGGACGATGAAGCCACTAATCCCAAGGTCCGTTCCATCCTCATCCAGAACACGTGCGAAAATGAGGTGAAGCTTTGAAACGCCGCCGCCTGTGATCCAGTGCTTGGTGCCATTGATCACATACTTATTGCCACGCTTTTGCGCTGTGGTTCGCATTTCTGTCGCGCCACTTCCTGCGTCAGGCTCGGTGATGCAAATCGCTGGTTTGTCACCCGCCAAAACGATCGGTGCGCAGAATTCTTTTTGTGCTTTGGTTCCGTAAGCCATAACCGCACTGATGCCGCCCATGTTGGCTTCAACAACGATCCGGGCGGTAAGAGTGCAGGCCTTTGCGATTTCCTCGATCACCTGCACCACGTCAAAGTAGCTTGCGCCCAGACCACCGAATTCTTGTGGAATGGACATGCCCATAATCCCTGTCTCGACAAGATCGGCAATGTTGTCCCAGCAATAGGTGCGTTCAGTATCCCATTTATGTGCACGTTCGGCAAAGACTGGAGCGAGTTCACGCGCTTTGGTCACGGTTGGATGGGTCATTGCGATTCTCCTTTAGTAGTTGGCAACAGCATATGGGTGATGTAATCAAATTCAATCTAATAAGATTGTAGTTCAAATTCAGGTAGATTGAAGATATGCAGACCCGCGCCCTCAAAAGCCTCATTAAAGTATCGCAGATCGGCTCGTTTCTAAGAGCCGCAGAGCAGATG
The DNA here is from genome assembly GCA_049276875.1 of Roseovarius sp. Classification (GTDB taxonomy): domain Bacteria; phylum Pseudomonadota; class Alphaproteobacteria; order Rhodobacterales; family Rhodobacteraceae; genus Roseovarius. The sequence continues at coordinate 6,874 of JBASXE010000334.1, read as the reverse complement.
AACATGACACTGTCTGCGCTTTCAATGCAGTTCAAGGCGCTGGAAGTCGAGCTTGAGGTAACTCTTTTTGATCGCTCCGTACGGCCACCGCAGTTAACGGCAATGGGTCGTCTGGTTGTCGAAAAAGCTGTCGACATCATACAGCGGGAAAACGCTTTGCTTGAGCTGTGTTCCCAGGGCGAAGAGCCAGTTGGTAACTTCAGGATAGGTTTTGTGACGTCAGCCTCAGCACGTCTTCTTCCTGATTTTCTGGTAAATAGTCGACGTAACTTGCCGCGTGCCGAGTTTGAATTCGAAACAGGGCTATCGGTCGTGCTTCAGGAAAAAGTGCGCACCGGAATTCTGGACGCCGCTGTCGTTACTGGTGAAGAAGTAAACCCGAAGGGATTGGCCCAGCTTGTCCTGCAAGAAGAACCATTTGTCTTTGCGGCACATGCTTCAATTGCGGCGGAAGGGCTTGACCACATCATCGAGAACCACACGTTTTTCCACTTCATGCCGCAAACCGGCATCGGTAAGCTGGTCGCTAAAGTCATATCACAGATCAACCGCCCGGCAGAGACCCAAACCATAATGTTGGACAATATCGAAGCCATTATGGGATGCGTGAGGAACGGCTTGGGATTTACCCTTTTGCCGGCCCCAGATGTCTACAGATATACGAACGACGAAGTCATTGAATTCAACACACCTGAAGAGATCCGCCGCTCGCTTATTTTCGTGACACGATCCGACAATACGTTGGCGAAGCATCTTAACCTGATAGATGCTCAGTTTGAGAAACCACTGCCAACGGCTAAGTCGCCGCTAGCTTGAAGTACGTGGCTGATCCTGAATGTACGGGTTCAGCCGGCTGCATCCACTTTCGATCTTTTCTGCTGGAGTTCCGTATGTGCCGGTTCGCCAAAAAACTTATCCCAAGCATACGCTAGTGCTACCAACCCAAAGGCGATAAAGGCGCGCGTCTCCATTGGAAGCACCTCATGAGCCAGAGCACAGAAGAGGCCTCCGAGTGTAAGGATGATGCGCATCGGTATATTCAGACGTCCGTTTACATACCCGATGGTCCCCATCGCAAAAAGCGCGATTGAAGCACACAATCCGGTAAACGTGAGGATGATCTCAAGCAACGGCGCTTGCAGCGTTAGTCCCGGTGCAAACAGGAAGCTAAAGCCGGCAATAAACCCGCCGATCGCCATGCGGAAGGCTTGCATGCCTGACGCAATCGGGTGTGCATTCGCAATGACAGCCGCGGCATAAGAGGCCGCAGCGACAGGCGGTGTAGCATCCGCCAGCACGGCAAAGTAGAAGACAAAAAGATGGATCTGAAGAAGAGATGCATCAGTCGAAGCGGCCAAAATCGGCGTGCCGATCGCAGCAGTGATGATATACGCTGGGGTTGTCGGAACGCCCATGCCCAGAAGCAAGCATAAACCAGCAAGGATTATGACAAGTAGCATCACCGAGTCGCCAGCAAGAGATGTCACAATACCGCCGAAGGCCAAAATCAAGCCCGTGTTCGTGAGCGCCGCCATAATGATACCGGCACAGGTAACGGCAACAGCGATAATGGCAATTGTGGCCCCTGCATTGACCAGCGATTTGAAGATTGTGATCGGATACATGCGGGTGTGAGGGCGCAGCCAGGAAACGACTACAATACAAATTGTAGAGTAGAATGCCGCATGGAATGCCGAGAAGCGCATGGCCATCATCGTTACAAGCAAAATCAAAGGGATGATCAGGTGAATATCAGGTAACAGATCGGACCACTTTGGCATTTCGTCTTCGGGCATGGGGCGGATGCCTAGCCGCTTTGCTTCGAAGTGCACTGATATCAGAATGCCGACGAAATACAGAATACCACCGAGGGCCGCCGAACTAACGATGGTCCAGTATGGAACTTGAATAAGTTCGGCCATTACAAAGGCAGCGGCCCCCATAACCGGTGGCATGATCAGACCTCCGACTGAAGCCGCAGCTTCAATACCGGCTGCTAAGGAACCGCGGAATCCGAGACGCTTCATCATGGGGATTGTGATAGATCCAGTGACAACCACATTGGCCACCGAAGACCCTGAAGTGCTGCCAAAAAGGGCAGAAGTAATAACTGAGACCTTCGCAGGCCCACCCGACAAGCGACCTGCCACCAGATTTCCGAAATTCATGAACAGATTACCAAGACCCGATTGCTGTAGGAACGCTCCAAAAATCAGGAATGTTGCAACGATCGTAGCGGAGATTCCGGTAAGCAGGCCGAACATGCCACTTCCGACCATCATATACATGGTTTCGGCAACTTGGGTCAGCGGCATATCCCGGTAGTTCCAGATACCGGGCAACATGTCTGCCGTGAACATGTAAACGAGAGTTAATCCGGCCAGGATGGTCAGCGCCATTGAAAGAGCACGGCGTACACCTTCGAGCACCAGAAGGACCATGACGCAGGCCAGAATGACTTCGAGATCGGTCAAAGGAGATATGAAAACCGCGCGTTCATAGACTCGTTCGGGATGCAAGTAGGCATAAAGCGGTGGCACGATTGAGATCAACGCCAATGCCCAGTCTAACATGTTCGGCGGCGGTGCGTTTTCGTCTGCGATATCTTCCGATATGGATGTACGGACAAACGGAAATAATATGAAGATAGGGGGCAAAAATAGTGTGAGGTGCAAAGTGGCCAGCTTTAGTGGTTCGGGATATCCCCAACCAGCAAAGTAAAAATGCAAGGCGGCCGCGCCGTCTAGCCAAATATTCCAGAATATCGCTGTTGGTCCAGTAAGCTGACGCATGTATCGCCCCTTTTTGCAAAGAAGTTAGTTCGACCCGGGGTCGGGTCGACCTTGTTGTTAGTTCAGTTCATGTAGCCAAGCTCGCGATAAGCTCGTTCGGCGCCCGGATGCAAAGGAACAGGCTGGTGCTGCCACGCCAGTTTGGGGTCGAAACCGGCAAGAGCGCCGGAGATATCGCCAAACTTATCCTGATTTTGCAGCAACGCCATCATGATGTTGTAGACCAACTCCTCGTCCAGTCCGGCATCAGCCAAAATTACTGTCGAGAGGTTCCCAGCGATCACTTCGCTGTCGCTTCCCGCCTGCAGCATCTCGTAGGTGTTGGCGGGAATGGCCAAGCTGCCGTAGCCATAAGTGGTGTTCAAGAAATCCAAAAGGTCTTGCGAAAAGGGAACCAGGCGGGCATCGCGGCGGCCGGCTTCTACTTCCAAGGCAATACCAGTTGGGGCAGCACCTGCACCAAACAGAACATCAATCTGGTTGTTCTGGAATGCCGAAACCAATCCAGTATAGTCGGAGTTGATGACCTTGCCGCCTGCCGCGTCAACGGCTTCGGCGGTACTGCCGAAGTGATCGAGGATTCGGCGCATCGTCAGATACTCGGACGTTGCCGGAGAGGAGGTGCCGATGCGAATGGTAGTATCCGAGAAAATCTCATCCATCGAACGGGTCTCGCCGGCATCGACGATTACGTGGATCTGCGAGTTCATCCAGGTGCTTCCGAGCGAGGTCAGATTCGTCGCCGCTGTCTCATAAGGTGCCTCACCGGCCAAAGCTGAAGCGGCCAGAAAGTCGATGCCCATACCGATTTGACTGATGCCTGCCGCGATGCGTGCAGGATTGTCGCGACCACCGCCGGGAACAATCCGAATGTTGAGGTCGTCAACATTCTCTGACGCGATAGCTGCAAGGCCGGTTGTGACGGAAAACCACGAGCCGCCAACCGATCCAGCGGCCCATTCAATGTTTTCAGCTTGAGCTGATCCGACCGAGAGCGACGCTGCTGTGCTCACCACTGCAAGTGTTTTGATTAGGCTTTGAACGTTCATCTTTCTCTCCCTGATGATTATTTAGTGCTTTATACTCCGCTATGGTATGCCAAAATTTCGAATGGTATTCAAGATATTTTTAGGCTCGCCCACAAAAAGGTGAATTTCATCAGGTCGCCAAATGCCGAAGAGGAGCAGTCGCTACCAGTTAGAGCTAAGGAGTGACATGAGCGGATGTCGGCGGACATTACCACAACCGCCACAGATTTAGTTTAGTATTCCATACAGAGATATGGTATGCTAAAATTGATATTTAGATGCCAAACCCCCTAAGCAACGAAAACAAGGAGGTAAGATGTTTCTGATTGAGCGATCGAAAATGAGGCCGAGTAGTACAATTTGCGTAAGCAATGAAGCTGATGGCTTTGTTGGTTCAGCGACCATCGGTCGTCGAATGAGCAATTTTCTTGCTGAGGCGGCATCTAGAATCGCAGTACTTGTGTATAGTTGTAGAAATGCAACGTGGCGTCTTCTGTAGTCCTGACGCATGGCAAGTCATCCAGAAACATCCCCGATCTCTGAGAGAATTTCAAATGCTACCTAAGCCGCACAAACCTACCCTTGCGACACATTGGGGTCTTTATCACCCCGAGTACCAAAACGGAAAATTGTCCGGATTGCAGCCGTTTGACAACGATCCAGACCCCTCTCCGATCGCAGCAGGCATGGTTGACGCGCAAGAAGCCAAGGCCCGCATTGGTGCGCCATCGGTCAGGTCCGGTTTCTTGGATCGGGTCGAGAAAGGTCGTGATCCTACACAACTCATCGGTGAGCGCGGCAAGGACACATTCGTGGAGCTTCCTTGGGATGAAGCACTGGACATTGCGGCCGCCGAGTTGAACCGGATTCGGACTGATCACGGTAATCAGGCAATTTTTGGTGGTAGTTATGGTTGGGCGTCCGCCGGGCGTTTTCACCACGCGCAAAGTCAGGTCCACAGGTTTCTTAATTGCACCGGCGGCTACACAAGCAGCGTGCACAATTATAGCTATGGAGCTGCCGACGTCATCGTCCCGCATGTTATCGGAAGCGGGGCAGGGCTAAGGGCAGGGCACACAAGTTGGCCAAATATCACCGAACATACTGAAACCCTAGTGCTGTTTGGTGGATTGCCGCACAAGAATTCCCAAATCAACGCGGGCGGCGTTGCACGCCATACACTGAATGAACATCTTGAGAAGTTGGCAAAGCGTAAGGTACGCGTATTTTCGATTTCTCCCCTTAAAGACGATACCGAAATGCCGGGCGTGGAATGGGTCTCGATTATCCCGGGGACCGATACCGCCCTGATGCTGGGCATGGCCCATTCAATCATCATCCGTGACCTGCACGCAAAGGCGTTTCTTACCGATTATACCGTCGGATACGACAAGCTGGAATCCTACATTCTTGGGCAATCAGACGGTGTTGCGAAGTCAGCGCAATGGGCCTCAGACATCACAGGGGTTCCTGCCCAACTGATCGATGACTTGGCCCTTACGCTAACCAGATCGCGGTCTTTCCTTATGATGGCATGGGCGGTTCAAAGGGCGCGGTACGGTGAGCAACCGTGTTGGATGCAAATCGCGCTGGCCGCGATTCTTGGGCAAATCGGCTTGCCGGGAGGCGGGTTCGGGGTTGGGTACGGCTCTGTGAACGGGATTGGTGAACCCGCCCGGGCAACTGGCGTTCCTGCCTTGCCACAACTTAGCAATCCGGTTTCCGAATTTATTCCAGTCGCACGGATTGCCGACTGCCTCCTTGGGCCAGGCGACACCTACGAATACAATGGCAATGCGCGCACCTATCCTGATCTGAAGATGATCTATTGGGCAGGTGGGAACCCATTCCACCATCATCAGAACCTCACACGCTTGAGAGAAGCATGGCAAAAACCCGAGTTGATCGTCGTCAACGAAAGCTGGTGGACCAGCACTGCGCGCCATGCCGATATTATATTTCCGACGTCTACGGCGCTGGAACGGAATGACATCGTCTGCTCTGGGCGCGACCGTTTTCTCACGCCGTCCCACCGCTTACGCGAACCCTTTTCAGGGAGCCGCAGCGATTATGAGATTTTCTGTGCGCTTTCACAAAGATTGGATGTGTTAGACGTTTTTTCGGAAGGTCGCGACGAAGAAGCTTGGTTGCGCGACATGTATAGCGTCGCACAATCCAGAAACTCGACCGGCCTCGCACTTCCTGAATTTGATCAGTTTTGGGCTGGCGGTCCGCTAGAGTTCGAACCACAAGCCTATGCAATGAACCAGATACTGCTTGCAGATTTTCGTAATGATCCCGAAAAAAATACTCTGGCGACGCCATCGGGAAAAATCGAATTGTTCTCGAAAACGATTGCGGAATTTGGCTACGCTGATTGTCCAGGACACCCTACTTGGCTTGAGCCAAACGAGTGGCTTGGAAGTCAGATGGCCAAGGCACACCCCCTTCATCTCATCAGCAACCAACCCAAGACAAAACTACACAGCCAGTATGATCTCGGCTCCCATTGCCAAGCTTCAAAGCAGGCCGGTCGCGAGGTGATGCGCATCTCGGCCAAAGACGCCGCAGCAAGAGGTTTGAAAGACGGCGACCATGTCCGCGTTTTCAATAACCGCGGTGCGTGCCTTGCTTCAGTTTCAATCTCTGACCAACTGCGGGAACGTGTTGTGCAGATGTCGACTGGAGCGTGGTATGACCCGGATCTCCTCAATAATTCTAACCCATTAGAACGACATGGAAACCCTAACGTACTTACCCATGACATCGGCGCGTCTAGCTTGTCACAAGGGACTAGCGCAATGACTTGCCTTGTCGAGGTCGAACGTTACGATGGTGCACTGCCAGAGATCGAAGCCTTCAATCAACCCGAGTTCAGAAAAGTCGTAAGCGGTGCTTTGACCCCACGTTGATCAGTTGATTTTCTTTTTCTTGGGTTTCCAGCGTTTGGCGAGCTTGAGGACTTCGAAGCGAAGTTCGTCGCTTTCGGGTTCGTTTGGGTCGAAGTTGCCACCATACTAGCCTTTGAGAGGTGGTCGCGGAATTTCGGACCAG
>JBASXE010000333.1:0-5287 GCA_049276875.1 Roseovarius sp. | reverse complement strand
ATCCATTGCGCTGGCAATTGGCATTCTATGGGCCGAAATTCGGCTCGCACGCGGCAATGAGCGGGCGATGCTGGCCAATACGGGACGCGCGCCCAGCTTGTCATTGGTCCCGGCGCTCTTGGTGGGGTTGGCTGTCGGCGCGCTGCAATACAACGCTTTGGCGCATGTGCGGCCCCATGCGGTTGCGGCGCAAGGCGAGGCAGGATTTCGCGATTATGGCCTGAAGTTTCGGGGTGGGGTCACTGCGCCCATGTGGCTTGATATTGACGGCACGGTCTTGCAGGCCCAAATCGACTTCGGACCTGATGGCCCCGAACTGCGCAGCCTGCGGGCATTCCGGTTTGACGAGGGCAACCGACTGACCCAGCAAATTTGGGCGGCGCGCGGGGAAGTGGTTTCAACGGGTCTGCGTCTGACAGGCGCGTCGCAAGTGTGGCCAGAAGATCCTGCATCCGGGCCGCCTGATCATATCGCCATTCGCATCAATCCCACTTGGCTGGAGTATGTAGGGGTGCCACCGCGATTTTTACCGCAGCCGGTTCTGGCCCGTATTCTGGCGGAGCCTGGCGGTGTGTCGAACCGGGCGCAGTATCAAGCCATTGCGCAAGAGAGCCGTGCCGCGATTTTGTTGTGTATGGCAATTGCGGCGGTGATGGCCACGCTGTCGCTGCTTCTCTTGGGCCCGCGTATGCGGCTCGTCTTGCCGTTGGCGATTGCGGGCTTGGGCTATGGCATTCACTTGGCGGCTACGATCCTGCTGACCTTGGGCGAATTCGGACGGGTGTCGCCGGTGATGGCTGCGTGGTCCCTGCCTGTGGCATTGCTTGGGGCTGTGCTGCTCGTTTTGACGTGGCAAGAGGCGCGTGTGCGACGCAGGTTGGCGCAGATTACCGCGGAGACTGAGCGTCAATGACCGCCTCGGCGATCACGTTGTAGCGCCGTCCCTGGCCCGCAGTCAGCCGCAGCACCACGCGCCCCTCCGGTGTCAGGGCGACAACACGCCCTTCAAAGCGCAACCGACTGCCCCGAATGACAGGTTCCACAAAACGCCCCATCAATCCTGTGACCCGCCTGCAGGCGGACCATCTGGCCAGCACCTCAGCCATCTGTCCAAGGACCAACATGCCCGGCACGAGCACGTCCGCAAACCCTGCCTGCCGGGCCAGCGCAGCGTCACGGTGCAGAGGATTGGGGTCCTGCGAGGCCTCAAGATAGGCCGTCACCGCCGCTTGGTCGGCCAGGGCAAGGTCACAGCCGGGAAGCCGCGCGCGTGATAAGGGGTGGGTGGTCATGGCGCAGCCCCTGCGCCTGTGTTGATCAGCAAAAGCGTGCTGGTCATCTGGCCCAAGGGGGTGCCTGTCTCATCGCAAAGGTCTGCGAGGACCTGCACCTTGTGCCGATCATCAGGCCCCGTCAGTGACAGCTCCAGCCAATAGGGTGTATCGGGTGCGAGGGGGTCGGGGATATCAAGGCGTTGTTCCACATGTACAGGCAGCTTGGAATTCTGCCCGTCCACGGGGGCAAGCGCGGCCAATATCGCGTCGCGCACTGCACCCTCGTTCAACCAGCGCAATGGATAGGTTATCGGCAGGTGATCATCGTCCTGCTCCGGTACCTCAAGGCCAAAGACGAGGGCCGCCCGAAACGCCTGCCCATTTGCACGTGACGCCGTGACCGCAAAACGCCCGATCTGGCGCGTGTTTACCGGGCCCGTGCCTGTCACGGTGCGCGACACACCACCAATGAGGCGTTGATGCCGCCAAAGGCGAAGGAATTGGACAGGACATATTCCAGGTCCCGGCTTACCGGGCCGTCCAGCGGCAGGTTGAGCGGGCATTTGGGGTCGGGCTTGGTAAAATTCATTTGCGGTGGCACGGTTTGGTGGCGCAGGGCCTGCACCGAGATCACCAATTCAAGCGCCCCCGCCGCGCCAAGTGTGTGGCCAAAGACGGGCTTGGACGAGGAGACCAGCGTATCATCGAGGGCTGCGCCAAAGACGGTGCGAAGGGCCTTTGACTCGTTGATGTCGTTCAAAACGGTCGCGGTGCCATGGGCGTTTACATAGCCGATCTGGCCTGCCGTGATCCCCGCATCCTCCAAAGCTGATTGCACCGCTTGGGCGGCGGCATGCGGGCTGGGCTGAACCATGTCCAAAGCATCGCTGCTGGTGCCATAGCCGCTCAGATAGGCCAGAGGCGTGGCGCCGCGCGCCAGCGCGCATTCCTCCGCTTCAAGGACAAAAACAGCGGCACCTTCGCCCAAAACCATGCCAGACCTGTCAGCCGAGAACGGACGACAGGCGCTGGGCGTGAGCACGCGCAACAATTCCCAACTGCGCAACGATACAGGCGTCAGGCAGGCCTCGGTTCCGCCGGCAAGCACGCGGTCCGTCATGCCCGCGCGGATCATCTGTGCGGCCATCCCGATGGATTGCGCACCGGATGCGCAGGCGCTTGTGATCCCGAAGCTTGGCCCGTTGATACCATGAGCAATGCTGACATGTGAGACGGCGGAACTGGGCATCACGCGCGCCACCATCATCGGCTCATAGCGCGGCTTTTTGTCTTGCGGGGTATAGAAGGTGAAGCAATTGTCATCAATGGACCCGAGCCCCCCAACGCCAGTGCCGATGATAGCCGCGCTCCGCGCCCCGGCCAATTCGGCAGGCTCAAGGCCGGATTGTGCGACGGCCTCATTGGCTGCGACCAAGGCGAAATGGGCAAACCTCTCGCTTGTGTTTGGCGGTTCGGCCCCAAGAGTGGCGGCCGGATCAAAATTGAGGACCTGAGCGCTGATACGCACCCTCAGTCGTTCGGACCGCGGAAGATCAAGCGCACGGACCCCGCTGGTTTGGTTGCGCGCCGCGCTCCAAAGCGCATCTGCACCAAGGTCTACGGCGCTGACGGCCCCCATGCCGGTAATGACAACGCGTCTCATGAGTTTGGGGTCAGAGCCAGCAATTCGTCAGGGCGCATCTGGTCCAGCACGACGCTTACCAATTCCGACAGGTTGCGTGCAGAGGACAGATCTTCGGTCATGGGGATATAGGCGTCGAACTCTTCCTCAAGACCCATGAGAACGCTGACCACGTCAATGGACGTAAGTCCGAGCGATTCCAGCGTGGCTGCCGGTTGCACCAACGCTGCGTCAATCTTGCCTTCCTCAACCAAAATTTCCAAAATCTTGGCCAGCTTTTCGTCATCGACCGTGTTCGGCCATTCGGTTGGTGGCGCGGGCCGTTCGGGCAGCGTTTCAATATCGTCCGTCATGGCAGGTGTCTTTCTTTCTCCAAAGAACCAAGCGATTTTCCGAAAAGGCGAAAAACACGGTTGCGCCGGAATCCTGCACGATGCGCAATCTGCAAAACCACGGAATTGTCTTCCAACACCCAACTGGCCTCAAGGTAATCTACATCAGTCCCTTTTTTCTGTATGGCCTTGCTTTCAAAAATTTTTATCAAAAGCGCACCCTTTTTCAGTTTAGTGTAGCGGCTCTGGGATGAGATGCCCAGTAGCATTATGCGGTGGCTGCGGGGGCGAAATCGCAGCGCCCGCAGGCCCAGACGCACCCACCCCAAAAGAGACGGGGAGGGAGCCATGCCTTTGGTCAATTCGAACATGTTCGGGACGATCAGCAAAACCGCCACCGGGCTGCCTCCCACCTCAACCACCGTTCCTGCTTCGCGTGACAAGAAGGGACGTAGCGCGGAGGTGAGGCCTTTGAAATCGGGCAATGTGATCGGCACAAACCCCCAGTTTTCCTTCCAGGCGTCGTTATAGATGTCGCGCAGAATGGGCACGTCGCGCACCACGCTGGCACGGGTGATGGGGCGGAACACCACATTGCGGTCACGGCTGCGTGGCTTCTTGCGAGGTTTAAGCGCGAGGTCATCCTTGGCCATGCAAAAGCCCAGTAGGTCGTGCCATTTCGTGAGGCCCTGTGCCTCGATATGGGCGGCGAGGTATGGGGGGTGCCATGGGGTCATCGTCATGGCGGGCTCATCGAATCCTTCGACCAAAAGGCCTGGCTCCCCGTTGAGGTCCAGCATCATGGGCCCGTAAATGTGACTGCATCCCTGTGCGCGCAGCCAATCTTGCGCCACTTGCATCAGCCCCGCGACCACGTCCGCGTCATCGATACTGTCGAGGCAACCGAACATGCCCGCACCCTCCGGCACGCCCACGGCCTTGGAGTGGCCCACCTGCGCCGAGATGCGCCCGACCACGGCGTCACCGCGGCGCGCCAACCAATATTGCACCCGGCCCTGTTTGAAAAAAGCGCCCTTGCGTGGGTCGAGAAGCAAGGCACGGTCAATCCGCATGGGGGGCTGATAACCGGGCCAGTCGCTATAGAGCTTTGGCGGCAGGTCGATGAAGACGCGAATATCACGGCGGCTATCGGCGGGGCTTATCGTGAGGGTCACGCGGATTGCGCCTTCTGGGACGTGCGGGGCATGGCCCGCGTCAGCAGGACATGGCCTGCCAAGACGATGATCAGGGTCGCCACGCCATCTATCAGCCAATGGTGATCCAGATAAACGCTCGCCGCAATCATCCATAGCGTCAGCACGCCTGTGATGCCACGCCCGCGCGGCCCGAAATACCGCCAACCCGCCACCATCGCCGCAGCAGGAAAGGACACATGGAGCGACGGCATCGCGCCGAAAATGGTGGGTGCACGGCTGTAGAACGCTTCAAAATAGGTGATCCCGAAATATGCGTCCAACCGACTTAGCCCCGCGGCACTGGGCAGAACGCTTGGATCGATGAGACACCCGTGGGCGCGCACATACCAAGGAGGGGCCACAGGCATGGCCATCCAGATGATGAACGCAACGCCATGGGTCAGGGCCAAGAGCCACAGATACCGTCTTAGTCCGGCGCGGGAAACGAAGGACAAAACCGCGCAATAGACGAGAACCGCGCCCCAGAAAACGGTGTAGGGCAGACCGAAAAAGAGGTCTGCCGCCGCGCTGTTCAACGTGGTGAAATGATCGGGCGGCGCGCGCCCGCTGCCAAAGCCGAACAGAGCCGTGTCCAGTGCTTGCAGCTCGCAAGTCCAGACCCGTTCGGGGGTGACGAAAAGGGGGCGCAGAAGGCGAATGCTTTCATATCCCACCGCGATGGCGATGCCGGGCAGCACGGCAACGATCAAGTCTCGGGTCAGTTGACTGGCCAGCACCAGCACCGTGATTGCGGTCAAAATCACATAATGCTCGATGCGCGCGACGCCAAGAAGCCACAGCCCCGCCAATACCAAAACGGGCGCAAAGGCCACGGGCCAGAGC
>JBASXE010000332.1:0-4205 GCA_049276875.1 Roseovarius sp. | reverse complement strand
AGCTTACGGAATCAGGCATTTACACGGCGAATGGTAATAATTACGAAATCGATACGCTGATACTGGCCACGGGTTTTAACGCAGACAATTATTTGGCGGGTATTGAAGTTGTTGGCCGTGAAAACTTGAAGATAAGGGAATACTGGGGGTCACGTCCGCGTGCGTATCTCGGAATCACGGTACCGCAGTTCCCAAACTTCTTTATGCTGTACGGCCCCAACACCAATCTCGCCGTTAACGGCAGCCTGTTGTTCATGATCGAGTGTGCAGTAGATTACGTCATCGCGACGTTGCGAACTATGACAGAACTAAACATGCATTCAGTCGATACTACCGAACAAGCGCTTGAGGGCTTTGTGCAGCTGATGGACACTGCAAATGCGGAGCGCGCTTGGGGCATTGATTCCGTTTCCAATTGGTACAAGGGGGCAACTGGCGTCGTAACGCAAAACTGGCCTCTCAGCCTGGCCAGCTATTGGCATTTGACGCAAGACCTCGAAGAGGGAGCACATCAATTCAATTGATTCCTTTCGCGCCGTCTTTTGCCTAGGTGTGCGGCACGATCGTTCACTTTTCTTGCGCTTAAATGTGAAATTTTGCGGCCATCATACCATCGGTTTTATTTCACCTGCAGCCTATCGCGCCCACTATTTGAGGTTAGCTCAGTTCTGCTGCCCTTGAGAAGTTACCAGAGCTAACGCTTCGGGCAAAGATTCAGTTCTCTAGCCTGGAGCGGTCTATTTCATTTTCTATTGCTATGGCAGCCGAGGTCAGATCAATCGACAGAGCGGCATCTAGAAGTTCTTTGTCACGGGTGCTCACGGCTTTGATGATCTCATTGTGCTGGGAATGTTTGAAGGTCAGCGCGCCACCGGAACTGATCAGGTTGAGCAAGGAACCATATCGCATCCACAACAGTTCGATCAGGTTCAACAGATCGGGATTGTCGCAGCCTTCATACAGCCTGAAATGGAACCGTTGGTTCAACTCCAGATACTTACGAATGCTGGGGTTCGGCTTGTTACCTTCGGTGTCCATGCGGTCGTTAATGGATTGAAGCGCTTTGGCAAGGGATCCGTCATCCATAACCATCGCCAACTGAGCAGCTTCGCACTCAAGGTTGACCCTGAGCGCCAGAAGATCGCGCAGCCGCTTCTTTCCAGCCTGCGGGATTGAGGGTGTCCGACGCGGGGCAGTTTCTAATGCCCCTACGACTGCTAGTTGGTTCAGCGCCTCGCGAACTGGCATGTGAGACGTGCCAAATGCTTCTGCGAGCTCTGCGAGTTTTAGTTTTTGCCCCGGAACAAACTCACCCACCATCATGGATTGCTTCAGTTGACTGTAAACGTGATCTAGGTCGGACACGAATTTTCGCCTTTTCAGGTCCGGGAATTTTTCTCCGACTTTGATTGCAACTTCAGACACTTGGATCTCACTCTCTTCTTCCAACCGAATATTTTCCAACTGCACTTCGCGGCAATCTCCGCATATATTCGTTCCAAAGCCACGGGTTGTCCAGTCTTTGATCAAAGAAAATATTGACAGATCAAATATATTATGTGATCTTTGATCAAAGAATTAGAGTTGTGGAGATTCGAAATTGGCAGGTGATAGGCTAAATTTTGAAGGCAAGAATGGGGAGTTTTGTGTCGGCAGCGCCGTTGTGCACCCCTGGCATCTGGACCAACTCGGGCACATGAATGTGCGCTGGTACGCTCATTTTTTTGACGACGCGAGCTTTCAGTTTCTTGAAATAATCGGTGTGGGGCCCTCCGCAAGAGATGGCTTGATCAATGTGCATTGCGTGACGGCACAGTCGACGACCCAGTATAAATCAGAGCTGCTGGCCGGCACATGTGTGAAGGTGATCGGCCACGTAAAAAGGATAGGTCGGAAAAGCATGAGCCTTCATTACCGGATGGTCGGATCGGTCTGCGGCACGGAATATGCGGTTTGTGAGACCGTCGATGTATTTGTCAATGCAGACACTCATCAATCCGTCGAAATCCCAGATGTCGTGCGGCGTGTCCTAGTCAGACATTCACTTCCAGGAGGGACAGGGCCGTGCTGAATGCATTCTGCAGCCGCAGCGGCACGGGCTTTAGCAAAGTAATCGCGCGAACAGTTTCGCCCGCTGGGCGAAAAACTCTTACAGAAGGAAAAACAAGGTGAACCGAGAAGTATTTATCACTTGTGCCGTCACTGGCGCAGGCGGCGGCCCGCACAAGAACCCCAACGTGCCAGTAACGCCAGAAGAGATCGCCAACGACGTTCTGGCTGTTGCAGAGGCCGGTGCTGCGATTGCACATATTCATGTTCGGGATCCAAAGACAAAAGAAGGGTCCCGTGAAACATCCCTTTATGCCGAAGTGATTGAACGGGTCCGCGCAAAAAACACTGACGTGATCATCAATACAACTGGCGGTATGGGCGGCGATCTGGCCGTTGGTAAGATTGATCCGCTTGTGCCCGAAGCGGATACTGACCTGATCAGCCAAAAAGAACGTCTGGTTCACGTTGACGCCCTTCGCCCTGACATCTGCACTCTGGATTGCGGATCTTACAACGTGGGTGAAGGCAATATTGTCTATATTTCGACGTCAGATCAAATTCGCGAAGGGGCCGCATTGATCCGAGAATATGGCGTGAAACCGGAACTGGAAGTATTTGATCTTGGGCATTTGGATTTCGTCTGCAGACTGATCCGTGAGGGGGCATTTGACGGGCCGGTCATGGTGCAATTCTGCCTTGGTGTAAATTTCGGTGCACCAGCGACAGTATCAGCCATGAAGACAATGGCCGAGGCTGTTCAGGGGCTTGATGTTGTCTGGTCCGCCTTTGGCGTGGCGCAGATGCAGCTGCCAATGGTGGCTCAGGCTGCACTGCTCGGAGGAAATGTTCGCGTCGGGCTGGAAGATAACATCTGGCTTTCGCGCGGTGTACCGGCAACCAATGTCGATCTGGTACAACGTGCTCGCACGATAATCGAGGCGATGGGTGGCTCCATACTTGATACAGCGAAAACCCGCGAGAAGCTGGGATTGTCATAATGAACCTAGGGGCCAAACGGGTCATTATCACGGCCGGTGCTGCCGGCATCGGGCGCGTGACCGCGAAGCGGTTTCTCGATGCCGGTGCCAAGGTTTCCATTTGCGACATTGACGCCGCCGCACTTGCGCGCTTCGTTGATGAGTTTCCGACAGCGACAGCTATCCGCTGTGATGTCAGTGATGCGATTGCCGTCGCCGATACTGTGCAAGAAATGATGGCGGGAATGGGTGGTATCGACATCCTTGTCAACAATGCCGGCTCCGCAGGTCCGACAGCATGTATCGAAGATGTCATGCCGGGCGACTGGGCATCCACAATCAACATTAACCTGTTCTCGCAATTCCTATTCATCAAGGCGGTGGTGCCGACGATGAAAGCGCAAAAGTCCGGCGCGATCATCAATATGTCGTCCGCTGCAGGCCGTTTAGGCATGCCAATGCGCACACCATATGTTGCAGCCAAATGGGCAACAATTGGTTTGACCCAGTCGCTGGCGATGGAGTTGGGCGCATATAACATCCGCGTCAACGCGATTTTACCTGGCTCCGTGCGCGGAGACCGAATGGATCGTGTCATGCAGGCGCGCGCGCAGTCCACCGGATTGTCACTGGCAGAAGTCGAAGCAGAAGAAACAGCTGCCATCTCGCTTGGGCGGATGATCGATCCTGCGGAAATTGCTGAAATGATTGCCTTCGTTTCCTCTGATCTAGGCGCTTCGGTGTCTGGTCAGTCAATCGGTGTGTGCGGAAACACCGAAATATTGCGGTAGGTCACGCGAAACCAAAACAACGTATGAATCTCTCAGGGAGCACGTCATGAACAAGAGTACAGATAGGCCGGCGAAATTGCAGTGCCGCAATGTTTGGAAGGTGTACGGGTCGGACCCCGGAAGATTTTTCAAGAACCGGGCAGGGGTCAACAAGAGCCCCGAAACCACGCTGGACGCAGTGCGCGACGGCGGTCACATTCCTGCCGCCGTGAATGTGTCATTCGATGTGCATGAAGGTGAGATTTTCGTGATCATGGGGCTGTCTGGCTCTGGTAAATCCACAATGGTAAGGTGCCTGTCGCGACTGGTCGATCCAACCGCGGGCGAGATCCTACTGGATGGCGTCGATTTGCTTAAGGCCTCCAAACCAGAGCTGATCGAGATC
>JBASXE010000331.1:0-1571 GCA_049276875.1 Roseovarius sp. | reverse complement strand
ATATATTCTTTCTCGTATGACGTTTCTTCTTACCTGAATATGCTTTTTTCTGATTTTTATTATTTTTTGGTCTTTGTATATAATGAACCCCATAAATTAGACCAAAAAAAAATATATTTAAGGGAATAAAAGAAATAATAATTAGGTTTAATTTAAGGTAAAAATAATGGCAAATAAGAAAACATATAGTTCAAAGACAAAAGGTAAAGTTGCAATAGCAACAATAAAAGGGGATAAAACGTTAGCAGAAATTAGTAGTTTATATAACGTATCTCCTAAAAGAGCCTGCGTATGGAAGAAACAGTTATTAGAGCAAGTAAATCTAGTTTATGAAAATGGGAATGGCAATCAAAGAATAGAGTTAGAATATGAGAATAAAATAAGTGATTTACATAGGAAGATAGGTGAATTAAGCATAGAAAATGAATATCTTAAAAAAAAATTAAATTAAAACCGCAAAGCGAGAGGATAAAAATGTTAGAAGAAAATCATAAGTTAAGTATCCGCAGACAATGCGATATATTGGCAATAAATAGATCAAGTGCTTATAATAAAAAAAAGATAAAAGTAGAGGACAAAATTGAGGAAAAAATAATAGAGCAATATATAGAGTCAGGATGCAGATATGGATATAGAAAAATAACGGAAGCATTGGAAAGGCAAGGTGATACCGTTAATCACAAGAAAGTATTGGCAATAATGCAGAAGCAAAATATACAAGGAGTTTATCCAAAAAAGAAATTTAAATATACAAAAACAGAGCATAAAAAATATCCATACTTATTGAATGATTTAACAATTAATCATCCTGATGAAGTATGGGCCACTGATATAACATATGTAAAATTGCCAATGGGATTTATTTATTTAGTTGCATATATTGATCTGTACAGCAGGTATATAGTTGCTTTTAATATATCAATAACAATGGAGGCACAATTTTGTATAGATTGCTTACAAGAGGCATTAACTAAAGGAAGAATGCCTATAATACTTAATACTGATCAAGGCAGTCAATTTACCAGCAATGACTTTGTTAGTTACGTAGAAGTAAATGATATAATATTAAGTATGGATGCCAAAGGCAGGTGCTTTGACAATATATTTATGGAGAGATTTTGGCGATCATTTAAGCAAGAGGATTTATATAGACATCGTTATGAATCGGTCGCTGAAGCCAAAGCTTTTATAGCTGCATATATATTATGGTATAACAACCAAAGATTACATCAAGCTTTAGGATATAAAACTCCTTCTGAAATATATTTTTATAATAAAAAAGCTAAGGAAAAATTCCCTTAAAAAATAAAAAAAATGGTCTTGACTTTGGGGTGCACTATAAGGTTAGAGAATAGAAAGATTTACAATAAGGATTTAGCAGAGGCGAAGCAATTTTATGGGAAAGGATTGGAGAAGGAATTAGAAGTGGGTGATCGTATAAGGTTTTTATGGGACCAGAGGATAGGAGATAAAAGTTATGCGATATTTAAAGCAGGAGATGGAGAATATAGGATGATGGAGAGGAGTAGTTGCTTGGGTATTAGGCAAGATGAGGAGGTAAGTATATTTAA
>JBASXE010000330.1:0-2326 GCA_049276875.1 Roseovarius sp. | reverse complement strand
GCGACCGCCCCGCAGACGCATTCCGCAGTCCGGACGGCCCTGTTGGCGTGCAGCGCCAAGAGGTGCTCAATCCGCTCAACGCTGCCTTTCTTGATGCCGGGCAACAGGCAGGCCACGACCTGACCGAGGACGTGAACGGCTACCAACAGGAAGGCGTCAGCCGGTTCGAGATGTCGGTCAAAGGTGGCTACCGTTCCACTTCTGCCCGCGCGTTCCTGCACACGCAACCCAAGCGCGACAACCTAACGGTCATGACCCGCGCCCGAGTGCTTCGGGTGCTGCTGGAGGGTGACCGCGCCGTGGGCGTCGAATACGCCCTTGGCCGGGATGTGCAGACGGCGAAAGCCAAGCGCGAGGTGATTCTCTGCGCTGGCGCTTTTGGTACGCCGCATCTTCTGATGTTGTCCGGCATTGGTCCCGCTGACCAGCTAAAGGCACAGGGCATTCCGGTAATGTTCGATGCGCCGCAAGTGGGCGAGAACCTGCACGACCACCTCGAAGCGCATGTTCAAGTCGAAACCGACAAACCTGTCAGCCTGAACAAATACCTCAAACCGCATCTGATGGTCTGGGCCGGGATGCAGTGGTTTGGCTGGAAGGGTGGCGTGGCAGCGGTCAACCAATGCCACGTGGGTGCCTTCCTGCGCTCTGGCCCGGAGATCACCCACCCCGACATTCAGTTCCATTTCTTCCCGATCCTGTTCGGGCCGAACTGGATTCCCGACCCGGCCAAGAAGGGCTACCGCCTGGGCGCGGGGCCCATGCGCCCCACCAGCCGCGGCACCGTCAAGCTCGCCAGCGCCGATCCCGCGAAGGCACCGCTGATCGACCCCAATTATCTGGCGACTGATCACGACTGGCACGTTATGCGGCAGGGGCTGAAATTCGGGCGCGAACTGCTCGCCCAACCGGCCTTCAAGGACTTCCACGTCCGCGAAGACCTGCCCGGCAATCACGTGAAGACCGACGCCGATTGGGACGATTTCATCCGCGAAGATGCCTCCTCCGCCTACCACCCCTGCGGCACTGCCCGCATGGGCGCGGAGGGCGACAGCCGCGCCGTCGTGGACCTCGACCTGAAATTTAACGGCATCGCAGGGCTGCGCATCGTCGACGCATCGGTCATCCCCGCCGTGCCATCCGCCAATATCAACGCCTGCGTGTTCATGATCGCCGAAAAGGCCGCCGACATCATCCTTGGCAAACAACCTTTGCCGCCTGAACACGTCGACTATCATCGCGCCGTCTGAGGAGAGAGACATGAGACATCAAGACCGCCTGCTGGATGGCACCAATTTTCAGCGCCGCAAGGCGACCGCCGACACCAAACGCAAGGTGAAGGGTTGGGAAGAATGGGAATGCACTGATGCCACGTTCCAGCACGACTATGACCGCAAGGTCACGATGTTTGTGCAGGAAGGCTCCGCCACGCTGACCTTCGGCGACGGAGAAACCGTGGACATCGAGGCGGGCGATACGCTGACCATCCAACCCGGCGTTTCAGCCTCATGGAAAATCGCGCCCCCGATCCGCAACCTCTATTGTTATCACGACACCTTCTCCTCGGCCGAAAACCGGGTGGCGCAGGTGCATTGGCACGGGAAACAGGCCTGATGCGAGCGCAACCGACTGGATCGCACTACATCGACGGTAGCTATGTCGATGACCCGCAGGGCGAAGAGCTGACCACGTCCTACCCCGCCACGGGTGAGGTGATCGCAAAGCTGAACACCGCAACGCAGGCCACTGTCGACCGCGCCGTTGCCGCCGCACGCGCCGCCCAGCCCGCATGGGCTGCCATGGCACCCGTGGAGCGGGGCCGCATCCTGCGCCGCGCAGCCGAGATCATGCGCGAACGCAACCAGGAACTGTCGGAGCTTGAAACCCTCGACACCGGCAAACCCATTCAGGAAACGCTGGTGGCCGATGCGGCTTCAGGTGCGGAAAGCTTGGAATGGTTCGGCGGCATCGCGCCCTCGATCTTTGGCCAGACCATCGAGTTGGGCGGACCGTTCGCCTATACGCGCCGCGAGCCCTTGGGCGTCTGCGCCGGGATCGGTGCGTGGAACTACCCCATCCAGATCGCCAGTTGGAAGGCGGCTCCCGCGCTGGCCACCGGCAACACGCTGGTGTTCAAACCCTCCGAGATGACGCCGCTCACGGCGCTGAAACTTGCCGAAATCCTGACGGAAGCGGGCCTGCCCGACGGCGTCTTCAACGTGGTGCAGGGTTTTGGCGCGACAGGCGGGGCGCTGACCACCCACACGGACGTCGACAAGGTCTCGCTCACCGGCTCTGTGTCCACGGGCAAGCGGGTCATGGCGGG
>JBASXE010000329.1:0-79032 GCA_049276875.1 Roseovarius sp. | reverse complement strand
GTCCGCACCCGAGGTTCTGGGCCAAGACGGCACAGGCCGCAACCGGATCAGCGCGGGTCTTTGGGGCCTCACCGACGCTGATCGCAGCCGCGTGGCCCGCCGTGCGCGTCTCTCCACAGACATCTCCGAGCTGTGGTTTCGCCGCGCGGCTCTTTCCGCGCCCGCCACCCGTCCGCGCGTGGCCGCCTGACGCGGCTTTCGCTGGCACCTTTTCTGCGCGCCAGATAGAATCGCACCATGGCAGGCACCGCGCTCACATATTCCGATGATCAGGCCGAGGCGCATGACGCCATCGCAGAAGCGCTGCGCGGTGCCGGCATCGATCTGGATAAGGGCACCCTCCTGCCTCCGCGCGAGGGACAGACCCGGGTTATGGCCGTCATCGGCAAGGCGGGATCGGGCAAAACCCTGCTTCTGGCAAAGCTTTACCACGCGCTTGAGGAGGCCGGGCTTGAGGTCGTCTCGGGCGACTGGGAAGGGCGTAAACGGCGCGACAAACGCACGCTCGCCATCCTCGCGCCGACGAACAAGGCGGCGAGCGTGCTGCGCAACCGCGGCGTGCCTGCGACAACGATCCACCGCATCCTCTACACTCCTGTCTACGACCCAGAATATGAAAAGATCGCCGAATGGCTGGCTGGCAATGGCGAGCGGCCCGAAGTGGAAGGCCTGACCGAGCAAGCGCTTGACCGCGCCCATGCGTTCTACCAAAACAACAAATCCATCCCCGGTGCGCTGGCTGCCGCTGGTCTCAGGGGCAGCGATTTCATCACCGGATGGAAGCGCAGGGAAGAGCCACTGGACGTGGGCTTCGTCGATGAGGCCAGCATGCTCGACGCAAAGCAGATGGAGGATTTGCAGGAAATCTTCCCCACGCTCATTCTCTTTGGTGATCCCGCACAGCTCGCCCCAGTGAACCAATCCGGCGCGATGGTGTTCGAAACCCTCCCCGAACCGGCGAAGCTGGTCCTCAGCCGCGTTCACCGCCAAGACGCCGACAATCCCATTCTCGATCTCGCCCATGCGCTGGCCGATCCGGCGCTGGAATTCCACCATTTCGAGACCATGATCGAGGACGCCGCGCGCCGCGATGATCGTGTGCAATGGGCCGACCGCGTCGAGGTGGACCTCATGGCGCGCAGCCCCGTTCTGGTCTGGCGCAACGCCACTCGCATCCGGCTAATCCACGCCTTTCGCAAGGTCCACGGCGCGCCGGAAACGGCCCTTCTGGAGGGCGAACCGCTCATCTGTGACGGAATTGAGCTGCCCATGAAGCACCGCAAGAAGCGGCTCGATCTGGAGGCGCGCGGCCTGATCAAGGGCGCGCAGGTCGTCTATCTCGGGCCGGGCCGCAAACCGGGCTTCTCGCGCCTGCACGTCATGGGCGCGGAGGAGCCGCAGGTCAGCGCCGCCTCCATCGTGAAAATCGAAAAACCTGACGAGGAAGAGCCCTTTATCCCTTTCGCCGCCAACATGGGCGCGACCTTCCTGCATGGCGCCGCGGTCACGATCCACAAGGCCCAAGGCAGCCAATGGCCCACGGTGCAGGTCTTCGCGCCGGATCTTTACGCCGCCGCCCGTATGGGCCGCTCCGAGGCAGGCCAACCCTTGTGGAAACGCCTTGCTTATGTCGCCATCACCCGCGCCGAAGAACGGCTTTGCTGGGTGGTGCGCAACCGACTATCCAAACCCGAACACGGGCTGCGCATTGACGATCTGCAAAGCGCGCCCGCCCCCCTCAGCCTGGAGGCCTTATCCGAATGAAATCCATCCTCATCACTGGCGCAAGCTCCGGTATTGGCCTTGCCACGGCGGAACTTTTCTTGCAAAACGGCTGGCGCGTGGGGCTCATCGCGCGCCGCGCGGACAAACTACAAGCGCTTGCTGACACGCGGCCAAACGCCGTCCCCCTGCCTTGCGACGTGACCGACCCCGCCGCAATGGAGGCCGCCTTCGCTAGCTTTTGTAAAAACACACCCTTGGACGCACTTTTCAACAATGCGGGCCTCTTCGGCCCCTCCGCACCCATTGATGAGGTCACACCAGAACAGTTCGACGAGGTCATGAACGTCAACCTGCGCGGCATGTTCATCGCCGCCCGCCTCGCCTTCAAACATATGCGCCACCAGACACCACAAGGCGGGCGCATCATCAATAATGGCTCACTCTCGGCCCATGTGCCGCGCCCAGGCTCCGTGTGCTACACGGTGAGCAAACACGCCATCACCGGGCTCACGCGCACGCTGTCTCTCGATGGCCGCGCCTTCAACATCGCGTGCGGGCAAATCGATATTGGTAATGCGGAATCCGAGATGGTGGCAAATCTGAAAGCGGCGCAGCCAGACATGCACACGATGGACGTATCCAACGCGGCCCAATCTGTCCTGCATATGGCGAGCCTGCCGCTCAACGCCAATGTGCAATTCATGACCGTCATGGCCACGCAGATGCCCTATATAGGCCGGGGCTGAGCCCCCGCTTCTTCTTGCTGAAAATATCCTCGCCGAAGGCGCACGCCCGCTGCATAAAACGGCCCGCAATCACCCTTGGCGCAAGAGCCGGAATGCCGCAGACGCGCCCCAGCCGGCGGCAATGGCAATCGCCAAAGACATGAGCCCGTAGAGGATCGGCTGCTCGCGCGAGAGGGCAAAGAGCCACCGCTCCATCCCCACTTTGCGCACATCGATCACCGTCTCGTAGCGCGAGACAACCTGCCCCTCACGGGTCAGAAAAATGCGGGTGGCATAGGCGCCCTCGGTCAGATTCGCGGGCAGCTCGATCTGCGTCTGAAAGAGCGTCTGCTCCGCGAGATCGATCGCCCCTTCTTCAACCTTGTAGGCGCCGTTCGCCTTACGGATGCGGATCACCGCTTCGGTGAATGCCTGCGCATCGCTGACAGTCGTTGGCGCACCCACGGAGCGGATCGCGCGAGGGATCGAAATCCGGTGACGCAGATCCTCGACCTCAGTCAGCACGTCCGAGAGCGGGCCACTGGTGGCCACCGCATAAAAGCTCGGCGCCGCGTCCACTTCCACAGCATCGACATTGACCCAGATGCCAAATCTCCGCTCCTTGCGCCGCACGTTTACCGCCTGTGAGGGGCCCGCAATAGCCACAATCACGCCAAGCTCTCCGTCTGGTATCGCACGATCGCGTTTGATCGCGCCAAAGAGCAAAATCTCGGACCCGTCGAACGTGGTATTGATCGAAATCTGATTTTTGCTGAGGCCAAGCACGACCTCTTCCGCCCGGAGCGGCAAGGCAGCCAGCATGAATACGAGGGCGATGAGGACCCGCATCAATGCCCCGCCGCCGCGCCAATGGAGTAAAGCTCACCCGGCATGATCAAGAGATCAAGCGCCAGTTTGAAGCACACTGCCAGCACCATGATCGCGAGCCAGATACGCAACTGCTCGGCTTTCATCTTGGTCCCGATGACTGTGCCCACCTGTGCACCCACGACACCACCCACAAGCAGCAAAACTGCCAGAACCACATCGACGGTGAAATTGGTCGTGGCGTGCAGCATCGTGGTAAACGCAGTCACGAAAATGATCTGAAAAAGCGATGTGCCCACAACGACCTTGGTCGGCATTCCCAGCAGGTAGATCATCGCGGGCACCATGATGAACCCTCCACCCACACCCATGATCGCCGCCAGAACACCGACGAGAACACCCACGATCAGCGGAGGGATCACGCTGATGTAGAGGCCCGATGTGCGAAACCGCATCTTGAAGGGCAGCTTGTGAATCCAGCTGTGTTTCTTTCGCGTCGGCACCGGAGTGCCCGCCCGCGACTTGCGGATCGCGCGCAGGCTCTCGATGAACATCATTCCGCCGATGATCCCAAGGAACACGACATAGCAAAGCTTCACCAGCAGATCGACCTGCCCCTGGCTCTTGAGATAGTTGAAGACCACGACCCCCATCGCGGCCCCGACAAGCCCACCGATGAGCAGCACGGTGCCCATTCGGAAATCAACCGTCTTGCGCCTGAAATGCGCAAGCACGCCCGAGAAGGATGAGGCAACGATCTGGTTCGCTTCCGTGGCGACGGCCACCGCGGGCGGTATGCCGATGAAGAAAAGAAGCGGCGTCATCAAGAATCCGCCGCCCACACCGAACATGCCTGACAACACGCCAACCATTCCGCCAAGCCCCAGCAAAAGGAAGGCGTTGACCGAAACCTCGGCTATGGGCAGGTATATTTGCATGGGGATTCCTACGCCCATGGCCGCAGGCTTGGCAAGCGCGCAGGGCGGGCGGCGGGGCCTGAGGCAGGGATTTTTCCATTCTGGCCCTAAAACTGTGCGGGACTGGACCTATCGCGTGGCCGACAGCTCACGTCTCGGAGGCGGTCAGCTTGAACGACACAAAGGCCAAAATCCCGCCCAGCGCCACCTCGACGACAGCAAAAGCGCACCGGCACCCCGGCACGCGCAAAGAGAGCACGAACGCGCGCGCGGCCTGAGCGAAGGTCAAAATCACACCACCACCCCCTGACGTTACCCTGATGGGCGCGGTGGCAAGCCTGCACACACTCACTTTGGGGTTTGTAACCTGAAGCACGGAGCCAAGCGGAAACCACCAGAGCAGATGGGGCGCCACGATCAGGGGGCAACGCGCTCATCGCCCAAGTGGCCTGCGACAGCAGGAGCCCAGCGCCCAAAAGCGTCCTCAGACTGAGCAAGATGCGACTGCTCGCATTGCCCAAGAGCATCGCAACCGCTGGTCTGGGGGACGAGGCCGCGATCATCGAGATTGCCCAAGCGCGGCCAGCTCGGACATGGGACGTGATCCTTATACGCGGATCCTGGCCCCCGCGGGGCGTTTATCACAGCACTTTCACCATCAAGATCGCATCGACACGCACCATGGCGCGCTCGTAATACCCCGGCCGCCGCCCTGTCTCGACATAGCCCAAAGCGGTATAGAGTCCGCGTGCCGCCACGTTATCCTCGGCCACTTCCAGAAACATCTGCGCAGCACCCTGAGCCGCCGCTGCCATCTCGATCTCGCCAAGCAATGCTCGTGCGTGGCCCTGCCTCTGCGCCTCGGGGTCCACCGCGATTGTCAACAGTTCCGCCTCATCCGCGATCACGCGCGTCAAGGCAAACCCCTCGGGCCGCCCCACGCAAAGAACACCGCGCTGTGCGAAAAGATCGGCGAACTCCGCCGCGCGCCAGCCCCGCCCCTGCCCGGCAAAGGCCAAGCCATGGAGCCGCGCCGCCGCCTCAGGCGAGATCATCTATGATCACCGGGGGCGCATCGCGTGCGGGTGCCGCATCTGCGGCCTTCAGGTAGAGCGGTGCGGGTGCTGCGGGTGCATCACCCGCGCGCCGGGCTGCAATCTGTGCAATCGCCTCTACAAGGGCCGCACCGGGAGGGGCAAAGGCCAAGGGCGGGCCCATCTCCTCCGCGCAGGCACGGGTCACCAAGGTGGCTTCAGCCCCAGCTGCGGCGATATAGACCTGATCGCGTGGTGCTTCGACGGCAGGTAGATGGGGCTGAGGATACCCCTCGGAAATCGCGTCAAAAATGGTGACCCCAACCGCCGGAATATCAAGGCCAAGCGCCAGACCGCGGGCCGCCGACACGGCAATCCGTATGCCAGTGAAATTGCCGGGGCCCACGCCCACGCCAATCGCGCTGAGGTCGGCCCAAGCGGCACCACCCTCGGCCAGAATATCCTCGCAGAGCGGAATCAGCCGCTCGGCCTGCCCCCGGCTTATTGGCTCGGCCCGCGCGGCGACCAATCGGTCCCCACACAGCAAAGCGGCCGCGCAATGCGCGGCCGATGTATCAAATGCCAGAACGTAAACGTCAGACGCCAACAGGGCGCACCTCTGTCACCTCAGGGATGTAATGGCGCAGAAGGTTCTCGATACCCATTTTCAGCGTGATGGTCGAGGACGGGCAGCCCGCACAAGCGCCTTGCATATGCAGGTAGACAACGCCGCGTTCAAACCCGTGGAAGGTGATGTCGCCGCCGTCTTGCGCCACGGCTGGGCGCACCCGCGTGTCGAGAAGCTCCTTGATCTGGCCCACGATCTCGCCATCTTCGCCGGTGTGCTCGGCATGGCCCGAGGCCGCTTCCTCGCCTTCGGCCATCACGGGCAGTCCGGATTGGAAATGCTCCATGATCGCGCCCAGAATGGCGGGTTTGATGTGATCCCACTCCACCGCATCCGCCTTGGTGACGGTCACGAAATCTGTGCCAAAGAAAACGCCAGAGACGCCCTCAACCGCGAAAATGCGTGTGGCCAGCGGCGATTTCTCCGCGCCCTCGACACTCGGGAAATCCGCAGTGCCCATCGGCAAAACGGACTGGCCCGGCAAAAACTTCAGCGTGGCGGGATTTGGCGTGGATTCGGTCTGGATGAACATGTGATGGCGCTCCTGATAGCTGATACAAGATATGCGGATGCAGGCCCGCAGAGTCAAGGTTTGGAACGATTCTAAACTCTGCGGCAGGGTCAGGAAACACAGCCCAACCCGCTCAAGTGATCGCCTCCAGCCGCTCCTTGCTCAGATCGCCGGGCACGATCGTGATCGGAATAGGCAGTGCGCCTGCGTTTTTCGTAAGCTGCGTGACCAAAGGCCCTGGCCCCTTGCGGTCCGTCGCCGCGCCCAGGACCAAAACGCCCACATCCGGGTCCTCGTTCACCTGCGCGATGATTTCGGCCACAGGCTCTCCTTCACGGATCACAAGCTCGGGGTCGACGCCCTGCTTGTCGCGCATCCATTTGGCGAAGACCTCGAAATGCGCCTCGATCCGCTCGCGGTTTTCCTCGCGCATGATGTCGCCCACACCGATCCAGTGGTTGAACTCCTCCGGCGAGATCACCGACAAAACGGTGACACCGCCTTGGGTATGTGCCGCCCGCATCGCGGCAAAACGCATTGCGTTGAGGCATTCGCGGCTATCGTCCAGCACGACCATGAATTTGCGCATAAGAGCCTCCCAATTCCGCATATGAGAATGACGCAAGCCCAAGCATCGCGCAATAGCGCCGCGATCAGGCGGCCAATCCGCGCCCTTTCAGAAGCGCCTCAGGTCCCGGCAAGCGGCCTCGGAACGCCACGTAAAGCGCCTCCGCATCCGCCGATCCGCCGCGCGACAGGATATGCGCCTCGAGCGCACGGGCCCGCTCCGCGTCAAACGGCCCGCCTGCCTCCTCAAAGGCGGCGAACGCATCGGCGTCCATCACCTCGGACCACATGTAGCTGTAATAGCCCGAGGAATATCCATCCCCCGCAAACACATGCGCGAAATGCGGCGTGGCATGACGCATGGTGATGGCGGCAGGCATGCCGATCCCGTCCAAGATTTCGGTCTGTCGCGCCACCGCATCGGCGGGCGGTGCGCCCTCATGGAAGTTGAGATCTACGAGGGCTGAGGCGACATATTCCACCGTTTGAAAGCCCATATCGAAGGTTGCGGCGCCCAGCACCTTGTGCAGGAGCGCTTCGGGCATTGCCGCGCCCGTCTCCGCATGGGTGGCGAATTCGGCCAAGACCTCTGGGACCTCCAGCCAATGCTCATAAAGTTGGCTCGGTAGCTCCACAAAATCGCGTGCCACAGACGTTCCGCTCACGCTTTCATAGGTCACATCCGACAGCATCTGGTGCAGCGCGTGGCCGAATTCGTGGAAAAGTGTCCGCGCATCATCATAACTCAGAAGCGCCGGTTCGCCCTTGGCGAAGTTGCACACGTTGATCACCACGGGGCCCTGCGCTTTGGGAAATTTCGCCTGACCGCGCATGGCCGAGCACCATGCGCCCGACCGTTTTGAGGCACGCGCGAAGTAATCGCCGATGAAGACCGCGACGTGGCGGCCGCCCCGCGTCACCTCCCACGCCCGGCAGTCAGGATGGTAGAGCGGCACGTCCAGCGGGTTGAACTCCAATCCGAAAAGGCGGTTTGCGCAGGCGAAAGACGCCTCGATCATCCGGTCCAGTTGCAGGTAAGGCTTCAGCTCCGCCTCATCCAGATCATGCTCGGCCTGCCGCCGTTTCTCCGCATAATAGCGCCAATCCCACGGTGCGAGATCGTCGTTGATCCCATCCGCGCGCAGCATGGCGGTGAGTGTGGCCGCATCACGGTCGGCTTGTGCCTTCGCGGGCTCCCAGACCTGCATCAGAAGGTCGCGCACGGCGTCTGGGGTCTTGGCCATCTCCGTCTCAAGCTTGAACGCGGCGAAGCTGTCATAGCCCAGAAGTGCTGCCCGCTCGGCGCGCAGGGCCAGTGTCTCGGTCGCAATCGCGCGGTTATCCGTGTCGCCACCCATTGCGCCCCGCGCGCCCCAGGCCTCGAACGCTTTTTTGCGCAGATCGCGGCGCGGGGAGAATTGCAAAAATGGCACGATGAGCGACCGGGAAAGGGTCACAACCGGGCCCGTCGCCCCAAGCTCCTTCCCCGCTGCCCGAGCGGAGGCCACGACGAAATCCGGAAGGCCCTCCAGATCGCCCTCCTCCAGCACCATATGCCAACCTGACTCGTCGGCCAGAAGGTTTTGCATGAAGGACGTGCCAAGCTCCGCGAGCCGGGCCATGATCTCGCGCATCCGTGTTTCCTCAGGGCCGGTCAGGGCTGCCCCCGCCCGGCGAAACCCCCGGTGCGACAGCATCAAAACACGCGCCTGCTCCTCGCCGAGATTGAGCGTCTCACGCGCCTCCCAAAGCGTCTCGATCCGCGCAAAAAGCCCTTTGAGCCCGTAAACCCATGACGAATGCGCGGCGAGCTTCGGCGCGAATACGCGCTGCAATTCCTGCCGCGCAGGGGTGCTGTCGGCCCCGGCGAGAGTGAAGAAAACGCTCAGCACCTTGTCGAGCGCGCCGCCCGCGGCCTCCAATGCCTCGATCGTGTTGGCGAAGGTAGGGGGCTCCGTGCTCTCGGCGATGGCCAAAATCTCTGCGCGGGCTTGCGCCAGAGCCTCCTCAAACGCGGGAGCGAAATGCGCGTCTTCAACCTCGTCAAAGGGGGCGAGGGCGAAGGGTGTGGTCCAATCGGCAAGCAGGGGGTTGGTCATGTCATATCCTTATCAGGCCGCATCCGCACCGCGCTGCGCATCGGCGCAGACGGGGCAATCAGGCGCCGGTTTCAGTTTGATCCGCCGCGCCTCGGCATAAAGCGAATCGTAAATCAGCATGGCACCGCGCAAGGGGACGCCAGCGCCTGTAATCAGCTTGATCGCCTCCCCGGCCATCATCGCGCCGATCACGCCCGGCAGCGGGCCCATGACGCCCGCCTCAGCGCAGGACGGGGCCAAGCCCGGCTCGGGCGCTTGGGGGAAAATACACTGATAGCAGGGTGCGCCATGGGCTGGATCAAAGACGCTGATCTGCCCTTCCCACTGGGCCAAAGCACCTGAAACCAGAGGTTTGCCCGCCTCAACGGCGGCGCGGTTCACCAGGTAGCGGGTCTCGAAATTATCCGACCCATCGAGGATTATGTCGTAATCGGCAAAAAGCTCCGCCGCGATCTCTTCAGTCAGCCGCCTTTGGTAAGGGCGCACCACGACATGCGGGTTTTGCGCCACAACCGCCGCCGCCGCCGAGTGCACCTTGGGTATGCCTATATCCTCATCTCGGTGGATCACCTGCCGCTGCAGGTTCGACAGGTCCACCACATCATCGTCGATCACACCAATCGTACCGACTCCAGCCGCACCCAGATAGATCAACGCGGGCGCACCAAGCCCCCCGGCGCCAACAACCAGAACGCGCGCGTTCTTCAGGGCTTTCTGCCCCGGGCCGCCCACATCATGCAGCACGATATGGCGCGCATAACGCTCCAGTTCCGTCTCCGAAAAGCTGCCCGTCTTCTCAGGCACCTCGCTCTTGGTGGCCCGCCCGCGAAGCCGTTTTACCCCCTGCCCATAGAGCGCAGCCAGCAAGCCAAAGCCCCCGAACAAAAGCCACGGCTCCGCACTGCCGCCCGTGGCCAACCGCAAGGGCGCGCCCTCGGGCAAAGCGATATGCACCAGCACGACCCCGGCCCACAAAAGCCCGATCATCAGCCAGCGCAGCCGATACGGCGCACCCAGCATTGCGCCCAAAGCCCACATCGCGCCCGCCATGAGAAAGACAAACAGCATCAGCGCACGCCCGTGGAGCCAAAGCCCCCCGCTCCGCGCCCGGTCTCGTCCAGTTCCTGCGCGCTCACGAAAACCGCCTGAGCGACCGGTGCGACGACGGCCTGTGCAATACGCATTCCGTGGCTCACCTCAAACGCTTCATCGCCCAGATTGACAACGATCACACCGATCGGCCCGCGATAATCACTATCCACCGTGCCGGGTGTGTTCAGTAACGTCACACCATGCTTGAGCGCCAAGCCCGAGCGCGGCCTGATCTGCATTTCATAGCCCGATGGCAGCGCCGCGCGCAGGCCCAGAGGCACCAAGACACGCGCACCGGGTGCGACAACAACCCCGCCCCGATCCGCGAAATTCGCGCGCAAATCCGCGCCCGCCGCACCCACACTTGCATAGGACGGAAGCCCGAAGGACGTATCTGCGCCCGTGTCCCACATCACCGATATCGTGACCATGCGTCAGGCCCTCTTTCTGGTCCAAATTTCCAACTTGCCTCAGGTCAGCGCCGCCGCGATCCGCTCGGCAAGCTTGCGCGCAACAGCCTCTTTGGCCATGCGCGGCCAATCTTCGGCCCCGCCTTCATGGATGAATGTAATGTCATTTTCTGCGCCGCCCATGATCCCCGTGCCCACGCTCACATCATTTGCCAAAATCCAGTCGCATCCCTTGCGCACCCGCTTGGCCGTCGCATGGGCGATCACGTCATCCGTCTCGGCGGCGAACCCCACGACCAGCTTGGGCCGTCCTGCGCCCATCTGCGCGATGGTTGCGAGGATATCGGGGTTTTCGGCGAACTCCATTTTCGGCAGCGCGCCGCCCTTTTTCTTGATCTTACCGGCCGAGGCCGAGGCGACCCGCCAATCCGCCACAGCCGCCGCGAACACCGCCGCATCAGCGGGCAAAGCCGCCTCCACCGCCGCTTTCATCTCCAGCGCCGTCTCGACGCGGATCACTTCGACACCGTCCGGCGCTGGCACATCCGCAGGCCCGGTGACAAACACGACATCCGCGCCCAGCGCCGCCAAGGCCCGCGCAATCGCGGTGCCCTGCGCGCCCGAAGAGCGATTGGCAATGTAGCGCACCGGGTCAATCGGCTCATGGGTCGGCCCGGAGGTCACGAGTACCCGCTTGCCTGCCAAAAGCCCAGAGGACAGCGCGGCCTCAATGCCCGCCACGATCTCCATCGGCTCGGCCATCCGACCGGGGCCGTATTCGCCGCAGGCCATGCCGCCCTCATTGGGGCCAAGTACCGTGATTCCATCCCCGCGCAGGATCATCAGATTGCGCTGTGTCGCGGGATGGTCCCACATCCGCACATTCATCGCAGGCGCAATCATCACCGGCGTATCGGTGGCCAGCAAAAGCGTGGAGGCCAGATCATTCGCATGCCCCTGCGCCATCTTCGCCATGAGATCAGCGGTCGCTGGGGCAACCACAACCAGATCTGCACTGCGCGAGAGCTCAATATGCCCCATCTCCGCTTCATCGGTCAGATCAAAGAGGTCTTGAAACACCTTCCGTCCAGCCAGCGCCGAAACCGAAAGCGGCGTGACGAACTCTGCGCCCGCGCGTGTCAGAACTGGCGTGACCTCAGCCCCCCGCTCGCGCAGGCGGCGGATGAGCTCGAGCGATTTGAACGCAGCGATGCCACCACCGATGATCAGCAAGACAGATTTCGAGGCCAGCATGAAAAGGCTCCTACCCAAGACCCGGAAGAGCCTAGGCCCGCTTGAGAAGGCCCGCAAGGGCTGAGGCGTGCCCCCGCATTATTGGAAAGCCAGACAGGGATCGGGGCGTTGGGGAGCCGGTGCATCGAGGACAGCGTCGAACGTGCCCGGGGGCGGTCGCCCATCCTCACCCTGGCCCAGAGCGAACACTGATACCTCCGGCGCGGCCCGCGAGATATAGACGGGGACGCCCCAATCGGCGCGCGCATGGCC
Source organism: Roseovarius sp. (assembly GCA_049276875.1). Classification (GTDB taxonomy): domain Bacteria; phylum Pseudomonadota; class Alphaproteobacteria; order Rhodobacterales; family Rhodobacteraceae; genus Roseovarius. Next base: position 66,990 of record JBASXE010000329.1, on the reverse strand, counting down.
ATTGCCGGTGATCACCACCACAGGCCCGCCCGTCTCACGCAGCGCCATGAGCGCCACTTGGGCCAGCCGTGCATCGCGAAGACGTTGGATATCGACCATCGCGGGCAACATTTCCTCCGGCATCGCGTCACAATGCGCCGCCATCTGCATCGCCTCGCGCGCCGCTTGCTGAGGCGCAGGCAAAGGCGTGTCCAACCCGAAAAGCCCGGCCTGCGGCCCGAATGCACGGACAACGCCCGCGCTGATAGAGGCCCGCGCCGCCGCGCGTGGAACGGCCGCGCCGTAGAAGGCCGCATCCACGGCCGCTTCAAATATCGGGTAATACATGGAAAAATCAGGCCAGCCTGAGGCTTCCCAGCCCAAGGCCGCTTCCAGGGCGGCCTCATCAGTCAAAAGCGTCGGGGATATGGCCTCCGCCTGCGCCGTCTCCAGCATTTCGAAAACAACGGCTCTGGGCAAAATCTCGGCCAAAAAAGCAGCCTGTGTCGCGTGATGATCCGGGTTGTCATGCACTTCGCCAACAATCACCACATCTGCGCCCGCCGCAATGCTGAGCGCCTCTGCCATCTGCGCGGCGGCCCCAAGCGGCGCGCAAAGCGCCGTGATCAGGGCCGCCACATATCTCATGCGAGAAGGTTGTGAACCTCGGAGCCTTTTGCCTCAAGCGACTTGCGCATCTTCTGAAATGCCGCCGCCTCAAGCTGCCGCACCCGCTCCTTCGACAGGCTAAGCTCATTGCCGAGACTTTCCAGCGTTCGGGGGTCATCGCGCAGCTTGCGCTCGCGCACGATAAACCGCTCACGCTCATTCAGCTTGCCCATCGCATCGGCGAGCCACATGCGCAGCGCCTCTTGGTCGTGCCCTTGCTCGACGATCTCGTCTCCGCGTGGACCATCATCTTCCAATGCATCAATCCACTCGCGCCCCTCATCTTCGGAGCTTTGCGTGGCGTTGAGCGAGAAATCAGAGCCCGACAGCCGCCCTTCCATCATCTCCACATCACGCAAGGGCACGCCCACTTCGATCGCAATCATCTCGCGCAGCTGGTGGCGGTCGAGCTCCTGGCCCTGCGCCATCGCCTCACGCTCCAGCCGTGCCTGAACCCGGCGCATGTTGAAAAAAAGCGACTTCTGCGACGACGTGGAGCCTGTGCGCACCATTGACCAGTTGCGCATCACGTAATCCTGCACGCTCGCCTTGATCCACCAAACCGCATAGGTCGAGAACCGTACGCCGCGATCGGGGTCAAACTTGTCCGCGGCCTTCATCAGGCCAAGACCCGCCTCTTGGATCAGGTCATTCATCGGCGCGCCGTAGCGACGGAATTTCGAAGCCATGGAAATCGCCAGCCGCATATAGGCGGTGATCAGACGGTGAAGCGCCTCTTCGTCGCGGTGATCTCGCCAAGCATAGGCCAGCTTCAGTTCTGTTTCCGCATCGAGAAGTTCGGCCTTCATGGCCTTTCGTGACATCGAGCTAGATTGTTGCGTATCCACAGGCATGGCATTTCCCCCAGATTGAGGCCGCACAGAGCGACCTTTTGTGTCGTCTTACCAAGTGTTACGAAACGACTAACGAAGCGGATCACTAAGGAGAGTAAAAAATGTTGCCCCGGCTGAGTTTGGTTCTAGGTGGCACCGCCCCGGGCAAATCCGCATTCGCCGAAAATCTCACGGGGCTCACGTTTAGACCTAGGCACCGCATAGCCACCGCACAAGCCTTCGACGAGGAAATGCGCGCCAAGAGGGCCGCGCATCGGGTGCAGCGCGGCCATGGGCAGCGCACACGTGAGGCCCCGCTCGATCTCGCCCCGTCCTTGCTGCCACCGCTCCGGCGAATGTTGTCTTGCCGGATGCTGTGGCTCGACAATCATATGCTGGCCAAACATGATCTGGCCCCGGACAAAAACGCCCTGATGTCCGCAGGAGGCCCCTGCGCCGCACAGGTTTTGGTCTCAAACAAGGTGGGCCTGTCAGTTGTGCCAGATACCACTCGCGCGCGTCGGTTTCAAAATGCCCAAAGGGCGCTGAACCAACGCCTCGCAGCCGGGGCGGGTCTGGTGGTGAAGGTCATCGCGGGCTTGCCGCAAGTGCTTAGAGGGATAGTGCCATGAGTCGTATCACATGGGTCCGCCATGGCCCGACCCATGCCAAATCCATGGTCGGCTGGTCCGATCTGCCCGCTGATCTCAGCGACCGGGCGCAGATTGGCCGGCTCCAAGCGCTCCTGCCCGAAGAGGCACTGGTGGTTTCTTCGGACCTCAGCCGCGCCGTGGCCACGGCCGATGCCATTGCAGGCAACCGCATCCGCCTGCCGCATGACGCAAATCTGCGCGAAATCCATTTCGGCGCATGGGAACTGGAGACGCTTGATACGAAAGTCGAGCCCGACCGACTGCGCCGTTTCTGGGAGGAGCCCGGAGATCTGAGCGCCCCCGGCGGCGAAAGCTGGAACGACATCCACGCCCGCGTGACGGGCGCGACCGAGCAGCTGATCACGACCCATCCGGGCCGCGAGATCATCATTGTCGCACATTTTGGCGCGATCCTGACGCAAGTGCAGCGCGCGCTCGGCCTGACCGCCTATGAGGCCTTTGCCCATAAAATCGACAACTTGTCCGTCACGACCCTGCGCCATGAGGCCGGACAATGGCATGCCGAGCGGATCAATCAGCTTCCCTGATGACCTCGCGCACAATTTCGCGTTTTGCGGAGCGCTTGCGCGCGGCTAGGCTGACCCCATGACATATGACCTCTTCATCGGCGATTACACCTACTCCACCTGGTCGATGCGGCCGTGGCTCCTTTTTGACCGATTCCGCATCCCTCATAATCTGCATACGATCTGTTTTGATGACGGATCGGTGCCCGACCTTCTGCCGCAAATCGCCCCCGCCCGTACCGTGCCCGCGATCCGCACGCCGGACGGCACCTTCATGGGCGAATCTCTGGCCATCGCCGAAGAACTGGCCTCGCGGCATCCGGAGTTGCCCCTTTGGCCCAGCGCACCCCATGCCCGCGCGACGGCCCGCGCGCTGGCGTTCGAGATGCATGCAGGCTTCATGGCTCTGCGCGGGGCCTGCCCGATGAACCTGCGCAAATGCTATATGGATTTCGCAGCCTCTGATGCGGTCACAGCAGACCTGCGCCGGATCGAGACGCTTTGGGACCATGCCCGCGACATTTGCGGCGCCAGCGGCCCTTGGCTCTGCGGTGACTATGGCATCGTGGACGCGATGTATGCACCGGTAGCGGCCCGCATCGCCGGGTATCAGCTGCAGGTCTCGCCCAGCGCACAGGCCTATGTGGACGCCCATCTGGCCGAGCCTTCCTTCCGCCGCTGGCGCGCATTGGCGCTCAGCCACGGCCCTGAGCTTGCCCGCTACCGGCTTGACCTGCAAAGCACCCATTGGCCCGGTGACCCGGCGGTATAATCGTTAACCATTCCTAAACACTCCTCTCGCATCGTTAACCAAGATTTACGAATGGAGAGAATCGCAATGATCGCGCGCGCTTACACGGTCGCCTTCGACGGGATCGAGGCGCGGGAGGTCGAGGTGCAATGCGCCGTCACGCCCGGTGTGCCGTCCTTCTCGATCGTGGGTTTGGCTGACAAGGCCGTGTCCGAGGCACGCGACCGGGTGCGCACAGCACTCACCTCCATGGCCATCGCCCTGCCCCCCAAGCGCATCACGATCAACCTAAGCCCTGCCGACCTGCCCAAGGAGGGCAGTCATTTCGACCTGCCCATCGCGCTGGCCCTTCTCGCAGCGCTCGACATCATCCCCAAGGACGCAGTGGAGGAGACCACATCGCTCGGGGAGTTATCGCTTGATGGCGCCCTCATGCCCGTCGTGGGCGCGCTGCCCGCTGCCATGGCCGCCGCCGAGGAAGACCGCACGCTCCTGTGCCCCAAGCTGTCCGGAGCAGAGGCAGCCTGGGTCGGTGCCACCTGCGTTCTGGCCGCCGCCAGCCTCACGGATGTGGTGCGCCACTACACTGGCCAGGCGCCGCTGACCCCTGCGGAGCCAGGCGTTGTTCACAACGCCAGAGGCGGCAAGGATTTGCGGGATGTGAAGGGGCAGGAACGCGCGAAGCGCGCGCTGGAGATTGCCGCAGCTGGGCGACACCATATTCTGCTCGCCGGTCCGCCGGGATCAGGCAAGTCGATGCTGGCCGCCCGCCTGCCGGGTCTTTTGCCCCCGCTCACCCCGCGCGAGGCACTGGAGACCTCCATGGTCCACTCGCTCGCGGGGCTGCTGGACGAGGGCGGCATAAACCTCTCACGCCCCTACCGCACACCCCACCACACCGCCTCGATGGCCGCCGTGGTAGGCGGTGGGCGCAAGGCCGGACCAGGCGAGATCAGCCTTGCGCATAACGGCGTTCTTTTCATGGATGAATTCCCCGAATATGCCCGCAACGTTTTGGACTCACTCCGCCAACCCATCGAGACGGGGGAGGTGATGATCGCGCGCACCAACGCCCATGTGCGCTACCCGTGCCGCTTCATGCTGGTGGCTGCGGCAAACCCGTGCAAATGCGGATATCTCAGCGATGCCGAGCGGGCCTGCTCACGCGCACCCGCCTGCGGAGAAGAGTATATGGGCCGGATCAGCGGCCCGTTGATGGACCGATTCGACTTGCGTATCGAAGTGCCGCCCGTAAGCTTCACCAATCTGGATCTGCCCGCAAACGGGGAATGCTCGGCCGATGTCGCCGCCCGCGTCGCAGCCGCCCGCACGGTGCAGGAGGCCCGCTTTGACGCGCAGCCAGACATGTTTCTAAACGCCGATGCCGAGGGCGAGATCCTCACCGAAATTGCAGCACCTGACCCGGAGGGTCGCGCGTTGCTGAACAAGGTGGCCGAGCGGTTTGGACTGTCGGCGCGTGGCTATCACCGCGTGCTCCGCGTCGCACGCACCATCGCCGATCTGGACGGAGCCACGGATGTCCGACGCCCACATGTGGCAGAGGCGATGGGCTACCGCATCACTGGGGCGCGAGAGATTTGAGCCACGCGGCCACCTCGCGCAGCGTCTGGCGGGCTTCGGGCAGAATATTATGGAAAATCGGCCAGACATGCGGGTGGTCCGGCTTGATAATGGCAGTGACATTCACGCCTGCGCTGCGCAAATGCGCCGCCATCCGCTGCGTGTCATCCAGCAATATCTCGGTGTCACCAACTGTCAGCCAGACTGGTGCTGCGCCTTGGAACTGCGCAAAGAGCGGCGAGGCCTGTGGATTGCGCGCAGAGGTTCCACGCAGGAACATTTCGCCCATCTCCCCCGCCCGCTCGGCGGGCAGCACGACATCCTTGCGGGCATTTTGGGTGAAACTGGCTCCGGAATAGCTCAGATCGGTGAGCGGCGAGAACGCAAACGTGCCGCGCGGTTGGGGCAATCCTTCCGCAGTGATTTGTGCCAAAACTGACAGCGCCAACGCGCCACCCGCACTGTCCCCACCAAGAAAAACACCGCCCGGATGATTCTTAACCGCGCGATAGGCGGCCATCGCATCCTCCTGCGCGGCGGGAAACGGGTGTTCCGGCGCAAGACGGTAGCGCGGCAAAATCGCCCGCATCCCCGTCATTGCGCAAAGCCGCGCAATCATGGCGCTGTGAGTTTCGGGGGAGCCAAAGATAAAACCACCACCATGGAAGTAGAGGATCACGGGGCCATTTTCGGGTCCAGAGTGTTCCAGGCCGCCGCCTGCCCAGATGCTCGTTTGCACGGTGCGGGGACCATGGAAAAACAGGCGCGCCTTGCGCTCAAAACTTCGGCGGAGCCGCGTGGGTGTGACAGCCCGCGCCATATGGGCTTTTTCCGTCAGGCGCAGATACGGGTTCAAAAGCCGCAAGACGACACTCACGCGCGCCGAGCCTCGATTGCCTCCCAAATTTTTGCGGCGATGTTCACACCGTCAAAGCGCTCAAGCTCCTGAATGCCGGTGGGTGAGGTCACGTTGATCTCGGTCAGGTATCTTCCGATCACGTCGATTCCGACGAAAACCTGCCCCTTTTCGCGGAGCAGGGGACCAATCGCGGCGCAAATTTCCAGATCGCGCTCGGTCAGTTCCACCTTCTCGGGTCGCCCGCCCACATGCATATTCGAGCGGGTTTCGCCCTTGGCAGGCACCCTGTTGATCGCACCCACGGGCGCGCCGTCCACCAGGATGACGCGCTTGTCGCCCGCCGAGACCTCGGGCAGGAATTTTTGCACGATCAAAGGTTCCCGGCTGAACCCGGTGAACATCTCATGCAGCGAGCTGAGATTGCGGTCGCTCTCTGGCAAGAGGAAAACCCCCGCACCGCCATTGCCGTAAAGCGGCTTGAGGATCACATCGCCATGCCGGTCCTTGAAGGCGCGGATCGTCGCCAAATCGCGCGCAATTGTGGTGGGGGGCATCAAATCCGGAAAATCGAGGATCAAAAGCTTTTCGGGGAAATTGCGCACCCAAAACGGATCGTTGACGACCAAAGTGCCGGGCGCGAGCCGGTCCAGCAGATGGGTCGTCGTGATGTAGAACATGTCAAAAGGCGGGTCCTGCCGGAGCCAGACGACATCGAACTCCGCCAGATCGACCGTTTGCTCATCACCCAAGATCGCATGATCGCCCACAACCCGCTGCACGGTCAAAGGCCAGCCACACGCGGTGACACGGCCTTCGTCATAGGCCAACTTGTCCGGCGTGTAGTAAAAAAGCTCATGTCCGCGCGCCTGCGCCTCTTCGGCGAGGCGGAAGGTGCTGTCGGCGTCGATATTGATCGGCCCGATCGGGTCCATCTGGAATGCGATTTTCATGGCTTGCCCCCGCGGATGATACACCGCTCCTACATGGGCCATGCACCTGGCGGGCGCAATTCAGAAATGTGAGAACGCGCCCTCAAGGATATCGCCGCATCCTTCCCCGTCGACCACAACGAGATCAAACCGCACATCCGAGAGTTGTCCCTTCGGCGTATGCACCAGATATTCAGACCCCGCGCGGTGGATGCGTTGCATCTGCGCGCGGCCAAGACGGGCCATAGCGGCCTCATGGCTGCGCGCGGATTTCACCTCGGCAAATATGATCTCACCGTCTTTCTCGAAGATCAGGTCAATCTCACCACTTTTCCCGCGCCACCGGGTTTCCAACAGGGTCGCCCCACGGGCTGCATAGAGATCAATCGCGCGCGCCTCGGCCGCATGGCCCGAAAGATAGGCCCGCCGCCCGGCCCGCTGGCGGGTTGGAACGGGCTGCGCCGAAGCTTCTTTGAAATCCGCAGGCTTCATTCCGTATCCCCTGCCATCCGCAGCGCTATCTGGTAGACCATGCGCCGTTTCTGTCCCGTTTTGGCCGCCACATAATCCGCCGCGTCACGCACCGACATATTTTCGAGCGCCGTCTTCACCATCGATTCAACATCATCTTCGCTAAGATTCTCTGAATCACCACGCGCGATAAGCACCACCATCTCACCCTTGCGCGGATTGGCCGCCGCCTCGGCCGCCAGATCGCTGAGGCATCCGCGCTGCACTTCCTCGAATTTCTTGGTCAGTTCCCGACACACAGCCGCCTCGCGCGCACCCCCCAGAATCGCCGCTGCATCGCGCAGCATTGCCGCCACACGCTTGGGCGATTCGTAAAACACGAGCGTTGCAGGCACTGACGATAGCGCCTTGAGCGCGGTTTTCCGCTGTGACGCGGTGTTTGGTAAAAACCCCGCAAAGAGAAACCTGTCCGTGGCCAGCCCCGCCACCGTCAATGCCGTGATCACCGCCGAGGGGCCGGGCGCCGAGATCAGCCCATGCCCTTCGGCCACCGCTGCCCGCGCCAGGTCAAACCCCGGGTCCGCCACCATAGGCGTGCCCGCCTCCGAGGCGTAAACCACTGATTTCCCGTCCTGCATCGCCGCCAAAAGCCGGGGCCGGGCCCGATCGCCATTGTGGTCGTGATAGGCCACAAGGGGCCGATCCCCCAAGGCAATGCCGTGGATATCCATCAGCTTGCGCAGGCTCCGCGTGTCCTCGGCGGCCAGCACATCGGCGCTGGCCAGAATGTCCAGCGTGCGCAGCGTGATGTCGCGTGCCGCCCCGATCGGCGTCGCCACAAGGTAGAGCCCCGGCGCAAGGGTCTGCTTATTCGCAATAGCCACTGGACCCGCCCCATCTGTCGTTTATGATTGCCGATACCGTCCGGCGCGCAATGTGGCGCGCCTTCAGTCACCCGAGTGAGAGGTCTCCCATGTTTGCTGTTTTCCTGTCCGCCCGCAAGGCGATGCACCGTTTGGCCGCTTTGTGCACTGTTCTGATCGTGGCTGCCTGTCAGCCCGTGAGCCTTGGCGGCAGTGGTGGCAACACGGGGCAGAGCATTGATCCCGGTGCCCCTGTCGCCGTTGCCCTGCTGGTCCCGCATGGGTCCTCCAGCGCGCAGGAGGCCGCATTGGCGCGTGATCTGGAGAACGCGGCCCGTCTCGCTGTAGCCGATCTGCAGGGTGTCCGGATTGACCTGCGGGTTTACGGCACCGCAGGCCAAGCGGGGCAGGCGCAGCAAGCCGCCCTCAATGCAGCCGCCGACGGCGCCAAGATCATCCTGGGCCCGCTTCACGCCGAATCGGCCAATGCCGTGGCGGTGGCGATGGCACCGAAAAACATCAACGTGCTGGCCTTTTCCAACAATTCCAGCATCGCCGGCGGCAACCTCTTTGTTCTGGGGCAAACCTTCGACAACACAGCCGACCGTCTGGCAAAATATGCCGTCCGGCAGGGCAAGCGCCGCATTCTCGCAGTTCATTCCAACAACCTCGCGGGCGAGCTTGGCAAACAAGCCATTCAGAAAGCCACCGCCGCCGCAGGCGGAACGCTGGTTGGCACCGTGGCCTATGAGTTCAGCCAGCAGGGCGTCGTCGCCGCCGTGCCGCAAATCGCCGCCACAGCCCGCAGCACCAATACGGATGCGATCTTCATGACCGCCAACACCGCAGGTGCGCTCCCGCTTTTCTCGCAGATGCTGTCCGAGACCGGGCTGGACCCGGCGAATATGCAGTATATCGGGATGTCGCGTTGGGACAAACCGGCCCAGACACTGGACCTGCCCGGTGTGCAGAACGGCTGGTTCGCAATGTCAGACCCGAACAGCTCGGCCCGCTTTGCCGCAAGGTTCCAAGAAGCCAACGGCAACACCCCCCACGCGATCGCTGGCCTTGCCTATGACGGGATCACTGCGATCGGCGCATTGGCCAAATCCGGTCAAGGCGATGCGCTGACCCGCTCGGGCCTTACACAATCGGCTGGATTCCAAGGCGTCGATGGTGTCTTCCGCCTGCGCGCTGACGGGACAAACGAGCGTGGCCTCGCCGTCGCCTCGGTCCGCGACAAGAAGCTGGTGATCCTGGAGCAAGCGCCCAACAGCTTTGGCCGCGCGGGGTTCTAAAAACTGCAAGATCTCGCCACCCCAAAAGTTGCCATCCTGCCGGACGATCTGATCTGCCCCGCGCAGGATGTGTTCGATAGAGAAGCTGTGCGCTTGGCTCTGGCTGACGTAGCGACAGAAGATTTGCGCTGCGAGGCTGTGCGCATCCTCGGTGCTGCCCAAAAGAGCGGACGCGACGCTATTGCAGCAGCGCTGGCAACCCATCCGTTCGAGGCACGCGCGGCCACGCGCGCTTATACATGGCTGACGGATTGCCTTGTGCTGAGCGTGCATGAACTGGCCACAATGCGCCTGCACCCCCTGCCTACCCCGACCGAGGCCGAGCGCCTGACCCTCATGGCCGTGGGCGGCTATGGACGCGGCGAAATGGCGCCGCAATCCGATGTCGATCTGCTGTTTCTCACGCCCTACAAGATCACCGGCTGGGCCGAGAGCGTGATCGAAACCATGCTCTATATCCTGTGGGACCTGCGCCTCAAGGTGGGCCATGCCAGCCGGACTATCGGCGATTGCGTGCGCCTTGCCGGGGATGATTTCACAATCCGCACCGCCCTTTTGGAAAATCGGTTCCTCACCGGCGATCAAAAGCTTGCCGGGCAGTTGAACCACAGGCTCTGGAACGACATTTTCAAAAATTCCGAGCGGGAATTTATCGAGGCCAAGCTGGAGGAGCGCGACGCGCGCCACGAAAAGCAGGGCGGCCAACGTTACATGGTCGAGCCGAATGTAAAGGAGGGCAAGGGTGGTCTGCGCGACCTGCAATCGCTCTTCTGGATCGCGAAATACATCTACCGTGTCACGGATGCGGTGGAACTTGTGCGCCTCAAGGTCTTCGCAACCGATGAGTTTGAGACCTTTATTCAGGCCGAGAATTTCCTCTGGGCCGTACGCTGCCATCTGCATCTGGTCACCGGCCGCCCAACCGAACAGCTGACCTTCGATCTCCAAGTCGAAGTGGCCGAGAGGATGGGCTATGCCGACACCGCCGGGCGGCGCGGCGTCGAAGTTTTCATGCAAGATTACTTCCGCCATGCGACTGCCGTGGGCGATCTCACACGTATCTTCCTGACCAAGCTTGAGGCCGATCACGTCAAGTCCGAGCCGCTGCTGCAGCGCCTCTTTCGCCGCCGCAAGAAGCTCAAGCCCGGCTATGTGGAGGTGCATGGCAGGCTTGCCATCGCGGATGATGCGGAGTTCCTCGCAGACAGGATGAACATCCTGCGCCTTTTTGAGGAGGCGCTGCGCACAGGGCTTTTGATTCACCCCGATGCGATGCGGCTCGTCACGGCGAATCTGGACCTTATCGACGACGACATGCGTGCGGATCCAGTGGCGCAAAAGCTCTTTGTGGGTCTGTTGCTGAAACACGGCAATCCCGAGCGCGCCTTGCGCCGGATGAACGAGCTCGGCGTGCTCAGCACCTTCATCCCCGAGTTTGAGCCGATCGTAGCGATGATGCAGTTCAACATGTATCACCACTACACCGTGGACGAGCATACGATCCAATGCATCCGCCATCTTGCCATGATTGAGCGCGGGGAGTTGATCGAAGAGCTGCCCGTGGTCTCCTCAATCCTCAAGGAGGGGATCAACCGCCGTGTGCTCTATGTGGCGCTGTTGCTGCATGATATCGGCAAAGGGCGGGATGAGGATCACTCCATCCTGGGTGCGCAAATCACGCGCAAAGTGGCTCCGCGTTTGGGTCTCAAACCCAAGGAGGTGGACACAGCCGAATGGCTGGTGCGCTATCATCTTTTGATGTCCGATATGGCGCAGAAACGCGATATCGCCGACCCGCGCACCGTGCGTGATTTCGCCAAGGCAGTGCAGACGCGTGAGCGGCTGGATATGCTCTGCGTGCTGACGGTCTGCGATATTCGCGGCGTGGGGCCGGGCACTTGGAACAACTGGAAAGCCTCGCTCATCCGCGCGCTTTATCGCCAGACACGCCGCGCCATGGAGGGGGGGCTCGAAGACCTCAACCGCGAACAGCGCGGCTCGGACGCCAAACGCAACCTGCGCGAGGCGCTGAAGGGGTGGGACGCACGCGATCTCAAAGCCGAAACAGCGCGGCACTATCCACCCTATTGGCAGGGTCTGCATGTCACCGCCCATCAGGTCTTTGCCCGCCTCTTGCGCGATATAAAAGAGGGCGAGATCGCCATTGATCTTGATGTGGACGAGGACCGAGACGCAACGCGCGCCTGTTTTGTGATGGCCGACCACCCCGGCATCTTCTCGCGCCTTGCCGGGGCCTTGGCACTTGTCGGGGCCAATGTGGTGGACGCGCGGACCTACACGTCCAATGACGGCTTCGCCACCGCCGCCTTCTGGGTGCAGGATGCCGACGGACACCCCTACGAGGCCTCGCGCCTGCCCCGGCTGAGCGCGTCGATCAACAAGACACTGAAGGGCGAGATCAAAGCCTCCGACGCCATGCAGTCACGTGACAAGATCAAAAAGCGCGAGCGCGCTTTCCGCGTGCCAACCCACATCACCTTCGACAATGAGGGTTCGGAGATCTACACCATCATCGAGGTCGACACCCGAGACCGTCCGGGCCTTCTCTATGACCTCACCCGGACCCTAGCCGAGGCGCATGTCTACATCGCGAGCGCAGTCATCGCGACCTATGGCGAGCAAGTGGTCGATACGTTCTATGTAAAGGATATGTTCGGCCTGAAATTCCACTCGGACGCCAAGCAAAAAGGGCTGGAGAAGAAGCTGCGCCTCGCCATTTCAGAGGGCGCACAAAGGGCCAACACATGAGCGGGTTGATACGCGGCGTAATGACCGTGGGGGTCTGGACGCTTCTGAGCCGGGTTCTTGGATTTCTTCGCGATGTGTTAATCGCGGGATTCGTGGGGCCGGGGCCTTTGATGGATGCGTTTGTCGCCGCCTTCCGCCTGCCCAATTTGTTCCGCCGATTCTTTGCCGAGGGCGCGTTCAACGCGGCGTTCGTGCCGATGTTTTCCAAACGGCTTGAGGGCGGACAGGACCCCGATGGGTTCGCCAGCCAAGCGATGAGCGGATTGGCCCTTGTGTTGATGCTGCTCACGGGCGTGTCGATGATCTTCATGCCCGCGCTGGTCTGGGCCACGGCGGGCGGGTTCGCGCAGGACGCGCGGTTTGATCTGACCGTGGGGTTTGGGCGGATCGTCTTTCCCTACATCCTGTTCATCTCGCTGGCCGCTCTGCTGTCGGGGGTTTTGAACTCCACAGGGCGGTTTATGGCCGCCGCAGCCGCACCCGTGCTGCTCAACGTCATGCTGTGCGCTGCGATGATCGGCGCAGTCATCATGGGCGGCGCGGTGATCGAGGCGCTCGTGTGGACCATCCCCTTCGCTGGCGTAGCGCAACTGGCCCTCGTCTGGGTGGCGGCACGGCGCGCGGGACAGAACGTGCGGCTGGTGCGGCCCCGCTGGACACCGGATATGGCGCAGCTTGTGCGGATCGCCGTGCCTGCGGCTTTGGCGGGTGGCGTCATGCAGATCAACCTTTTGGTAGGTCAGCAGGTCGCGTCGAATTTCGACAATGCGGTGAGCTGGCTTTATGCCGCCGATCGACTGTATCAATTGCCTCTGGGCGTTGTGGGGATCGCCGTGGGGATCGTGCTGCTTCCGGACCTCTCGCGACGGCTCAAATCCGGCGACGGGACAGGCGGGCGCGAGGCGCTGAGCCGCGCGGGGGAGCTGTCGCTGGCGCTCACGATCCCCTCGGCAGTGGCGCTGATGGTGGTGCCTTTCCCGCTGGTCTCGGTCTTGTTTGAACGTGGTGCCTTCGGACCGGACGACACGGCCGCGACGGCGCTTGCGGTGGGAATCTACGGCCTCGGCCTGCCTGCTTTTGTTTTGCAAAAAGTGCTCCAGCCCATCTATTTCGCGCGCGAGGATACGAAGCGTCCGTTCCATTACGCAGTCGTGGCCATGGTGGTGAATGCGGCCATCGCCATCGGCCTCGCACCTTTGATCGGCTGGATCGCGGCGGCGATTGCCACGACGCTGGCAGGCTGGGCGATGGTGTGGCTTCTGGCGCGGGGCACGCGGCAGTTTGGCGAGGTGGCACGCTTTGACGCGCGATTCCGCAGCCGGGTATGGCGCATCTGCGTGGCGGCGGCACTCATGGGCGTGGTGCTCTGGATGACGTTGCTGGCCATCGGGCCGTTCTTCGGGCTTCCCGGCTGGCGGTGGCTGACGCTTTTGCTGCTCATCACCATCGGAGCGGTCAGCTATTTCATCGCCGGGCGGCTTCTGGGCGCGTTCCGCATGGACGAGTTGCGCAGCATGCTCCGGCGGCGCAGGTAGGCATCCCTTACCGCTGGCGGATACGGTCCAGAAACGCGGCCCACCCGCCGGGGCTGACGAAGAACGACAGCGCAAAGCCGGTGGCAAATCCCGTGAGGTCTGCCGCCCATTTCATGCCCCCACCAAACAGCAAGCTAAAGAGAAGCTGCGCGCCCATCAAAAAACCGATGAGCATGAACGCACGCGCCTGATTGGCCCCCGCGCGCCCCAGGTTGAGCCACAGAAGGAACGTGAACGCTCCGATCAGCCCATAGGAGCCCGGGAATGCGCCATACAGCCACGGGTTTGCGCCTGCGACCGCCGTATAGACCAGCGCGCCCGCGATGGCAGAGACGAAGAACACGGCCAGCACCGCCCAGCCGCGATAAACCTCGCCGACGAACTTGCCCAAGGCCAGCAGGATCACGCCCGAGAACACCGCCTCGGTTACCGAGCCATGCACGAACGGATAGGTCACAAGCCGCGTCAGATGCTCGGCCGGATAGACGGAGGCGCGGAACATCTGCCCCATCAGATCGGCGTTATAGGCATAATCCTGAAGTGCTGCACTGCGCCAGCCCACGGCTTGCGCACCACCCACCAGCCCTGCCTCGCCCGCGAAAAAGATAAGCTCCGGGATACAAACCGCCAAGAAAAGGACAACCACCACTGGCGGAAGCGGGTTGATCGGGCTTTGGTTTGCGGGGGCGTCCATGCGCGTCTCCTTGACGGGGCTTTGGCGCATGGGTAAGCGAGGCGCACACAGAAATCCAGACAGGAGACGCGGCCATGACGGCACCGGCCCATACAACCCGCGTATTTTCGGGCATCCAGCCCTCGGGCGACCTGCATCTCGGCAATTACCTCGGCGCGATCAAACGCTTTGTGCAAACTCAGGAAAGCGGCACACAGAGCCTCTATTGCATGGTTGATCTCCACGCGATCACCGTCTGGCAGGACCCCGAGAACCTGCGCCGCGCCACGCGCGAGCTTTGTGCGGGGTTCATCGCCTCAGGGCTGGACCCGGAGAAATCCATCCTCTTCAATCAAAGCCAGGTGGCCGAACATGCGCAGCTTGGTTGGGTGCTGAGCTGTGTGGCGCGGATGGGTTGGATGAAGCGAATGACGCAGTTCAAGGACAAGGCGGGCAAGAATGCCGAGAACGCCTCGCTGGGTCTCTTCGGCTATCCGGCGCTTATGGCTGCCGACATTCTGATCTATCACGCGACCCATGTGCCCGTGGGCGAGGATCAAAAGCAGCATCTGGAGCTGACCCGCGACATCGCGGCGAAATTCAACCATGACTACGGCGTGGACTTCTTCCCGATGACCGAGCCTGTGATCGAAGGGGCAGCCACCCGCGTGATGAGCCTGCGAGACGGGTCAAAGAAAATGTCGAAATCCGACCCATCGGATATGAGCCGCATCAACATGACCGATGATGCCGACACGATCGCCAAGAAGATCCGCAAGGCCAAGACGGATGCGGAGCCTTTGCCATCGGATCTGGACGGCCTTGAGGGCCGCCCCGAGGCGCGCAACCTCGTCAACATCTACGCAGGCCTCGCCGATATGAGCGCCGAGGACGTTATGCGCGATATGGGCGGCCGGGCGTTTTCGGAGTTCAAACCCGCGCTGGCCGATCTGGCCGTGGACAAGATGGCCCCCATATCCGAGGAGATGAGCCGCTTGATGCAGGACACGGGCGAGATCGACGCGATCCTCGCACGCGGTGCGGCGGATGCGCGGGCGATCGCGGCCCCGATCCTGAAGCGGACCTATGAGATCGTGGGCATGGTCGGCAGCTAGGCCCTGACGCTGGACGGCGGGCCTTGCGGCGCTTAGCCTGACGGGACAACAAGGGAGGCTGCACATGGCCACTGGCACGAACATCCGGACCTATTTCGAGGGGCAGTGGCATGAAGGCAACGCGCTCATCATGCGCGCTGCCGATCACGGCACATGGCTCGGTAGTTAGGTCTTCGACGGCGCGCGCTGTGTGAATGGGCTGGTGCCCGATCTGGAGGCGCATTGCGCACGGGTCAATCGCTCGGCAGAGGCTTTGATGCTGACGCCGCATGTGCGCACCGAAGATATGGTCGAGATCATCCGCGAGGGGCTCCGCGCGTATCCCGCTGGCACGCCGATCTATATCCGCCCGATGTATTGGGGCGTCGGCTCGGACTATATGGCGATGGGACTGTTGCGTAAATCCCAGACTTCCGCCAGCTTTAGGCTTTTGAGGTTGAGGATGCCGCGTCGATCCCCTCTCAAGCACCACCGCTTTCCGAGAGACATCATTCTTTGCGCGGTCCGCTGGTACCTACGCTATCCGTTGTCGTACCAGGATGTCGTTGATCTGCTGGCCGAGCGCGGCGTAACGCTTGATCGATCGACGGTCTATCGCTGGGTCCAGAAGTTCGGCCCGGAATTGACGAAGCGCACCGAGCGTCATCTGCGCCGCGCCAGCGTCGATTGGCACGTGGACGAGACCTACATCCGCGTCGGCGGCAAGTGGCGCTACCTCTGGCGGGCGATAGATGCGCACGGTCAAATGGTCGATTTTCGTCTGACAGCCCGGCGGGATGCTAAGGCTGCAAGAGCCTTTCTCAACAAGGCGATTGAGCGTGTGCGGCTCCATCGACCGGTGACGATCTGCACAGACAAAGCTCACGCCTACCGGCGTGTGATCCGCGAGATCAATCACCGATATGATCCCCACTTCGACAGCATTCGGCACATCGACCGAAAGTGGCGAAACAACCTGATCGAAAGCGATCACGCCGCGATGAAGCGTCTTCTGGGATATCGGCAGAGCTTCCGATCCTTGCGATCAGCCAAGGCGACTCTAAGCGGGATTGAGACGATCCGAACCATCAAGCGCGGCCATGTCCATCACAAACAACCTGGCGTCAACGGCGAAATCGCGTTCATCGCCGGCCTGTTCGAGGCAGCGGCCTGACAAACGGCCACGTGGCCGGCCCGATTCAGCCCGCCCCGACTAATGCAACAGTCCCCTTGCAAAGCAGAGAGTTCAGAAGCCGCGTCCAGCCCCTCCAATATCGCATCCATCGATGCCTGACGCACTGCGCTCATGTGCGGCGTGTCCTTCCCCTTTCGACGCCAGCTCCGTTGCCGCAATCAGACGCGCATCGTCAAGCTGCTCAGCCAGAGCGCCCAGATCATTCGCTTGGGCGAAAATCCGTAGATCGGCCAGAACGTCGAGTATCCATTCATTCTTCATGTCTAGCCTCTTTAACGATGGTTAACGAAAGGTTAATCAACCCTAGCATGTAATAATTTTTTTATGAATTAGCGTATTTCAGCCCCCCAGAAATGGTGGGGTGGCAAAAAATAAGCCTCTGTTTTCACTCAGGTGACCTCTGCAGACACGAAAAAGCCCGCGAACCGAGTGAATGATTCGCGGGCTATTGTTTCCGTTGCGTCAGCAGTGGAGTTTATTGTTTCGCATCCAGCACATCTTCGACCGTCCGAAGGCCCGTTTTAGGCGCCTGAACCAGCACAGCCATGTTGCCCGGCTTGTGCTCATTATGCAGCATCTTCATATGCGCCTGCGGCAGGTCGGCCCAAGTGAACACCTCGGACATGCACGGATCGATCCGCCGCTCCAGCATCAGCTTGTTGGCGGCCGCGGCCTGTTTGAGATGCGCAAAATGCGAGCCCTGAAGCCGCTTTTGGTGGCTCCACATATGGCGGACATCGAAGGTGCAGTTGTATCCGGACGTGCCCGCGCAGATCACAACCATGCCGCCGCGTTTGACGACGAAGGTCGAGACCGGGAATGTTGCCTCGCCGGGATGCTCGAACACCATGTCGACATTTACGCCCTTGCCGGTGATGTCCCAGATCGCCTTGCCAAAGCGGCGCGCCTCTTTGAACCATTCGGCATATTCATCGGTGTTGACCGTGGGCATCTGACCCCAACAGGAGAAATCCTTTCGGTTGATCACGCCCTTGGCGCCAAGCTCCATCACGAAATCGCGTTTGTCTTCGTCCGAGATCACACCGATTGCATTGGCACCCGCCGTGTTGATCAGCTGGATCGCAAATGATCCGATCCCGCCGGACGCGCCCCAGACCAGCACGTTCTGACCGGGCTTGAGGTCATGCGGCTCATGGCCAAAAAGCATCCGGTAGGCGGTGGCGAGGGTCAGCGTATAGCACGCGCTCTCTTCCCATGTGAGGTGTTTGGGGCGCGGCATAAGCTGCTGCGATTGCACGGCTGTGAACTGTCCAAACGAGCCGCCGGGCGTCTCATAGCCCCAGATCCGCTGGCTGGGGGAGAACATCGGGTCGCCGCCATTGCACTCTTCGTCATCGCCATCGTCTTGGTTGCAGTGGATGACCACCTCGTCGCCCACTTTCCAGCGTTTGACCTTGTCGCCCACGGCCCAGACCACGCCCGCCGCGTCTGATCCGACGACCGCATAGGGGGCCTTGTGCACGTCAAAGACCGAGCCGGGCTGTCCGAGACAGGCCCAGACGCCGTTGTAATTCACGCCAGCCGCCATCACGAGGACCAGCACATCGTGGCTGTCGAGCGTGGGTGTGTCGATCACCTCAAGCTCCATCGCCTTGTCCGGATCGCCATGACGTTCGCGGCGGATCACCCATGCATGCATCTTGGGCGGCACGAAGCCCAACGGGGGCATCTCGCCGATGTCATAAAGCTCCTTTTCCGGGGCGTCGTAAGGCGCAATGCCGTTTTCCGTGTCCAGAGCCATGAGCGGCCTCCCTTGAGTTTGATTGGCCGCGACGCTTGCGCGCGGAGTGGCCGAGTGGATAGGCCGACTTGCGCAACAATGCAATGCCCAAAGCCTATATTTTGTAACTTTATGACCCAGCGGTCGCAGAAATTTCTTTCGCGGGCGCAGCATCATCGGGATAGAAATGTGCAATGGAATTGGCATAGAATTGCAACAGCAAAGTCTCCTCGGGATTGGCACACCACCCTCCCTCACGTTCCGTGATCAGCCCCCGGCGCGACAACTGCCGTTGCGCGCGCGCCACGGCACCGGGCAGCGCCTCCGCTTCTATCAACGGCACGTCACCCGAGGCCGCCTGCCCCATCGCACGCACAGCCTCAATCAGATCCGCATCCGGCATCGGTGCCTCCGCTCGCAGCATCACACGCGCCAGAAGCGGCACGAAGAGAAGCGGCATCGCAGCGTCGATCCGCTTCATCAGGTCCGCACCCAACGCCTCCAAATCCGGGCCGGGGCCATAATCGCTGAGCTTCACAGGCTCGGCAAAGACCACCGACGCCAGCCCGAACCGCTCAAAATTCCCACGCAACCGGAACCATATCATACGGGCCGTGAATTTGATTATCACCGACATACGCGCCCGAAAGCGCCGATCTCCGCGCCGCCCGGCCTCGCTCAGCACGCGGTCCTCCAGCACCCGGTCGTAATTGATCGCCACGGGCACAAAAACCACATCACGCGCACCGGGTTTCCAGCCATCGACCACATAGGACAAAAGACCCAGCTTCGGCGGCTTGGTCAGCCCATCGACGCTCAGTCCCCCCTCGGGGAAGATCGCCTGCGTCACCCCGCCCTGCGTCGCCATCTGAACATAGCGCGCCAAAACGGCCCGGTAGAGACCCCCGCGCGAGCGGCGGCGAATGAAATAGGCCCCCATGGATTTGATCAGACGGCTAAGCGGCCAGACCCGCGCCCATTCCCCCACTGCATAGCTGAGCGCCGAGGCCTGAGAGGCCAGGGTGGTGACCAGCACATAATCCATATTGCTGCGATGGTTCATGATGAATACCACCGTTGCATCGGGGGCAATCTTGTCCAGAACAGCCATATTCATATTGCCCCGCCGCACGATATACAAAGAGCGCGCCAGAAAATTCGCAAGCCGGATGCCAAAGCTGAAATAGGCGAAGGCCGAGAAGCTCGGGACGATCTCGAGAGCGTATCGGCGGGCCTTTTCAAACGCCACGTCCTCGCGCACATTATGCTTGTGCGCATATTCCACGATGGCCTTGGTCACGTCCGGATCATAGAGAAGCCGCTGGATCATGTCCTGCCGCCGGGCCAGCTTGAAAGGCTCAATGGGCCGGGTGAGTTTTTTGTTGAGCTGTGCCACCGCCCGCTCCAGCCGCCGCCGAAAGAACCAGCGCACGGACGGAAAGAGGAAATGCGACGCGAACGTTACCGCCGCAAAGGCCAGCAGCAACAAGAGCGCCCAAAGCGGCATCTGCACCGTCGATGTCATGCGCGCTCCTTGCGTGGCCCCCGGATCCTTCACTATAGCAAGAGACATCCGCGCGCCACAAAACTTCGCCGCCCAGCGCCCATATCGGGCGGGATTGACCGCGCGCTCTCACCAAGCGATCATGCCGCGTTGCAGCGAATTGACAAAAGCATAAAATTCCCGATATGTCCCCAGCAACGCACGATTGTTGCGCAACCGATTCCGGAGGCTCTGCCATGACCGAGACCAACACGCCCGCAAAAGACCGCCCCTGGCTGATCCGCACCTATGCAGGCCACTCCACGGCGTCTGCCTCCAACGCGCTCTACCGCTCGAACCTCGAGAAGGGCCAGACGGGCCTCTCTGTGGCCTTCGACCTGCCCACCCAGACGGGCTATGACAGCGATCATATCCTCTCCAAGGGCGAGGTGGGCAAGGTCGGCGTTCCGGTCTGTCATCTGGGCGATATGCGCCAGCTTTTTCAGGGTATCCCGCTGGAGAAGATGAACACCTCCATGACGATCAACGCGACCGCGCCGTGGCTTTTGTCGCTCTATATCGCCGTGGCCGAGGAGCAGGGCGCGGATGTGAGCGCGCTGCAAGGCACCGTGCAGAATGATCTGATCAAGGAATATCTCAGCCGCGGGACGTATATCTGCCCACCCAAGCCATCGCTCAAGATGATCGGGGACGTGGCCGAATACTGCTATACAAACGTGCCGAAATGGAACCCGATGAACGTGTGTTCCTACCACCTGCAAGAGGCCGGCGCGACACCGCAGCAAGAGCTTGCCTTCGCATTGGCCACGGCCACCGCCGTGCTGGATGAGCTCAAGCCGCGCGTGCCTGCCGAGGATTTCCCGGCGCTTGCGGGCCGTATCTCCTTCTTCGTGAATGCAGGCATCCGGTTCGTGACCGAGATGTGCAAGATGCGCGCCTTCGTGGACCTCTGGGACGAAATCCTGCAAGAGCGCTATGGCGTCGAGGACCCCAAGTTCCGCCGCTTCCGATACGGCGTGCAGGTCAACTCGCTGGGGCTGACCGAACAGCAACCCGAGAACAACGTCTACCGTATTCTCATTGAGATGCTGGCCGTCACGCTCAGCAAGAACGCCCGCGCCCGCGCCGTGCAATTGCCTGCGTGGAACGAAGCGCTTGGCCTGCCGCGCCCATGGGATCAGCAATGGTCGATGCGGATGCAGCAAATCCTCGCATACGAGACGGATCTTCTGGAATTCGATGACCTCTTCGATGGCAACCCGGCAGTGGAGGCCAAGGTCGAAGCCCTCAAAGAGGGCGCGCGCGCCGAGCTTCATACACTCGACAGCATGGACGGCGCGATCGGCGCGATTGATTACATGAAAGCCCGCCTAGTGGACAGCAACGCCGAGCGGCTGGGCCGAATCGAGCGCAACGAGACCATCGTGGTCGGCGTGAACAAATGGCAGAGTGGCGAACCGTCGCCGCTGCAAACCGAGGATGGTGGCATCATGACCGTCGATCCGGCGGTGGAGGCCGAGCAGATCGGCCGCCTTGATGCGTGGCGCGACGCGCGTGACGCCGCCGCGGTGAAAGCCGCCCTCGCCGATCTGCGCGCCGCCGCTGCGGCAGGCGAGAATATCATGCCCGCCTCGATCAATGCCGCCCGCGTTGGCGTCACCACCGGCGAATGGGCCGCCCAGATGCGCGCCGTGCACGGCGAGTATCGCGGCCCCACGGGCGTATCGGCCAGCCCGTCGAACATGACAGAAGGGCTGGATGACATTCGCGAGGCCGTGAGCGCGGTGTCAGACCGCCTTGGCCGCCGCCTCAAGTTCCTCATGGGCAAGCCGGGTCTGGATGGGCATTCCAACGGTGCCGAGCAGATCGCCTTCCGCGCCCGCGATTGCGGCATGGACATGCGCTATGAGGGTATCCGCCTGACGCCCGAGGAAATCGTCGCCGCCGCACTTGAGGACGAGGCGCATGTCGTGGGCCTCTCGATCCTGTCGGGGAGCCATATCCCGCTGGTCGACGAATTGATGGAGCGGATGCGCGCTGCAGGGCTCGGGGAGACACCCGTAATCGTCGGCGGCATCATCCCGGATGAGGATGCCACCCGCCTCAAGGCAATGGGCGTGGCGCGGGTCTATACACCCAAGGATTTCGAGCTGAACACGATCATGATGGATATCGTCACTCTGGCCGATCCCAAATCCGTTGCCGCTGAGTAACTTCTGGAGCATGCCCCAATGACCGAAACCCATATCCGCCCTCTCGCCCGGTCAGACGAGGGGGCATGGCGCGGGCTTTGGAAGGCCTATCTGGAATATTACGAGACCAGCGTGCCGGATGAGGTCTATCAGACGACGTTCGAACGGCTGCTGAGCCCGGATCATCCACACCAGAACGCATTGATCGCAGAGCAGAGCGGACGCCCCGTGGGCCTCGTCCACTATATCTATCATGCGCATAACTGGCGGCTTGAGGATGTGTGCTACCTGCAAGACCTCTACGCCGATCCTTCGGTGCGCGGCGCGGGCGTTGGCCGCGCCCTTATCGAGGCGGTCTACAAAGCCGCCGATGCCGATGGGCACCCTTCGGTCTACTGGATGACACAGGATTTCAACCACACAGCGCGGATGCTCTACGACCGTATCGGCACGCTCACACCGTTCATCAAGTATACGCGCTGAGCCTTACTGCGCGGCCTCCCGGTCGAGCAATTCCTGATAGGTATAGCTTTGCCATATCGCCCCTTCCGAGCCGGCAACATACGCCGCATCCACGGGCACGCACGCGCCTCGGTCGCAAAGCTGCACAACCTCCATCGCTTCGGTATCCACGAACCAGAAGCGCCCACCCGGGGTGGCGACAAAGCCGTCGATCCCCTCATCCTCATCAGCCTCAATATCAATCACTGTGGGCACCTCGGACCACGCGCCCGCGTCATAACCCGCATGGGTGTGCCACGAGGCCACGACCTCCAGATCATCGGGCCAGAGGGGGGAGCATTCATCCACCATGCCGCGCACCACCTGCGAGCTTCGCAGCATGCCCGCGCCATCGAACCCCAGATAGCCACAGAATTCCAGATTCTGCGAAAAGGAGGTGATCTGCGCCGCGCTCAGAACCGCGCGCGCAACATCCACCTCGTCATGACCTTGTGCAGCCGCCACGTCCGCGCGCAGGGTCGCCATCTCCTCCGCGCCCTCAAGGGCGACCGCAA
Source organism: Roseovarius sp. (assembly GCA_049276875.1). GTDB lineage: Bacteria > Pseudomonadota > Alphaproteobacteria > Rhodobacterales > Rhodobacteraceae > Roseovarius. The sequence continues at coordinate 43,858 of JBASXE010000329.1, read as the reverse complement.
TCGTCCAAAGCCCGCCTGCCAGCAATACCAACGTGCAAAAGGATAAAACGGATTTTCTCATGGCAAAGCCCTGTGCTGCGACCTGCCCTGATCGTGCGCCAGATGGATACACCGCGCAAGCAAAGCCAATCTTTGACAGCACAAATTTGAATCAGCACTTTTCTCGCGTAGGATACGTATTAAAACGAACATATGCCTTACGAATGGACCACCGCACCCACGGCCGCCACACCCGCCCGGCTTGACCTTTGGCCGCATCGCTCGCTGCCCAAGCGGGGATTTGCGGGCTTCATGCTGGTGACGTGTATCTTCCTGACCTTCCCGCTCATTCCGCTTCTGGGAACAATGGTGCTTTGGGGGCTTTTACCCTTTCTGGTCGCGGCTGTGGCGGGGATGTGGTGGGCGCTCTCGCATAGCTATGACACCGGGCGCATGCATGAGGCCTTGATCATCGACAGTGACGCCGTGCACCTCACGCGCACCAACCCCAAGGGCGATGTTCTGGTATGGGATTGCAACAGCTATTGGGCACAGGTCGATATGCACCCCACGGGGGGGCCCGTCGCGCATTACCTGACCCTGAAGGGCAGTGGGCGCGTGGTGGAAATTGGTGCGTTTTTGTCCGAGGATGAGCGCAAGGTGCTCTATTCGGAGATATCCGGCGCTCTGCGCCTAGCGCGCAGCGCCGGATAAGCGGGGTCGCTCAGGAGCAGAGCTTGTCCTTGACCTTCGGACCGACCGAGCCGAAATCCATCTGCCCAGTGTAGCGCGCCTTGAGCGCCCCCATCACAGTGCCCATGTCGCGGATCGAGCTTGCCTCAGTCTCGGCAATCGCCGCATCGATCGCAGCCTCCACCTCCGCATCGCCAAGTTGGCGGGGCAGAAACTCCTCGATGATCACCACCTCGCCGCGCTCGCGTTCAGCCAGATCGATCCGCCCGCCTTCTTCATAGGCGCGCACCGATTCCTGCCGTTGCTTGGTCATTTTGCCAAGGATTGCAAGCACGTCATCGTCACCGACACTGACTTCGCCATCCTTGCCACGCGCCGCAATCTCCTGATCCTTGATCGCCGCATTGATCAGGCGCAGCGTCGCCAGACGCGCGGTGTCTTTGTCTCTCATCGCCTGCTTCAAGGCGGTGTCGATCCGTTCACGCATAGTCATCTGGTGCTCTTCCTCTTTTCGCGCCGCCCATCTTCGGGTGCGCCTTATCCGTTTCGCCCCTTTATATAAGCCACTCTCGCAAGACAACCAGACCCGCCCCCCGACCGCCCCTTGACCCCCCTGCGGCCCGGACCTAGTGTCGCGCAGATTTTGCCCCTGCCTGCCAGCCTCCGGAGCGCACCCCATGTCCCAAGCCCCCCAGACCCGCCCGACCGCCTGCCTCGCCCTTGCAGATGGCACTGTGTTCTATGGGCACGGCTTCGGCGCGACGGGCCAGACCGTGGCGGAGTTGTGCTTCAACACCGCCATGACCGGTTATCAGGAAATCATGACCGACCCGTCCTATGCAGGGCAGATTGTGACCTTCACCTTCCCGCACATCGGCAATACCGGCGTGAACCCCGAAGACGACGAGACAGCCGAGCCAGTGGCCAGCGGCATGGTCGTGAAATGGGACCCGACGGATGCCAGCAACTGGCGCAGCACAGAAGAGCTTACCGACTGGCTGGCACGGCGCGGGCGCATCGCCATCGGCGGCATCGACACGCGCCGCCTGACGCGCGCGATTCGCCAACAGGGCGCACCCCATGCCGCGCTCGCGCATGATCCCGAGGGCAATTTCGACACCGCCGCTCTGGTGGCCAAGGCGCGCGGCTTCACCGGGCTTGAGGGGCTGGACCTTGCGAGGGAAGTCACCTGCGCGCAGTCTTATCGTTGGGACGAGATGCGCTGGGCCTGGCCCGAGGGGTATACCCGGCAGGAAAACCCACAGCACAAGGTCGTGGCGATTGACTATGGCGCCAAACGCAACATCCTGCGCTGCCTCGCGTCAGCGGGCTGCGACGTGACTGTCTTGCCTGCCACCGCGTCGACGGATGAGGTGTTGGCCCACAAGCCCGACGGCGTGTTTTTGTCAAACGGCCCCGGTGACCCGGCGGCCACAGGGGCCTATGCGGTGCCGATGATCCAGGGCGTTCTGGCCAAGGACATCCCGCTTTTCGGGATTTGCCTCGGGCATCAGATGCTCGCACTGGCGCTGGGCGCGCGCACGATCAAGATGAACCACGGCCATCACGGCGCGAACCATCCGGTCAAGGATATGGAAACTGGCAAGGTGGAAATCACCTCGATGAATCACGGTTTTGCCGTCGACAGCCAGACCCTGCCCGAGGGTGTGATGGAGACCCATGTGTCGCTCTTTGATGGGTCCAATTGCGGAATCCGCATGAAGAACCGCCCGGTCTTTTCAGTGCAGCATCACCCCGAGGCAAGCCCCGGCCCGCAAGACAGCTTTTACCTTTTTGAACGTTTCGCAGCCTCGATGCGCGGCTAAGCCCGCGACATCATTGGCCTGTTAAGGCCCGATTAAAGCTATCTTCACACTTCATTAACCAAAATGAACGAAATTCGCTGCTGGACGGGGCGAATGGAAGGGCATTTCAATGGGTATCTCCGAGCTGCGACAGCCGGGCGGCACCTCGCGTTTTCGCGCTGTGCCGCTGACCGGTTTGGCCCGTGATCTGGTCGAGGCAGGCGTTATCTCCCGTGCTGATGCTGACCTTGCTAAAATCGTTCAAAATCACTGCGATGCGCCGCTAGAGCGGGTGCTGATCTCCGAAGGTCTGACGGATGAGGTGACTATCCTCGATGCACGTGCAGCGCGCGCCGGAACGGCGGCGCTGGATGCGGCTGGGCTCGCGCATTACGGCACGCGTTTGGAGGGAATCGACCCTGCGCAATTGGTTAAGCATGCGCTCTTGCCCCTGCGCGATGATGAGGGAACACTTCATATCGCCACCCACAGCCCCGAGACGCTGCGTCGCGCCGCGCGCGATCTGCCACGCGGCATCACGGATTTGCCGACCATGCTCGCCCCACGCCGCGACATTTAGACCAGCGTGGCAAATCTCAACCGCGCCGCCCTGACCGAGGCCGCACAATCCCGAGTCCCCGAGGCGGAAAGCTTCCGCACCTGGCGCGAAACCCCCTATGCGAGGCTCACAATCACCCTCGCATGCCTTGCGGCTCTAGCCCTTTTGACGGTGCTTTTCCCCACAGCGGTCTTCGGCATCTTCGTCGGCTGGGCGACGCTGACGCTCATCGTTTCGGCTGGCCTCAAGACCGCCGCTTTGGTCGCACGCATCTTGGCCGGCCCACCGGAGGCCAACGTCCAGCCCATCTCGGTCGACCAGAAGCTGCCCAAAGTGTCGGTATTGGTTCCCCTCTTTCAAGAGACGGAGATCGCCCATGCTCTCATCACCCGGCTCAGCTATCCCAAATGCCTGCTGGATGTGATCCTTGTGCTTGAGGAAAACGACGCGCTGACCCAGAAGACGCTGGCAGAGATCGACCTGCCACCATGGATGCGCGCCGTGATCGTGCCTGACGGCAAGCCACGCACGAAGCCGCGCGCGATGAACTATGCACTCGATTTTTGCGAGGGCGACATCATCGGCATTTTTGACGCCGAGGACGCCCCCGACCCCGATCAAATCACCCAAGTTGCGCGCCGGTTTCAGGCCGCACCACCCGATGTGGTCTGTCTGCAAGGCATCCTGGACTATTACAACCCGCGCCAGAACTGGCTCGCGCGGTGCTTTTCCATCGAATACGCCACATGGTTCCGCGTCATGCTGCCCGGCCTCGCGCGGCTGGGCTTTGCGATCCCTTTGGGGGGCACGACGCTTTATTTTCGCCGTGCGGTGCTGGAAAACCTTGGCGGGTGGGATGCACATAACGTGACCGAAGACGCCGATCTGGGCTTTCGCCTCGCGCGGCACGGCTACCGGACCGAGGTGATCGGCACCGTCACAGGCGAGGAGGCTGCGTGCAAACCGTGGCCTTGGATCAAACAGCGCTCACGATGGCTCAAGGGCTATATGACCACCTATCTTGTGCATATGCGCCAGCCGCGGCTGCTCTATCGGCAGCTTGGTGCGTGGAAGTTCTGGGGGTTTCAGGCGCATTTCGTGGCGGCGCTGTCACAATTCATGCTGGCACCGTTTTTGTGGTCGTTCTGGCTGGTGCTGTTGGGCCTGCCACATCCGCTTGATCCGGTATTGCCGCGCGAGGTGCTCGTGGCATTTGGGCGGCTGTTTCTGGCTGTAGAGGTGCTCAATATCGGCATTCACCTCATGGCCGTATCAGGCCGCTTCCATCGCCACCTCATGCCATGGGCGCCCACAATGCATCTCTACACACCGCTTGGCACCATCGCCGCCTACAAGGCGCTTTATGAGCTGATCTTCGCGCCGTTTTTCTGGGATAAGACAAGCCACGGGCATTCATTGGCTCTGGTTGGGAAATCCGCTCTAAAGGGTGGATTCGACCTCGCCCGAGTCCAGCTTGAGGCGCGTCACAAACGCTTTTGAGATATGGGCCTTCAGGGCCGCATGCGCACCGGCACAATCACCCGCCTCAATGGCGCGCACAATCGCATCGTGTTCGCGGATCGCGTCCTCATCTCGACCTACAGCGGCGAGCGATGTGGTCGCCATAAGCGCCATGGACCGGTGCACCAGATCAAGCTGCTGCACCAGAAACCGGTTGTGTGACGACAAGTGGATCTGCTTATGAAAGCGGCGGTTCGCGCGCGCCATCTTGTCGGGATGGCCCATCAACTGGCGGTCATCCTCCACCATATCGCGCAGCACGGCGACCTCCTCGGGCGTCGCATGGCGTGCGGCAAGACTGGCGGCCAGCCCTTCGAGCTCGGCACGCACCACGTAAAGCTCGGCGAGTTGGTTATGATCCAGCGACGCCACGATAAGGCTCCGACCATCCCGCGCCAAAAGGGATTGCGTCTCCAACCGTTGCAGCGCCTCGCGAATGGGCGTGCGCGACACGCCGAAGCGGTCAGCCAGATCGCTCTCCACAAGGCGGTCGCCGGGTTTGAACATGCCCTCGTCAATCGCTTCGAGGATCAGGGTGTAGGCATCTTTTTGGGGGGCGTTCATCAGGCTTTCCTTACACATCGAAGAGACAAACTTAGCGCCGGACAAGTCGCAAAGTAAAGATGGCACGTCTTGGCACTCCTTTGTAGATTGACGCCCTGCACCCCGCCCCTACGTTGGGTCCATGACAGCGCATGATTTCGCCCAAGGGTTTTCGCAAATCCGCACATGGGTCTTTGACCTCGACAACACGCTCTACCCGCCACACATGCGCCTCTTCGATCAGATCGAGGTGCGCATGACGGCGTTTGTGATGGACGCGCTCGGCGTGAGCCATGCCGAGGCCGATCATTTGCGCGGGCATTATTGGCAGACCCATGGCACCACATTGGCAGGGTTGATGCGCGAGCATGACCTTGATCCCGGACCCTATCTGCACGCCGTGCACGACATTGATTTCAGCGTGCTCACCCCCGACCCCACCTTGCGCGCACGAATCGCGGCGCTGCCCGGGCGGCGGATCATCTACACAAACGGCACCGCACCTTACGCACAGCGTGTGGTCGAAGCGCGCGGGCTGGGTGGACTTTTTGACGCAGTTTATGGCGTGGAGCATGCAGGATACGCGCCGAAACCCGAACGCGCGGCATTTGAAACAGTTTTCCAGACAGACGGTCTTGATCCGAAAACCGCCGCAATGTTCGAAGATGAGCCTAGAAACCTGAAGATTCCGCACGAAATGGGCCTGAAAACTGTGCATGTCGCCCCCGGAGCGGCCCCTTCGGCGCATATTCACCATCACACGGATGATCTGTCGGCCTTCCTCGCCCGCCTCACCTAAGCCTGCATGCGTCAATTCGCACCTGCGCAGATCGTGCCGGGGCCACTATCTCCGTCTCAGCGAACAGAAACAGAAGGAATTCTGAGATGTCCCTTGCCGATACCACAAATGTGCCCGCCACCCACAGCCGTCCCGCCGTCAGCACGGCGATGCGCGATCTAATGATCCTTTTCACGGTGTTGATGTTCATCGCCGCATGGGGCCTCAGCGTGTTCACATTCGGCCTGCCCGGTCTTTACATCCCCGCTCTGGCGATGGTGCCGGTGATCTGGACCTGCCTGATCCTCATCACCTGGGGGTGACATCCGGGCCCAAGGCTGGCGTAGCGAGGCGCGCGCGCATATCTTGCGCGTGTAGATGAGACGGAGGGCACGATGACAGATGTGGATATCCTCATATCAGGCGGAGGCGTAGCCGGGCTTGCGGCGGCGTCCGTTTTTGGCACTGCGGGCTTTTCGGTGCTGTGCGTCGATCCCGCTCCGCCCATCACCGCGCGCGACAAGGTTGGTGCCGATCTGCGCACCACCGCGTTTCTGCAACCGGCACAAAAGCTGTTGGAAGAGGTAGGGCTTTGGAACCGCCTCAAGGATCACGCCACCCCGCTTGAGGTGATGCGTATCGTCGATGCCGGCGGGACCGCGCCCGAGCCACGCATCACGAAAGAATTCAAATCCGCAGAGTTGTCGGAGCTGCCTTTTGGCTGGAACCTGCCCAACTGGCTCTTGCGCCGCGAAATGGTCGCGCATCTCGGCACCCTACCAAATGTTGAGTTTCGCCCCGGCACAGGCACCGCGTCGCTGCTGACCCGCACGTCAGAGGCCCGCGTGGGTCTCAGCGATGGCACCCGCGTGCGCGCACGACTCGTGATCGCTGCCGATGGGCGCGCCTCCCCAATCCGCAAGGCCGCCGGGATTGATGTCACGACCACGCGCTATGGTCAAAAAGCGCTCGCCTTCGCGGTGACGCACCCGATCCCGCATGCCAATGTCTCCACCGAAATTCACCGCAGCGGCGGGCCGTTCACGTTGGTTCCACTGCCCGATCACGAGGGCATGCCGTCATCCGGTGTTGTATGGATGGAGCACGGCCCCGAGGCCGCCCGCCTCGCGACACTGGATGCGCCCAACTTCGAGGCAGAAATGAGCGCGCGTAGCTGCCACCTCTTTGGCCCGCTCACCCTCGCGTCGCGCCGTACCGTTTGGCCCATTATCAGCCAAATGGCCGAGCGGCTCTGGTCCGAGCGGGTGGCACTGGTGGCGGAAGCGGCCCATGTGGTGCCTCCCATCGGCGCACAGGGGCTGAATATGAGCCTGGGTGACCTGCGCGCGTTGCGTGATCTGGCCGTGGCCGCACCGGGTGATCTGGGCAGCTGTGACATGCTTGAGAAATATCACCGTGCGCGCCATGCAGAAATTCGCGCCCGCGTGGCCGGGATAGACATTTTGAACCGCGCGTCGATGATGCAGGCGCAGCCCTTACGCGACGCCCGCGCAATGGGCCTCAATGCGCTCTATGCGCTTGCGCCCGTGCGCAAGACCCTGATGCAGATGGGCCTCGGCGCACGGGGCTGAATACCTGGCTGAATATGGCGCTGAGCCACGCTCAGAGCGCCCTAAAGCACCTTGTCCAGAACCACCTTCAAACGCGCCAGCGCCGCGTCCACATCATAAAGCTTATCCAGCCCAAAAAGCCCCAGCCGGAAGGTGCGAAACCCTTCAGGCTCATTGCATTGCAGGGGCACACCCGCCGCGATCTGCATGCCCTCAGCAGCAAATTTCTTACCGTTCTGCACGTCTGGATCGTCCGTGTAGCTCACCACAACGCCCGGCGCGCCAAACCCCTCGGCGGCGACCGATACTACACCTTTTTCGGCCAGCATCGCCCGCACGCCATTGCCCAGCGCCCATTGCGCATCACAAAGCCGGTCGAACCCGTATTCCCTGGTCTCCAGCATCACATCACGAAAGACGCGCAGCGCATCTGTGGGCATCGTCGCATGATAGGCATGGCCGCCATTCTCATAGGTTTGCATGATCGAATGCCATTTCTTTAGATCAATTGCGAAGCTGTTGGATGTGGTGTTATCCAAACGCTCCACCGCCCGCGCAGACATCATCACAAGCCCGCAAGAGGGCGACGCGGACCAGCCTTTCTGCGGGGCCGAGATCAGAACATCCACGCCCGTCGCCTTCATATCCACCCAGGCACAGCCCGATGCGATGCAATCCAGCACCAAAAGCGCGCCCACCTCATGGGCGGCGTCGGCCAGGCCCTTGATGTAATCATCGGGCAGGATCACCCCGGCGGAGGTTTCCACATGAGGTGCAAAAACAACATCGGGTCTGGCCTCCCGGATCTTGGCCGTCACCTCCTCGATAGGCATCGGCGCAAAGGGTGCGGTCACCCCGTTGCCGGTCTGGCGCGCCATGCACACGGTCGTGTCCACGGCAAAACCGCCCGCATCGAAAATCTGGCTCCAGCGAAAGGAAAACCAGCCGTTGCGCACGATCAGGACATTGGCTTCCGTGCCAAACTGCCGCGCGACCGCCTCCATCCCGTAAGAGCCACCACCGGGGATCAGCGCCACGGCATCTGCGTTGTAGACCTCTTTGAGCATCCCCGAGATGTCATTCATAACCTGTTGAAAACTGGCCGACATATGGTTCAGGGACCGGTCGGTAAACACCACCGAATATTCCAAAAGCCCATCAGGATCGACCGTATCAAGTAGCGCGTTCATAATATTTCTCCTCGCGTTTCATCGCCAGAGCTAGCGCCCCCACGCCCCTTTGGCAAAGCATATCAGCCGATTGGGCCAGGTCGCCGCTCCTCGCTCAGCAAAACATTGGCCTCCACATCTCCCACTCCGGGCAAGGTCATGATCCGGCGCCGCAACACCCGCTCGAAATCCGAAATATCCCGTGCCACCACCCGCAGGCGGTAATCGTAAAGCCCAAGGATATGCTCCACCGTCTGCACCTCGGGGATCGCCGTTACCGCACGCTCGAAATCCTCAAGGCTCACACGCCCCTTGGTGGCAAGCTTCACGCCCAGAAACACCGCCACACCAAAGCCCAACCGCTCCCGGTCCAGGTCCAGCCGCTGCCCCGCGATCACGCCCATCTCCCGCAGCCGCTTGATCCGCCGCCACGTCGCGGGTTGCGACAGGCCCAGCGCGCGCCCCAGCGCACTCGCGCTCTGCGTGGCATCCTCGGACAGGGCCCGCAAAATCCGGCGGTCCACGGAATCAAGCTCGATCATAATGGCAGCACCTCGTCCGATTTGATCCGCGCCACATGCATCAAGGCCTCGATATCCGCGATATGCGGCAGGCTGAGGATGCTTTCTCGGTAAATCTGCTGGTAATGCGCCATGTCGCGCGCGATGACTGCGAGCCGCGTGTCCACGCGACCCAGAAAGCTCTGGATTTCCAAAACCTCCGGTATCTTGCGCGCAGCATCGGCAAAGTCCTCAAACGCACGCGGCTGCGCCTTGTCGAGCGTAACGCGCAGGCTCACCTCCACCGCATAACCCAGCTTGCGCCAGTCGATCACTGCGCGGTTGCCTCGAATGATTCCCGCCAATGCCATGCGATCAAGCCGGCGGGCGCAAGTCGCAGGCGTGACTCCCGCCCGCTCGGCCAGTTCCGCAGGCCCCAAAGATGCGTCATATTGATAGAGTCGCAAAAGCCGCCGATCCACGTCATCAAGCATGATTACTTCACCATATCTTCTTCTTAGTTATAAATACTCAAATATTTCGAAATTTGCACTCGAAATTGCACCCTAAATCAGCGGCAAACGGCTAAATTCCACTCAGAAACCAACCTCAGAGGACAAATCCATGCGCGTTTATTATGACCGTGATTGCGACATCAACCTGATCAAAGACATGAAAGTGGCCATTCTGGGCTACGGCTCCCAAGGCCACGCCCACGCGCTGAACCTGCGCGATTCGGGTGCCAAGAACCTTGTCGTCGCCCTGCGCGAAGGCTCGGCCAGCGCCAAGAAGGCCGAGGGCGAAGGCCTCAAGGTCATGGGCATTGCCGAGGCCGCCGCCTGGGCTGACTTGATCATGTTCACCATGCCCGATGAGCTTCAGGCAGACACCTACAAGAAATACGTCCACGACAATATCCGCGCCGGTGCCGCGATTGCGTTTGCCCACGGCCTCAACGTTCATTTTGGTCTGATCGAGCCCAAGGAAGGCATCGACGTCATCATGATGGCCCCCAAGGGCCCCGGCCACACTGTCCGTGGTGAATATACCAAGGGCGGCGGCGTGCCCTGCCTCGTGGCTGTGGATACGGACGCATCGGGCAAGGCGCTGGAAATCGGGCTCAGCTATTGCTCCGCCATCGGTGGCGGGCGTTCCGGCATCATCGAGACCAATTTCCGCGAAGAATGTGAGACCGACCTCTTCGGTGAGCAGGCCGTGCTTTGCGGTGGCCTTGTTGAGCTGATCCGCATGGGCTTTGAGACGCTGGTTGAAGCCGGTTATGCGCCCGAGATGGCGTATTTCGAATGCCTGCACGAAGTGAAGCTGATCGTGGACCTGATCTATGAAGGCGGTATCGCCAACATGAACTACTCGATCTCGAACACAGCCGAGTATGGCGAGTATGTCTCCGGCCCGCGCATCCTGCCCTATGATGAGACCAAGGCGAAGATGAAGGCGGTCCTCACCGACATCCAGAACGGCAAATTCGTGCGCGACTTCATGCTTGAAAACGCCGTGGGCCAGCCCTCGTTCAAGGCCACGCGCCGCATCAACGATGCGCACCAGATCGAAGAGACGGGCGAAAAGCTTCGCGCTATGATGCCGTGGATTTCCGCAGGCAAGTTGGTCGACAAAGCCAAGAACTAAACACGGTAAGGCCCGGCTGCTCTCTACGCGGCCGGGCCTTTTTTTATTTCACATCCGCGGGCTTACCGCGGCTGTCCTTGTCCACCGCCAGCGTTGATTTTGGCGCATCGTCGTCATTCAGACGCTTTTCGGTGGCGCGTTTGCTCCAGATCGCAAAGCCGATCACCAACAAGAAGGTGACACCCGGCAAAATGAAGAGTAGGGGCATTTCCATGACAGAACTCCTTTCCTTGTGTGGCCGTTCAACGCTCCGTCGTGGTGCCAGTTCCCGGCACGCGGCGTAATGACGCCCCCTACCGCTCTCAACTGGCTCTTTCTGGTCAGCCTTGGCCTGATCTGGGGCGCGTCTTTCATGTTCGTCACGATAGCGCTTGAAGGGGTTGGCCCTTTGATGCTTGTAGCGTGCCGTCTGTGCATGGGCGCCCTTTTGCTTTTGGGCATCGCTTATGCGCGCGGAGCGGGTCTGCCCCGGATGCGGGGCGAGGGGGCCGGGCTGATCTGGCTGTGCGTGCTTGCGATGGGGGTCTTGTCCAACGCGCTGCCGTTCTTTTTGCTCGGCTGGGGGCAGCAATATGTGGCCTCGGGCTTTGCCGGGGTCTGCATGTCCGTGGTCCCGCTTCTGGTGCTGCCGCTGGCGCATTTCTTCGTGCCCGGCGGGCAGATGCACCTGCGCCGCCTTATCGGGTTTATCATCGGCACCTGTGGGGTGATCGTGCTGATCGGCCCTGATGCGCTGGCCCAGACGGGGGCGGAGTTCGAGACGACGGCGCGGCTGGCCTGTGTGGGGGCAGCGGCGTGTTATGCGATGGGCTCGATCGTCACCCGGCTTTGTCCTGCGGTGGATATGCTCTCGCTCTCGGCGGCAGCGCTCAGCGTGGGGGCGTTGATCATCACGCCAATCGCGCTGATGCTGGAGCCGATGCCGAGCGATCTGAGCACCCGCAGCCTTCTGGCGCTTCTTTATCTCGGCATCCTGCCCACGGGCATCGCACAGCTCATGCTGGTCAGCATCATCCGTAGCGCGGGCCCAGTTTTCATGAGCCTCGTGAATTATCAGGTGCCAATCTGGTCCGTCATCCTCGGCGTTCTGATCCTGTCCGAAGAGCTGCCCTCAGGGGTGATCGCCGCCCTTGGTCTGATCCTCTTCGGGGTGGCGCTGAGCCAGCTTGGCGCGCTCAAACGTCTTTTTCAGGCACGGCGTCGGACTTAGACGCGACCCATTGTAGCGGCCTGCCAGAGCGTCAGCGCCCCCCGCGTCTCGACCACATCATGCACCCGCAGGACCTGCACGCCCTGCGCGGCACCCGCCAGCGCCACGCCGATGGACCCGGGCGCCCTCGGCGCGCCTGAGGCAGCCCCGCTGATATCACCGATGAACCGCTTGCGCGACGCGCCCAGAAGAACCGGACAGCCCAGCCCGTGAAAAAGGCTTAAGCCCGCCAGAAGTGCGAGGTTATGCGCCTGCGTCTTGCCGAACCCGATGCCGGGATCGACGATGATCTGGCTCCGCGCGATGCCAAGGGAGACAAGCGCCTCCACCCGTGCTGCGAGATAATCATACACGTCCAGAAGCACGTCATCATATTGCGGGTTTTTCTGCATGGTTTGCGGGTCGCCCTGCGCATGCATCACGCAGACCGGCAGGCCCGATTCGGCGCAATAGGGCGCCAGTGCTGCGTCGAAGGTGAAGCCGGATACGTCATTGACCAGATTGGCCCCCGCCACCACAGCGGCTTGGGCCACCGACGCCTTGCGCGTGTCGATGGAAATCGGCGTGTCGAGGCCTGCGCGCATCGCCGCGATGATAGGCGCGGTCCGGCGGGTTTCTTCGTCTATGTCGATGAGGTCCGCACCGGGGCGGGTCGATTCGCCGCCCACGTCGATGATATCCGCGCCGCTGGCCGCCATCGCCCGCGCATGGACCAGTGCCACGGCGGGCACGTCGAATTGACCACCGTCGGAGAAGCTGTCGGGCGTGGTGTTGAGGATACCCATAAGGCGCGGCGCGCCAAAGCTGAGCCCTGCGATATCTGCACGGGGCGCGGTCAGCCGCTCCACCACATCGCCTGGAATATCGGAGGCGGCGACAATCTCGGGTACGCCCCTGCGGCTCAGAACCTCTGCGCGTTCAAACCAAGCCCAACCCCCGGCCAGCGGCAGAGCGTCCTTGGGCCGGACCGGGGCAACCTGTGCCAGAGGACGGAAATACGCCACTCAGAGGCCCGATTGCGCGATGTCCTGCACCAGAACCGGCACAGGCGACACCTCGGGGGGCATCTCGCCGATTACCAGAAGGTCTGACGCCTCTATATGGCCCGAGAACCAAGCGGCCAACGCCACGGGCGTGTCCACCGCACCCGGCCCGTCCACCGCGTCGAGCACGATCTTCGATGGGGCCCAAACGCTGATCTGGCCGTTCTTCATGGCCCAATCCAATTCGGTCCGGCTGGCCACCACAACGCAGCGATCGTCGCGCCCGGCCAGAACCCATGCGTTTTGCTCGATCGCAAGGAGGTCAACACGGCGCTGGGTCATGCGGTGCCCGGTCTGGGGGGCGGGCTCATCGGCGCGGCCCACGCAAAGGATCACTGGCTCTGCCCGCAGCTGAAGCTGATCCAGCCAGCGAGGCAGATTGGATGATCGCAACGCCGCATTGGTCAGAAACACCACATGCGGATGCGGCACAGCGCCCACATGCGCCGCGACGTCCTTGGTGGCCAGATCCTCGACCGAGCGGACAATTTCGACACCCAAAGCCCCAGGGCCACGGTCGAGCTTTTCGATTCGCACGAAGGTCCTGACCGCCTGCGGCTCCAGCAAGATGCGTTCAGCCACCCGTTCAGCCAATGTCTCCAGGAGGTTCAGGCGCTCTTCAGACAACTCACCCATGATGGCCTCAGTCACCTTGTCGTAAGACAAGATGCGGTCCACATCATCATGCACGCCGGTCAGAGGCCGCACTTCCACGACCACGTTGAAGCAGATGCGCTGAGTGGTGCCACGCTCGGCCTGAAATGCGCCAATCTCCACCTCAACGGTGTGATCACGCACCGATATCCGGTCAAGCGGGCCGTCGGGAGCGGTCGCATTGGCACGGGCATCGGGATGCTCAAAAGCCAGTCTGATTTCTTTGCTCATGCGCGCGTCTCCGCCTTGCCGATCCGGGGCCTCGCAATGCCCCTTTCGGCGCGGCTTAGCATGGCCACGCGCGCGGCACAAACCTCAGGATGTCAGTTTGACGAAACGCGCGTCAGGCGCTTGTAGAAATGGTGGAAGCCGATTGTCGCCACGCGCGGATAGGTGCGCGACCAGCGCGGGTTGACGGCCCGCGTGTGATAATGCGTGGCACCTTGGGTGGGCGGGCGATCTGCGCCGCGCACCATGACTTGGGCGACCTTGCCTACGCGCTCGAACGCGCGCGGCTCGGAGATGATCTCGGCGTGGCCGTCGCAGGTGTAAGTGAACTGGCAACCATATTTGCGGCCCGTGCCCTGATGGATCACGCCACAAACGCTATCGGGGAAATCTGCGTGATCGACGCGGTTCATGATGACCTCGGCCACGGCAAACTGCCCCTTCACGCTTTCACCGCGCGCCTCAAAATAGAGCGCTTCGGCAAGGCAGCGCCACTCTGGCCCGCCTTTGGCCTTTTGCTGCGCATCAATCCAGTCGCGCGAATAGCCGACCTTGCGAACGGGGTCGTTGAGATAGCTCGCAACCTGAACTTCGTTCATCGCTCCCAAGGCACGCTTTTCCTCGCCCAGCAACTTTTTCATCGGCGTGTCCGCCATGGCGGAACTTCCGCCAAAGGCCGCAAAGCCCGCCAAAATCACAATTGCCAATCTTCAAAACATCACGTCGTCCTTTTGTCTGCGCAGGGCAATCCCTGCCTCAACATCCGGGGCGTCTATCCAATTTTAACCGAATGGTCGAGTCTGGGCCCGGTTCTGCGCTGCCTCGCAGGCTAAACCACGCCCAAAGGGTCGCCGCAGCGCACCCTGCCACACACCTTATGTTGTGGGCCTCAGCGCGGGCCTTAGCCGATCTTGTCCCTGATCGCCAATTGTGCGGCAGCTAGCCGCGCCACCGGAACCCGGAAGGGAGAACAGGACACATAATCGAATCCCGCGGCCCGGCAGAAGGCGATTGATTCGGGGTTTCCACCATGCTCGCCACAGATCGACAAGGTCAGGTCGCGGCCCCCCGCCGCGCGGCCACGCTCGGCCCCGATGATCAGAAGCTCGCCCACCCCGTCAATATCAAGCGTGTGAAACGGATCTTCGGGATAGACGCCTTGCTGCACATATTCCGACATGAAGCGCCCCGCGTCATCGCGGCTGAGCCCGTATGTCATCTGTGTCAGATCATTGGTGCCAAAGCTGAGAAAGGACACCAAAGGTGCAATCTCGGCGGCGCGCAGGGCCGCGCGCGGCGTCTCGACCATGACGCCAAGGCGGTAGTTGAACTTGCGGCCCGTCTCGGTGCGCACGGCGGAGGCCACGGCATCGATGCGCGCTTTCACCAGCTCCACCTCGCGGCGGGCGGAGACGAGCGGGATCATGATCTCGGGGATGATCGAGGTGCCATCATCGAGCACATCCAGCGTGGCCAGAAAAATTGCGCGCGCCTGCATGTCGTAAATCTCGGGCACCGTGATCCCGAGCCGAACGCCCCGCATCCCCAGCATCGGGTTGTATTCGCCCAGCGCCTCGACCCGGCGGGTCACCACGCTCAAGGGCAGATCCAGCGCCTCGGCCAGCTCCCGGTGCCCGGCGCGGTCAGTCGGCAAAAACTCGTGCAGAGGTGGGTCAAGCAAGCGGATGCAAACGGGCTGCCCCTGCATGATGCGGAAGAGATCGGCGAAATCGGCGCGCTGCATGGGCAAAAGCCGCTCCAACGCCGCCGCCCGGTCCGCAGGCGTGCCGGCGAAGATCATCTCGCGCATCACCGTGAGGCGGCCTTCCTCAAAAAACATGTGCTCGGTGCGGCACAGGCCAATCCCTTGCGCATTGAAATTACGCGCGACCAAAGCGTCGGCGGGCGTATCAGCATTGGCGCGCACATTGATGTCACGCAGCTCATCCGCCCAATCCATCAGCACCAGAAAGCTTTCATCATGCCCGGCATCCAGAAGAGCCGCCTGTCCCATCAGAATAATGCCGTTCGTACCGTCCACGGTGATCTCGTCACCCTCCTTCAGGACTCGGCCATCGGGGGCTGTCAGCTGCCGTTTGTTCATCTGAAACCGCATAGACGAGGCGCCGACCACACAAGGCAGGCCAATCCCGCGACCAATCACCGCCGCGTGGCTGGTCATGCCACCCCGCTCGGTGAGAACGGCAACAGCGGCGTGCATGCCGCGAATATCCTCGGACCCGGTTTCGCGGCGCACGAGGATACAGGCCTCGCCGCGCGCATCCGCGGCTTGTGCGGCCTCGGAGTTGAACACGATCTTGCCCGTCGCCGCACCGGGGCTGGCGGCCATGCCGCGCGCCAGAATATCGCGGGATGCGGCTGGATCGACGCGGCGGTGCAGCAATTCATTGAGCGCGCGTGGCTCGATCCGCAGAAGGGCCTCATCGCGCGGGATGATCCCCTCCTCGGCCAGCGCCACGGCGATGCTGACCGCTGCGCGTGCCGTGCGCGTGACACGCACCCCGTCAAGGATGTGCAACTTGCCGTTCTCCAGCGTGAATTCCGCCTGCATCTCTTCGCGCAGCTCCTTGCGCATCAACGCCAGATGCGCCTTGAGCTGGGCAAACGCATCGGGTGCCAATTCTTCCAGCGAGGGCCCGCGTGCGTCGCGCTCCAGGTAGAGCGCACCAGCGCCGGAGGTCAGCGCGTCGCGCCCTTGGCTCTGACTGAGATAACGCCCGGTGATCTGGCGCGCGCCGTTCTGGCTGTTGGCCAGTTGCATCACACCCGAGCCACATTCGCCCTTTCCGAGGCCAATTGCCATTTCCTGAACGACGAGACCCAGACTCGCATCCGCAGGCGCGCCTTTAGCCTGCCGGAGGAGCCGCGCGGTGGTGCCCTCCCAGGCCCGCGCCATGGAGCGCAGCACCTCGGCCAGTTGCACAGCTGGATCCTGCGGAAACGGCTCTTCCGTCTCTTCGGCATAGGCGGCAAGCGCCTCGGCCAATCCCTGTTCGGGGTCCGAGGACACGTCATCGAGCATATCGGCGTCAAGCCGCGCCACATGAACCGCATAAGATTGGACGAACCGCAGATAAAGCTGTGCCGCCGCATCCTCGCCGATCCGTACGCCAAGGGCCTTGCGCACCGCATAGTTCATCCCGATATTGAGCACCGCACGCGGACCGCCCCAATCAGGATCCTCCGACGAGGGCCGCACGCAAAAAAGATGCGCGCCGTCAAGCTCGGCCAAAAGAGCGTCCATATCCGGCATATCGCCCGCCGCAATTCCATGCACCGCACCGAACGACAGTGCCACCGTGCGCGGCACAGGCAGGTCCAGCCGCACAAGGCGTTGAAGGCACTTCGCACGCCCCCCGTGGGTCTGCGCCTTGATCGGCGCATCGGGGGTAATCAAAGTGATCGGTTGGTCAATTTGCTGCACTGCGGCACCTTTTGCTTTGGTGCACAATACGCGGCAAGTCTCACAAGGCAAGTGTAAGGTTTGATTTACACCGCAAGAAAGTGATCAGCCCTCGATCCGGGTCAGATCGGCGGCCTCAAGACAGATGGTGCGGATACGGCTCAAGAGGTTGAGCCGGTTGCGGCGCACAATCTGGCTGTCGGTATTGACCTGCACCGCGTTGAAAAATGCATCAATAGGCGCGCGCAGATCGGCCATGGCGGTCATCGCGGCGGCAAAATCTTCCGCGCCAAGGGCCGCCTTGATCGCAGGCTCGCCCGCGTCGAGAGCGGTGAACAGCGCGCGTTCTTCATCGGTGTCGGCAAATTTCACATCCGCGCCGTAGGAATACTCAACCCCGTCTTTTTCCTCTGCCTGAGAGAGGATGTTATTGGCCCGCTTGAACCCTTGCAGAAGGTTCTCACCATCCTCAGTCTTGAGGAAATCGCTGAGCGCCGTGGCGCGTTTCACGAGGAGCGCGAGGTCGTCATTTCCGGGCATCGCAACGCAGGCTTCGATGATGTCGTGGCGGACGCCTTGGTCCCTCAGGTAGACCTTGAGGCGGTCGTGGAAGAAATCCATCAGGTGAACGATAGCTACCCGATCATCCAATTCCTTCATTGAAAATTCATCACGGTCTGGTGATGCAGCAGCCTTAGCGCGGCGCATAGCGTTGGAGAACATTGGCAGTAAACTGCTCGAAATTTCGTTTTCTAAAACCAACCGAATAACCCCCAACGCCGCCCGCCGCAGCGCAAACGGGTCCTTCGACCCGGTGGGTTTTTCATCAATCGCCCAGAACCCGGTCAGCAAATCCAGCTTATCGGCCAGCGCCACGGCGACGGACACAGGCGCGGTGGGCACGTCATCGGACGGCCCCAGCGGCGAGTAATGCTCTTCCGCCGCGGCCCCAACCTCGGCGGGCATCCCGGCGGCCTCGGCATAGTAGCGGCCCATCAAGCCCTGCAATTCGGGAAACTCATAGACCATTTCGGACGGCAAATCGGCCTTGGCCCAGCGAGCGGCCTGCTCGGCCAGATCCGCATCCGCGCCCACGGCGGGGGCAATCTCGCGCGCCAGTGCTGCAATCCGCTCCACCCGCTCGGCTTGTGATCCGAGCTTGTTGTGAAACGTCACCGCCTCCAGCGCTTTGAGCCACGCGGCCCCGCCCGCCTTCGCCTCGCGCAGATCGTTTTGCCAGAAGAAAGCCGCATCGGCGAGCCGCGCGGACAGAACCCGCCCGTTGCCCGCAAGGATCGTGGCACCCTGATCGGCGGTCTCGCGGTTGGCAACGGTGATGAACCGCTCGATCCGGCCCGTCTTTGGGTTGCGCACGGAAAAGAATTTCTGATGCTCCTTCATAGAGGTCTGGAGCACCTCCGGCGGCAGATCGAGAAACGCCGCGTCAATCGCACCCATGAGGACCACGGGCCATTCCACCAGCCCCGCCACCTCGGCCAGAAGGGCGCGGTCCTCCACCACTTCCATGCCTGCCGCAAAGGCCTGATTGGTGGCATCTTGCCAGATCGCCTCGGCCCGCTCCGCCGCATCGAGCATTACGAAATGCCCGCGCAGCGCTGTGGAATACTGATCAAAGGACGACACTTTCAGCGCACCGGGCGCCATGAAGCGGTGCCCTTCGGTTACGTTGCTCGCGCGGATCCCGTCCACGTCCATCGGCACGACCGCGGCCTCGCCCGCATCATCCGTGAGGATGCACAGGATGCGGTGCAAGGGCCGCACCCACCGCAAGCTGCCCGCGCCCCAGCGCATGGATTTGGGCCAGGGAAAATTGCGGATGACGCTTTCCAGCACCTCGGCCACGATGGCCTCAGCCCCGCGCCCCGGCTTGGTGATGGTGGCGTAATAGACCTGCCCTTTTTTCTCGTCGCGCAGCTCCAGATCATCGCGGGACACACCGGCGCCGCGCAGGAATCCCTCAATGGCTTTTTCGGGCGCGTCGGCACGCGGGCCTTTGCGCTCTTCACGCACGGTGGGGCTCTCGGCCAGCAATCCCTGCACCGTCAGCGTCAGACGCCGGGGCGTGGCAAAGGCCGCAGCCCCCGCATAGGTCAGCCCCGCCTCGACCAGCCCTTCGGTCATCCGTGCGCGCAAATCTTCGGCCGCGCGGGCCTGCATCCGGGCCGGGATTTCCTCGGAGAAGAGTTCGATCAGAAGGTCGGGCATATCAATATCCTTGCGGCGGTGGGGGGCAGCCCTCGGGCGCGAAATTGCCGTCAAAGACGACCTCACCACACCGGTTGATCTCGTGCCAGACCCAGCCGCGCCCATCCTCGTGAATGGCCACGATACGATCGATCCCGTATTGCACGTTTTCTTCACCCATGAAGGCCAGCGCCGCACCGTTTTCAAGCGCCCCACCCACTTCCTCGGCGTCGAAGCACTCGAACCATTTCGGCGCCACGCGCGGCACCGGATTGTCCATGATCACGTAGGTCTCGCTGAGCGCATCGAACCCCATATCGGTGGTGAAACACGCGCGGTAGCGGATGGGGGAGCTTTCGGAGTCGATGGCCTCGAACCGATCATAGGGCAGCGACTCCGGGGTGCCTGAGACAATCGCAGTCAAACGCACATCGTCGCCCGTCTCGGGCACTTCCTCATAGAAGGCATAGACCTGAAGGTAATACATCGAAACAACCGCCACAGCGCAGCAGACGAGCAGCAGGATGACCAAAAACTTACCCATTACGCTGCCTCCCAACCGCCAGCTTGCGTCTGCACAAAGGCATCCGCGCAAGCTTTGGCAAGGGTGCGCACCCGGCCGATATAGGCCTGCCGCTCGGTCACGGAGATCACGCCGCGCGCGTCCAGCAGGTTGAAGATATGGCTGGCCTTGATGCATTGATCATAGGCGGGCTGGGCCATTACGATGCGGCGGCCCGTCTTGGGGTCTTCCGCAGGCTGCTCCAGAATCCGGGCGCATTCCGCTTCGGCATCTATGAAATGCTGGAGCAGAATATCGGTGTCGGCCACGTCGAAATTCCACCGCGCGTATTGCGCCTCTGCCTCACGGAATACATCGCCATAGGTCAGCGGAATGGGGGCGTCGGGCGCGTTGAATGGCATCGCATTGCCATCGTCATAACCCAGCACATACATCGCCAGACGCTCCAGCCCATAGGTCAGCTCGCCCGAGACGGGCGCGCAATCATGCCCGCCGACCTGCTGAAAATAGGTAAACTGCGAGACTTCCATCCCATCACACCAGACCTCCCAGCCAAGGCCCCATGCGCCCAGAGTGGGGCTTTCCCAGTCATCCTCGACAAAGCGGATGTCGTGCAGCGCCATGTCGATGCCGATGGCTTCAAGCGACCCGAGATAAAGCGCCTGCAAATCGGGCGGGCTGGGTTTGATGATCACCTGAAACTGGTAGTAGTGCTGCCAGCGGTTCGGGCTGTCCCCATAGCGCCCATCAGTGGGGCGGCGCGACGGCTGAACATAGGCCGCGGCCCATGGGCGGCTGCCGAGGCTGCGCAGTGTTGTGGCGGGATGAAACGTGCCCGCACCCACCTCCATGTCATAGGGCTGCATCACGGCGCAGCCACGCTCGGCCCAATAGGCCTGAAGCCGCAGGATAATCTCCTGAAAACTGCGCGGTTTGCTTGCCTGATCGCTCATCTCGCCCCCATGCTCATCTCCATGGGGACACGGCCCCTGATTTCGCCGTTTCTACCTACGGCGCGGCGCTAGGGGGGTCAATCGGGCGCTCGCGCATATTTTAGGTGCACTGAGGCTCAGATTTGCTAAAACACCCGGAACGAAAAACAAATTCGCTAAGTTAGGGTTGGGATTGTGCATCACTTGATGAAATTGAGTTTGGCGGTTGTGTTTGCCGCTTTGATGGGGGCCGCTCCTGCCACAGCGCAGGACACGCAAGAGCCGCGCGTATGGGTGCAAATCGAGGCCCAGCCCAACCTGACCGCCATCAACGAAGCTTTGCGCCGCCGCAGTTCCGAACTGAACGATGTGAACGGGTTCTTTCTGGGGGGTGGCTGGTATGGTGTCGCCCTTGGCCCCTACCCCGAGGAGGAAGCGGTGCGCATCCTCCGCTCCTTGCGGGCCGAAGGTCGCATACCGCGCGACAGCTATATTGCGCGCAGCAGCGAATATCAGCGCCAGATCTGGCCCGTGGGCCAAGACGAGCTGACCCGTGAAGAGGAGGCCGCAGTCGCCGCCATCACGGCACCTGAGAATGCCGGGGCACAGACCGAGACCACACCGCAGGTGGCCGTCATTGAGCCTGTGGAGCCTGCCGCCCCAGCCGAGCCAGAATTCGTCGATGAGACCCCTCGCGAGGCGCGCGCCGGAGAGGCGCAGCTGAACCGCGAGGAGCGTGCAGAGCTGCAAGAGCTGCTCCGCTGGGCGGGCTTTTACACCGGCAGCATCGATGCGGCCTTTGGCCCCGGCACGCGTGGTGCGATGTCGCGCTGGCAGGAAGAGAATAATTTCGAGGCCACTGGTATCCTCACCACGCTACAGCGGGCGGAGCTTGCCCGGCAATACAATGCCGTGCTTGAGGGGATGAACCTCGCAACAGTTTCTGACCCGCAAATGGGTATCGAGATGCTGATCCCCACCGGTGTCGTCGCCTTTGATAGCTACGAGCCACCTTTCGCGCATTTCGAGAGTAATGGTGAGATTCCCGCGAAGGTCCTGATGATCAGCCAGGAGGGCACGGAAGACACGCTTTTTGGCCTGTACGACATCATGCAGACCCTGGAGATCGTGCCCCCCAACGGCCCGCGCGAGCGGGGACGCGATGCGTTCACCCTTGTCGGTGAAAGCGCCACGACGATCTCCCATACCGAGGCGAGCCTCAAGAACGGGCAGATCAAAGGCTTCACCCTGTTGTGGCCCGCAGGTGATGAAGAGCGCCGCACCCGTGTTCTGTCGGCCATGCTCGACAGTTTTACCCGCACCGAAGGTGTGCTTGATCCCGCCGCAGGCTCCAACGCGGAGCAGAGCATTGATCTCGTCTCGGGGCTGGAGATTCGCAAACCCAAGCTTTCGCGCTCAGGCTTTTACGTGGATCGCAGCGGCACCGTGGTGACCACCAGCGAGGTGGTGCAGGCCTGCGGGCGCATAACGCTGGACGAGGTTTATGAGGCCGAAGTCGCCACCATCGTTGAGAGCCTCGGGATCGCCATCCTGCGTCCCACTCAGAGCCTCGCTCCCCTGCAGGTCGCGGCGTTTCAGGAAAACGTCGCGCGGCTCAACACCGAGGTGGCTGTCGCGGGCTATTCCTATGGCGGCGTGCTGGGCGCGCCCTCCATCACCTATGGGCAATTGGCCGATGTGAAGGGCCTCAACGGCGAGCCAGATGTGAAACGTCTGACCCTTGCAGCCCTTGACGGTGATGTGGGTGGACCGGTTTTCGATACAAGTGGTGCGGTTCTGGGGATGCTCCTGCCGCGCAGCACGGATGGCCGCAAACTGCCGGATGACGTGAGCTTCGTCGCCGACGCCGCCAGCGTCAGCGCCGCCCTGCGCGAGGCCGGTATCACAATCGCAGCCACATCCGGTGCGAGCCAAATCCCGCCTGCCGAGCTGAAGGGCCGGGCCGACGGGATGACCGTGCTGGTCAGTTGCTGGGAATAGGGCTCGCGCAAATTGGGGGGCTGACCCAGTTGGCAAAGCGCGCTAAGAGCGGGCCATGAGCAAGCAGAACGAGACATCACTGCCTGAAAAGGGCGAAGATAAACAAGAACCCATGGAATTGGAGCCAGTGTCACTCGTGGCCAATTCGGGCAAGGCAAAAAGCTCTAAGTTCTTTACCGAGCGCGATCGCACAAACATCCGCTGGCTCTGGGCGCAATATATCAGACAGAAGGCGCCCTGGCTCTTGGTCGTCCTCTTGATGATCCTCGTGCAGGGTGTGGTCTATCAACAATTCCTGTCAATGACCGAAAGCGGCCTGCGGGTGATCTTCGAGAGCGGCGGCGTGCAGGATCTGGTGATGATCTGCATCGTGGTCTTCCTTCTCTTTGCTGTGCGCGCGCTCATGTCCTATATCGTGCCTCGCGTGACGATCTGGGTCAGCAACGACGTCGTTTTCCAGATGCGCCGCGATCTCATAGATCACATGATGCGCCTTGACCTGGCGTATTTCGAGCGCACCAAGTCGGGTGCGATCATCCAGCGCCTTGTGGGCCAGACGCAGGCGCTTGGCGTCTTCATCGGACAGGCCACGGCCAACGCGGTGCGCGATGCGGTCACTGTAGTGATCGTCTCAGGATACCTGATCTACAAGAACCCCATCCTCTTAAGCACCGCCTTGGTAGTGCTGCCCTTCATCATCTGGCTCATGAACTTCGTGTCCGAGCGCGTGCGCGAAGCCCAAGGCCGCGCCGAGACCGCCCTTGCCGATTACATGAACGGTATTGAAGAGACCGTGAATGGCATGCGCACCGTCAAGATATCCAGTCAGGAAGGCATGGAAGTCTCACGTCTGATGAAGGGCACCGGGGCGATCCGAGATCTGTTTAACCGGGTGCAGGTCACGCAGGCGCTCGTCGCGCCCTCGATCGATCTCAGCTCCGCCTTTGTCTACGTCCTCGTGATCGGCGGCGGCGGTTATATGGTCCTGTCGCCCAATTTCGACATGGACGGCGCGGGCATCATCACCTTCCTTCTGGGCATGGTCATGGTCTTTGATCCCGCCCGCCTCCTTGCGCTCTATTTCACCACGCTTCAGGCCAATCTCGTGATGCTTGACCGCATCCGCGATCTCTATGACGAGCATCCCAGCATCCATGACAAGCCCGGCGCCACCGATCAATTCGACACAGGTGCGGATATCGCGCTTGAGGATGTGCGCTTTAGCTATTCCGAGGATCAGCCGCTCTTTGACGGGCTGTCGATGACTTTCAAGGGCGGGCAGGTCTCGGCGATTGTAGGCTCCACGGGATCTGGCAAAACCACGATCCTGTCGCTTCTGTCGCGGCTCTATAATGTCAAAGGAGGTGCGGTCACTATCGGAGGGCAATCCATTGCGGATCTCAAGCTGACCGCGTTGCGGGCCTCCTATTCCGTGGTCGCGCAGGATATCGTGATCTTCAACAATTCGATCTGGGAAAACATCCGCTATGTGAACCCCGACGCGACCGAGGCCGAGGTTTGGGCCGCCGCCGAGGCCGCCGAGATTGCCGACCTGATCCGTGCGCGCGGTGACGCATCCGTCGGGCCCAAGGGCGCGCAGCTTTCGGGCGGGCAGAAACAGCGCATCGCCATTGCGCGGGCCTTTCTGCGCGACGCACCCATCCTTCTACTGGATGAGGCGACATCTGCCCTCGACCAAGCGACTGAGGAGCGAATCAAAAGGGCGCTCGACCGGCTGACACGCGGCAAGACCACCATTATCGTCGCGCACCGCCTCTCCTCCGTCTCCGATGCCGACCGTATTTTTGTACTGGAATCGGGTGCGCTGGTGGAAAGCGGCAAACATGCCGAGCTTCTGGAGCAAGACGGGCTTTATGCACAGCTCTACAGCGCGCAAAAGCTGGGCTACACGCGCCAGTAAGGCGCGCTACGGGTCGGACCCGCATCTGGCGTAGCTGAGCAAGCGTTTCTGGACCTAATCAACAGAAGTATCTGGACCTATCTCTTGCGCGTCATCTGAATTCTATATGAGGTGAATATTCCCGCATCAGGCGCGCCGCGCGCCGCCAGCCCCGACGGAGGACACTCACATGGATGGCAAGTTTCTGGACAATGACATCGACAAGATCGTCGAAGCCGACCGCGCCCATGTGTGGCACCACCTGATCCAGCATGACCCGTTTCAAGGTCCGGATGCCAAATCCGACCCGCGCATCATCGTCGAAGGCAAGGGCATGCGCGTTTGGGACCAAAAGGGCAAAGAGCATATCGACGCCGTCTCGGGCGGTGTCTGGACCGTCAATGTGGGCTACGGGCGCGAGCGGATCGCAAACGCCATCCGTGACCAGCTGATCAAGCTGCCCTATTTCGCGGGCTCCGCTGGCTCCATCCCCGGCGCGCTTTTCTCCGAAAAGCTGATCGCGAAAATGCCCGGTATGAACCGCGTCTACTACACGAACTCCGGCTCGGAGGCGAATGAGAAAGCCTTCAAGATGGTGCGGCAGATTTCGCACAAGCTCTATGGCGGCAAGAAATACAAGATTCTCTACCGCGACCGCGATTACCACGGCTCCACCCTTGCCACCATGTCGGCGGGCGGTCAGGACGAGCGCAACGCGCAATACGGCCCCTTCGCGCCCGGCTTCGTGCGTGTGCCACATTGCATGGAATACCGCGCGCAATGGGACCTCTCGGGTGAGGAATACGGAATCGCGGCGGCCCGCGCCATCGAAGAGGTGATCCTCGCAGAAGGCCCCGAAACCGTGGGCGCACTCTGCCTTGAGCCGGTGACGGCCGGTGGCGGCGTTATCACCCCGCCCGAGGGCTACTGGCCCGCGGTACAGGAGATTTGCCGCAAATATGATATCTTGCTGCATATCGACGAGGTCGTTTGCGGCGTGGGCCGCACCGGCACTTGGTTCGGCTATCAGCATTACGGGATCGAGCCTGATTTCGTGACAATGGCCAAGGGTGTGGCCTCGGGCTATGCGGCCATCGCCTGCTGCGTCACGAATGAGCGCGTGTTCGACCTCTTCAAGGACGACGCCAGCGATCCGATGAACTACTTCCGCGATATCTCCACCTTTGGGGGCTGCACAGCAGGTCCGGCGGCGGCGCTGGAGAACATGGCGATCATCGAAGAAGAGGGTCTTCTGGAGAACACCGTCCAGATGGGTCACTACATGCTCGACCAACTCAACGCCCTCAAAGACAAGCACAAGGTGATTGGTGACGCACGCGGCAAGGGTCTCTTTCTTGGGGCCGAGCTTGTGTCGGACCGCAGCACGAAAGAGCCCGCGCCCGAGAAAATGTGTCAGGCCGTCGTGGCCGATTGCATGGCGCAAGGCATCGTGATCGGGATGACCAACCGATCCCTGCCCGGCCTCAACAACACCCTTTGCTTCTCGCCCGCATTGATCGCCACCAAGGATGACATCGACGAAATCCTGACCGGCGTGGACAAATCACTGACCAAAGTGTTCGGCTAAACCCTAGCCCAGCAAAACAAACGCAAACGGCCCGCTTTGATCAAAGCGGGCCGTTTCATATTTGAAGCGGCGAAAAATCAGTTCGCTTTGGACGCGTTCCACTGCTCTGGGTTCCACTCGGTCAGAACTTTTGAATTATCGTCGCTGTCATACTCATGCAGGATCTGCTCGCTCACGCCGGGAACGGTGGCAAACTGATCCGCCAGCTTCTTTGGCAGCCAAGACTGCGTGATTTGTCCGGGGAAAAGCTGCGCCATAACGGCAGAGGTGCTGTAGGCACATTGCGCGCCAGGCACGGGGCCTGCCTGCTTCACGAGGGCCGCGGCCCGCGCCGCAAGCTCGGGCGTTACGTCCAATGTCTGGATTTTCACGTGGAATGTTTCGCGCGCATGGTAGCGGGTGTAGACATCAGCCACCGGTGGCGTCACGCCGTAGAGCACGTCGTTACGTTCTGGAATCGTCTCATGCGCAAACGAGCCTGCTGGGTCATAAATGATACGTTGTGTGCTGTTGATCATCAGCGATGTATGCGCCCCGTTGCCGGTGCGGTTGTTCAGCATCGTGAAGAGCGTGAGACGCGGCGGGCCATCATGGCTGTAGGCGGCGCGTTGCACCTCCTCATCCGTGGCCCAAACCGATTCTGCCGCGCAGCCCGACAGAGCGAATAGCGCGCAAAACGCCATAGCGAAAATCCGTGTCATGTCTGGCCCCCCAATCGGCGCAGTCTGAAATCAGATATGAATCAGCTGTTGAAAAGTGCGAGGAAGATCAGAATACCGATGCTTACAACCGCAACCCGCACAGACCAGGTGACAAACCCGTCAAAGGCCTTTTCCTGTGCCGTGATATCCATTTCGCCGTGCTTGTGTTCGGACATGACTTGTCCCTTTCGTCATTACGCGTTTGGCCAATATGTAGCGCATCATACGGGGCCTGTCACGCCCCGGTGTGGCGTCCAATGCGTGCCTTTCAGGCCTTGCCCAGATCCTGCGCAAGACGAAAGCCGATCCTCTCGGGTGGGGCCTCGGGGCGCGGTTTGGGCAAGGCACGCAAGAGCACGCTGAGTTGGCTCACATGCTGGACGAGTTGCGTCTTCGTCCCTGTCCCGTCAGCGCCGTAAAACGTCACGATATCGGGGTCGAAATACCCCATCCCTTCGATGCGCAAAACGCCCGCATCGCCACCCACGAATCCCATCGCGACTTCATGCTCGTTATCGAGCGTCTTCTCAAAATTCTGAATATAGAGGATGAGCCGCTCATAGGCCCATTCGGCTGCACTTTTCTGCGCCACCGGCTTGGCCTTCACCGCATCCGGCAACGTGGCCTCACCCGATTGGGCCGGGTCCGCGTGGACCTCATGCCAACGCGGCAGCGCGGCCGATTCCAGTGCCTCGGCGGAGGTGGCTATATCATCATCCATGCTTCAGTCCCTTATCTGCCAGAGCCACGCACCATCCTCCCGGTGGCGGCGCGTGATGCGGCCAGCGTGGTGCAGATGGTTGAGATGCGCAACCGCCTCCACAAGGGCCAAACCATAGGTCCCATCATCAATTTTTCGTTTGAAAAGTGGCGCAAAACAGTCCGCCGCCGTGCGCGGCGTAGCCAGATGCGCCTCCAGGCGCGTGAGCGCGCCGTGGTGGTTGTCGATCAGTTGCTCCATTCGCTTGGGCAAGCCGGTAAACGGCAGCTTATGACCGCCCAGCACCAGATGCGCAGGCAGCGCCAGCCCGGCAAACCGCGCGCAAGCCTCCAGCCAATCGGAGAGCGGATCGGCCTCCGGCTCGGTCGGGTAGACGCCAATATTGGGGCTGATCGAGGGCAGTATCTGATCGCCTGAGAGGACCAGATCATCCACCCGGCTCCAAAGCGTCAGATGCTCGGGCGCGTGCCCGCCGCCGGTATGCACGTCCCACTCGCGGCCCCCGATGGTGAGCGTATCGCCCTGCTGCACGCGCGTGTATCCCACCGGAATGGGCGCGCAGGTATCGCCGAAATTGAAGGGCCGCTCACCCGCACGTTTGGCATAGATCTCCGCATCCATCCCGGCACTGCGCCAGAATTTCAGCGCTTGCGGCGTTGGCCGCTCCTCAACGTCCATGATCAGCATCCGCGCCATGAGCCACGCAGTGCGTGTCGCCACCAATTTGCAGTCGAACCGCTCCATCAGCCACCCGGCCATGCCGACATGATCGAGATGGTGGTGGCTGAGGATAACCCGCCCCACGGGACGGCCCTGCAAAGGCCCAGCGAGCAACCGCTCCCAGATCGCGACCGAGCGTTTGGAGAACATGCCCGTATCCACCACTGTCCAGCTGTCGCCATCGTCCAGCGCATAGATATTCACATGGTCCAGAACCATCGGCAGGGGCATCCGCATCCAGAGGATACCCGGTGCGACCTCAATGGACTGCCCCTCGGCGGGTGCCGTGGGCAGAGGATAGCGCAGGCCTTCGGGTGTGTTCACCACGCCATTGCCTCGACATCTACCGCATAAAGACCCTCAGACCCGGCGCGAGCCTCGGCCAGCTTGGCTGCATACTCGGGCAGCATACGCGCCATGTAGAACCGTGCCAGCGCCAGCCGCGCACCGCCCTCTACCTCAGCCGCCTTGAGATGCGCCTGCCCACCCAGAACCCGTGCAAACGCCGCCAGATACGGCACGGCCCCCGCAAAGCGGTCTTCCAGCGGATGCTGCACCATCCAATCGGTGCCCGCACGCAGGGCCGCGCAGGCCTCAAGCAAAGGCTCGGCCAGATCAGGCAAAGCGGCGCGCGCCGCTTTGGCCCCGGCCTCGATTTCGTCCAAGATCACATATGCCATCGCGCCCTCGTCCATCATTTTGCGGCTCACCAGATCCATCGCCTGAATCCCGTTGGTGCCTTCATAGATCGCCGTGACCCGCACATCGCGCGTGAACTGCGCAGCACCTGTTTCTTCGATATAGCCCATGCCGCCATGCACTTGCACGCCCATATCGGACACGCGGAGCCCCGTGTCACTTCCGAACGCCTTGGCAATGGGCGTGAGAAATGCGGCCCGCGCAACCCATCCGGCCTCCCCGGTGGCCGTCTGCATATCAATCGCCACGGCACAGCTCAACGCGATCGCGCGCGCCGCAAAAACCTCCGCCTGCATCGTGAGCAGCATACGGCGCACATCCGCATGGTCGACGATCGCAGTCGCCCCCATGGGCGTGACGCCCTGCCGCCGCTCCACCGCATAGGCCAGCGCATGTTGATAAGCCCGCTCGGCGATGCCAATGCCCTGCCCCCCCACGCCCAGCCGCGCATTGTTCATCATCGTGAACATCGCGCGCATCCCCTTATGCGGCTCCCCCACGAGCCAGCCTGTGGCCCCGGCATAGTCCATCACTGCCGTGGGGCTGCCGTGCAGGCCAAGCTTATGCTCAAGGCTTACCACCGATAATTCATTGCGCGCGCCGGGGTTACCCTCCGCATCGGGCAGGAATTTCGGCACCAGAAAGAGCGAGATACCTTTCGTCCCCTCCACCCCATCCGGCAGTCGCGCGAGCACCAGATGAACGGTGTTCTCGGTCGCGTCATTGTCGCCCCAGCTTATATAGATTTTCTGACCCGTGATGGCATAGGTCCCGTCGTCCCTGGGTTCAGCCTTCGTGCGCAGCGCGCCCACATCGCTGCCCGCCTGCGCCTCGGTGAGGTTCATCGTCCCGTTCCACTGACCACTGACCAGCTTGGGCAGATAGAGCGCCTTGATCTCATCGCTCGCGTGATGCTCCAGAGCCTCGATCTGGCCCTGACTCATCAAAGGGGCAATCTGCAGGCTGAGACAGGCAGACGCCATCATCTCATTGACCGCAGTAGCCACAGTGATCGGCAGCGCCAGACCACCATGCGCCTCGGATGCGGTGATCGCAGTCCACCCCCCATCGGCCACCGCGCGATACCCTTCGGCAAACCCCGCAGGCAAACGCACCACACCGTTTTCCAACCGTGCGCCCTCCCGGTCCCCCGGCGCATTGAGAGGCGCAAGAACCTGTTCACACATTCGCGCGGCCTCAGCCAAGATAGCAGCCACGGTCTCCGCGCTCGCCTCGCCAAAACGCTCAGTGCCAGCCACATGGTCAAGACCCACGACATGACGCATCAACAGATCATACTCGGCAAGAGGCGCGCGATAAGGCATGGATGTCTCCAGATGACGGCTGAGTGTAAAACGCGTTGGCAAAATACACGCGCGCCGCTAAGCAGGGCGCGCCCGGAGACCCTAAACTGGCGCAACACCCGATCAACCCAAACGCCGCGTCACGAAAGGCACAATCTCCCTTGCACACGCTTCGCCTCAGCGCAGACATCGACGGGATCACCCGCGCCGCCACCCTTCTGCGAGATGGCGCGCTGGTCGCTTTCCCAACCGAAACGGTCTACGGCCTCGGCGCGGACGCAACGTCCGGCACCGCGGTGGCAAGTGTCTATGCGGCCAAGGGCAGGCCCGCCTTCAACCCGCTCATCGTGCATGTAGCAAGCGTCACAGAGGCAAAACGCTACACCATCTGGAGCGATGCGGCCGACAAGCTCGCCACGCTCTGGCCGGGCCCACTCACCCTGGTTCTACCACAGACCGCCACCTCACCACTCGCCTCCCTGACCACGGCGGGCCTGAACAGTGTGGCGCTGCGCATCCCCGCGCATCCTGTAGCCCGCGCATTGCTCGCGACGTTCGGCGGACCCCTCGCCGCGCCTTCGGCCAATCTCTCGGGCCGGATCAGCCCCACGACCGCCACCCATGTGGCAGACGGGCTGACGGGCCGCATCCACGCGATCCTTGATGGCGGGGCCTGCACAGTGGGGCTTGAATCGATCATCATCGGCCTGACAGACCCGGATGGCAGCGCCACGCTCTTACGCCCGGGCGGCCTGCCGCAAAACATCATCGAAGATGTCCTCGGCGTGGCGCTGAAAACCCCCGATCAGACCAACATCACCGCCCCCGGCCAACTGGCCTCGCATTACGCGCCCAACGCGTCCCTGCGCCTCAACGCGGCAGAGGTTGACCCCAACGAAACCCTCCTCGGCTTTGGCCAAGTCGCAAACGCCACGCTCAACCTATCGCCCAGCGCAAACCTCTCTGAGGCCGCCGCCAACCTTTTCGACCACCTGCACCAGCTTGACGCAACCGGTGCTGCCCGCATCGCCGTCTCCCCCATCCCGGAACACGGCCTTGGCCAAGCAATCAATGATCGTTTGCGCCGCGCCGCCGCGCCCCGCGGCTAACACCCACGGCCCTTCTTCTTAGCAAAATACTCTCGCTCCAGGCTCAACACCCACCACACACACCAATCCCGAGCCACTCCGCCAAAGGCGGAGAGGCGAGACCTCAGCGCGCGCAAGCGCTCTATTTTAAAAAGGCGTCAGGCCCGACCCGCCGTCGATGACAGGGTCAGCGGATCAATACCCAGTGACGCCAGCGCCGCCTCCCACTTGTCCATATCGGGCATCCCGAAGATAAGCCCGAGTGACGCCTCGCAAATCAACCACCCATTATCTGCGATCTCCGCCTCAAGCTGCCCTGGACCCCAGCCTGCATAGCCAAGCGCCACAAGCGCCTCCACTGGCCCCCGACCCAGCGCCAGATCTTCGAGCACATCCATCGTCGCGGTCATGCCGAAATCATCCCCGACCTTCAGCGTCGAAATCGCACTCTCGTATCCCGCCTCATGCAGCACAAAGCCGCGTCCATGCTCCACAGGGCCTCCGAAATGCACGAGCCCCTCGCGCGCATCGGCGCCCAATGGCACGCCCACCTGCTCCAGCAAGGTGCGCAATGTGAGATCCGGCATCGGCTTGTTGACGATCAGACCCATCGCCCCCTGATCCGAATATGCGCACATGAAGATCACCGAATGCTCGAACCGAGGGTCGCCCATTCCGGGCATCGCAACCAAAACGCGCCCCGTCAGATCCATGCCTTCGCTCACCGCAAACCGCTCCTTCATTCCGCCCGATACCTAAACATGGGCCACACCCACAGCGCTGACAAGGGCCGAGCCCCGAGACCACAAACTCGCATGTTTCGCCGCACGAGACGTCCCCATTCAAAGAGATGCTGCAAAATATGACACCAAAGTGAGTTGGCATTTCCCGCGTTCTAGCGCATCTGAGGGGGATGAAACCCATTTTACGCGCTTTCGCCCTCGCTGCCGCGCTCCTGATCGCACCTCTCGCGGCGGTGGCACAGGACCTGTCGGATGTCGTCTCGGCCAAGCTTTTGCCTGGATGGCGCAGCGCAGATGGCACGCATATGGCCGGGCTTGAGATCACCCTCGCGCCGGGCTGGAAAACCTATTGGCGCGCGCCGGGCGATGCAGGCATCCCGCCACAATTCGATTGGCGCGCATCGCGCAATCTTTCCGGTGCCGAAATCCGCTGGCCTGTGCCAAAACGGGTCGATCAGGATGGCATGATCACCATCGGCTACAGCGGCACCGTGGTCCTGCCCCTGCACCTGACACCCAGCCGCACAGGCCACGATATAACCCTCTCGGGACAAGTGAGCATGGGCGTGTGCGAAGACGTGTGCATTCCCGTCGATCTCACCCTCACGGCCATCCTGCCCAAGGATGCCACCGCCCGTGATCCGCGCATCGCCGCCGCCCTTGCCAATCGTCCCTATACAAAGAAAGAGGCGGGTGTATCAGGCGTTTCCTGCGCCATATCAGCAGGCAAGGACGGCGCGTTGAAGCTGACAGCACAAATGCGGCTGAGCGATACGGGACGCGACGAAATGGTGGTGGTGGAGACCGACAACCCCAAAGTCTGGGTTGCCCCCGCCACGTCCACACGTAGCGGCAACACGCTCACGGCAAAGACCGAGCTTGTGCATGTCGATGGAAGCTCCTTTGCGCTCAACCGCCAAGGCATCCGCATCACGGTTCTGGGTGGCTCGAGGATGGTGGATATCAAAGGCTGCCCCGCTGGGTGACCCTCAGGCGGCCCGCCGTCTCATGTGCCGCAAGCCGACCACCAGGTAGAGCACCAATGATACCACAACAGCGCCCAACAGGAACGCCATCAGCGCGGCCCGCAATGGCTCCATATCGGCGGCAAACGGAAGCAGGCTCCGCACCGGACCGGGCAGCGCGCTAGTCACCGCGACCGCCCCCATCGTGCCCACGAACCACAGCGCCAGCACCGAGATCCCGGCCCCAAACGCGCCCCGCACAGGCGCCGCACGGAACCGAACGCCCCGGCGCAGCGCCGCCCATTGCCGGGCCAAATCCTGCTGCATCGCCATCAGCGCGGGCACGACCAGAAGCACCAAGAGCATCCCAAAGCCCAGACCGTAAACCAGCGTAATCACGGTCGGTTTTAGAAACTGGGCCTGTTGTGACTGCTCGAAAAGCAAAGGGGCCAGCCCGAGAACGGTCGTCAGCGTCGTCAGCATCACGGGCCTGAGGCGGTCCGCAGCCCCGTCAATGATCGACGGGATAAGCCCGCGCTCTTTGGCATATTCGTCAATCGTGGTAACCAGAACGATGGAATCGTTGATTATGATACCCGTCATTCCCAAAAGCCCCACCACGGTGAACATGCTCAGCGGCACGTCCCACGCCCAGTGGCCATAGATCGTGCCGACAAGGCCAAAGGGGATGATCGCCATCACAACCACGGGCCGTGTCCAGCTGGAGAAAACCCAGGCCAGCACGAGATAGATCCCCACAAGCGTCAGCATCAGCCCAAGCTGCGCCTGGGCCAGAAACTCATCCTCCTGCTCACTCAGACCAGAGAGCCGATACTCCACCTGCAACTCGGCGGCGATGGCGGGTAGAATCTCCTCCTCCAGCGCAGTCGTGATCTCATTGGCACGCGCGGGATCATCCTCGGAAATCGTGCCTGTCACGCTGATCAGCCGGATGCCGTTTTCGCGCCGCACTGTCGCGAACCCGTCGCGCCGATCAACGCTCACGATATCGGCCAGCGGGACGTAGGACTCTGACGGCGTGCGCAGCTGCATCCGTTCGAGAAAGTCCGCCGTCAGCTCGCCCTCGGGCAACTCCACACGCACATCCGCGCTCCGCGGGCCAGATGGGTATGTGGCGGCCTCTATCCCGGCGATGCGCGCGCGGATTACCTGCCCCAGCGCGTCGATCTCAAAGCCAAGTGCCGCGCCTTGCGGAGTGAGGTCCAGCACCAGCTCTTGTTTGTCATAGGCAAGATTATCTTCCACTCCCGACACTTCCGGGAAGCGCCCCAGCGCCGCCTTGAGCGCCTCGGACGCGGCCTTCAGCCCCTCTGCGGTCGCGCCGTAGAACTGCACATCAAGAGAATCGCCCCCTGGACCGCTGCGAAAGCTGCGAAAGCTGACCGTCTCGGCCAGCGGGTGCTGAACCACGCTATCCTGAAGCGCGCCGATGAACTCGAAACTGGAATAGGGGCGCAGATCGGAGTCGATAAGCTCGATGGAAATCCCGCCCAATTGGTCGGCATCCTTCGTCTCACTCCCCGAAAGACCCCGCCCTGCATTTCCGCCCACTTCGGCAATAACGAAGTCGATCGGATTGACGCCGTATTCGGCCTCATATTCCGCGCCCACCGCCTCGGTCGCGCGTTGAAGCTCACGCATCATTTCAAGCGAATCCGCCCGTGTGGCCCCGGGCGCCATGGCAAAGTTGCCGGTCACGCTGCCTTGCTCGGGCGCGTTGAAGAACCGCCATGTCACGTCGCCCTTGACGAAAAGCGACACTTGCGACGCAAGCGCCAAAAGGACCAGCGCAAAGACCGGATAGCGCCCCTTGATGACCAGCGCCATGAGAGGGCGGAACACCCGCTCGCGCATGAACACGAAGCCTTTGTTCACAAAACGTGAGGGCGCGTCATACCAATGCTCCTTGGCCGAGGTGCGCAAAGCGTGGCTCATATGGTGCGGCAGGATCAGGAAACACTCCACCAGCGAGGCCAAGAGAACCACCACCACGGTAAAGGGTATATCCGCAATCAAATCCCCAAACCGCCCACCGATCACCACCAGCCCAAAAAAAGCGATGAGCGTGGTGAGCGTCGCGCTGAAGACAGGCAGGGCCATGCGCCGCGCTGCATTTTCGGCCGCTACAACGGGGCTTTCGCCTTTGTCGCGCACGCGTGCATCGGCATGTTCGCCCACCACAATGGCGTCATCCACGACGATCCCCAATGTGATGATCAGCGCGAAGAGCGAGATCATGTTGAGCGTGATCCCCGCCGCATACATCAGCGCCACAGCGGCCAGCATCGCGACAGGGATCCCCGCCGCGACCCAGAACGCCGTGCGCGCATTCAGAAATAAAAAGAGCAACATCACGACAAGACCCAGCCCCATCGCACCATTGGTCAAAAGGATACTGAGGCGCGCCGAGATGCTCTCGGACCTTGTGCGAATGAGTTCGACGCTCACCCCGTCCGGTAGGCTCAACGCCATCTCAGCGGTCACCTTCTCTACAGTCTCTTGTATGCCAATCGCATCGCCTCGCGCCGAGCGGTCCACCCGGATCGACATGGCCGGATTGTCGCCCACGAAATAGCTGCGCAGCCGCGCCGTACCCAGCGCCTGGATCGTCGCCACATCCCCCACTGTCAGGGTGGAGCCGTCATCGCGCACGCGCAGGATAATGCCCGCAATCTCCTCTGGATTGCGCTTTTCGCTGCCCGTGCGCACGCGGGTGGCGGCGCCCTCCACATCGCCTGCGGGGTCGGTGTTCACCTCGGCGCGGACCGCGGTGGCAATCTCGCGCAGGGTGATGTCATTGGCCATGAGCGCCGTGCTCGGCACTTCGATCAGCGTCCGGGGAGCCGCCACGCCCTGCACGGTGGTCCGTGTGACACCTGCAAGATAGAGCCTTGTGACAAGCTCATCGGCATAAAGCCCAAGCTGATCCGCAGACAAAGGGCCGGTGATCACAACATCCGTCACCCGATCCCGAAACGCGCCGCGCCGCACCTCGGGCTCCTCGGCCTCATCGGGCAGAGTGGTGACGGTATCAACCGCCGCCTGCACCTCATCGGCGGCGCGCGCCATGTCCCAATCCGGCTCAAACTCCAGCGTAATGGAGCCAAAGTTCTCGCGGCTGGACGCCTCGGAGCTCTCAACCCCTTCGACCGCCAGAAGGGCTGGCTCCAGCACCTGGATGATCGCGCTGTCGATATCCTCGGCGCTCGCGTTGCGCCACTCGGTGGAGACGGTGACATTGGCCACGACCACATCGGGAAAGAATTGCGCGCGCATGTTGGGGGCTGCCACAAGGCCAAGCACCACCATCACGACCAAGAGCAGGTTCGCCGCCGTGGGGTGGCGCGTGAAATAGGACAGGATGCCGCCCGCCCCCTCGGGGATCACGCGGGCCATGCCCTAGCCCCCCATGCGGTTTTCCAGCCGCTGCACCACGTCCGCCTCGACCTGAGCTTGGTTAAGCTGCGCCAAGAGGCGGGCCTTGACCGCCTCGGGCATCCGCGTGTTGCCCTCGACATAGGCCACCAGACGCGCACGCCGCTCTGCGTCAAGCTCCAGCATCTCGGGCGCTGCGGCCTGATCTTGCCCCGCGCCGCGAATGGCGCGCACCTTGATGCCCGCCCCCAGAAGCGGCGAGCGTTCCGTCACGATCTCGCGGCCTTGCAATGCCTCGCCGCGCACCAAAATATCGTCACCCTGCCTCCGGATCAGCGTGGCGCTCAGCGCCTCCAGCCTGTCCACGTCCTCGCCAATGCCCAGCGCAAGAACCGTTCCATCCGCCCCAAGCGCCGCAGAGGGCAAGCGCACCAGACGCGGTAGGGGATTTTCCTCGATTCGCACGGTGACGAAATCGCCCGGACGCAGGCCTTGTGCCGCATCAAGTGTGGCAAAAACCAGCCGTCCGACCTGCCCCTCGCCCACCGCCGCGCTGGCCCTGAGGATACGGCCCTTGGCCTCAATCTCAGCGCCAAACGCCTCAAGCGTGGCTGTCACGGGCGCTTCGCGCACCCGGCCCTCTTCATCCAGTAGCCGGGTGAATTGCGTGGTGGAGACGCGAAACGCCACCTCCAGTCGCTCAGGATCAATCAACGTCGCCAGCCGCTCGTTCGCGGTGACAAGCCGCCCTTCAACGACAGCCACCTCGCTGAGCACACCGGTAAATCCAGCCGTGATCTTTGTCTCAGCCAAGCGCCTTCGCGCCTCCTCAAGTGCGATCCGCGCCCTGGCCAGCCGTGTCACCGCCTGTTCCTCGCGCGCCTCGGCAGCAGCCTCTGCAATGCGCCGCGTGAGAACGGCCTGATCCGCCTGTGCCGCAGCCAGCTCGGCCACTTCCACCGCCGCCGCCGTGCCGACGCCGCGCGCCTCCAGATCAACCTGCCGCGCAAGGGCGCGCTGCCGCAAATCCGCCTGTGCCCGCGCCGCATCAAGCTCATCACGCGCAAGGCCCAAGCCGCGCGCTGCGTCGCGCTGCTCGGCCTCGGCATCCATCACATCGCTTTGGGCACGCGCCTCGGCCGCCGCCGCATCCGCGGGGTCGATCTGCGCGAGCAATTGCCCCGCCGTGACGCGACCGCCCTCTTCAAATACCGGGTCCAGCATGATGAGCCGCCCCGCTGCCTTGCTGCGCAGCTCCAGCATCCGGCGGCTCTGCACCTCGCCAAAGGCAGTCAGAACGGGGGCAATCTCGGCCTCGTCCGCCGTGATCACGCGCACCGCAAACATCCGCTCGCGCCGCTCCGCCGGGGCTGTCTCATCCGCAAGCCGCGCCTGCACCGAGCCGGAAAGCACGATGCCCGCATAGGCCAAGATGCCCACCGTCAGCGACAGAAGGAGAAGTCCGGTCAGGCTTTGTCGCAGAAAACGCATGGGGGTTGCGGACCTTGCAAATTGGCTCGGAAACTAACACGCAGGCCCGCATCTGGCCCACGGGTGTAACATAAGCGCAAAGCCGCAAATGCCAAGGCAGGGCGCTATTTGCGCCGCTTATGCTCTTCAAGGCGGGGCATGATCTCGACGAAATTGCAGGGCCTGTGGCGGTAATCCAGTTGCAGGCTCAGGATCTCGTCCCATGCATCCTTGCAGGCACCCGGGCTCCCCGGCAGTGCAAAGAGATAGGTCCCGCCCGCCACGCCCGCCGTGGCACGGCTCTGCACTGCGCTGGTGCCGATCTTGGCCATGCTCACATGGGTAAAGACGGTGCCAAAGGCGGTGATCTCTTTCTCATAGACATCCCTGTGCGCCTCAACGGTCACATCGCGCCCCGTAAGGCCCGTGCCCCCGGTGGAGATCACCGCATCAATATCAGGATCCGCAATCCAGTTATGGAGTTGTGCCGCGATCTCCGCCCGCTCATCACGCACAATCATGCGGCGCGCAAGAATATGCCCCGCTGCTTCGATCCGCGCCGCCAGCGTGTCGCCCGAGCGGTCATCCGCCACCACCCGCGTATCGCTCACAGTCAGCACGGCAATGCGTACCGGAATAAACTCTCGAGTCTCATCGATCCGGCTCATGCAGCCCCTCTTTCCGTGTCCCTCAACCGCGCCTGAAGCGCCAAAAGATCGGCCCATGCCTCCCGCTTTGCGCCCGTATTACGCAGAAGATACGCCGGGTGAAACATCGGCAAGGCCGGTACGCCGTAAGCCTCCGCCCATGTCCCGCGCAGCTTGGTAATTCCGCGCTGCCCAAGCCCGGCGACACAACTTACATTGCC
The DNA here is from genome assembly GCA_049276875.1 of Roseovarius sp. Classification (GTDB taxonomy): domain Bacteria; phylum Pseudomonadota; class Alphaproteobacteria; order Rhodobacterales; family Rhodobacteraceae; genus Roseovarius. The sequence goes on along the minus strand of JBASXE010000329.1, from coordinate 4,710 downwards.
CATCAAGATAACCACTTCGGGCGCTGCCAGCGTCACATGTCGCGCCACAAAGGGCCGCATCATATCAATCTCTTCGGGTTGTGGATCGCGGTTCTGTGGTGGTCGCCACGGCAGCACATTGGTGATGTAGACAGAGCCGTCGGCACGCCCAAGGCCAATAGCCCCCAGCATCTTATCCAAAAGCTGTCCCGCCCGGCCCACAAAGGGCCGCCCCTCGCGGTCCTCATCGCGCCCCGGTGCCTCGCCGATGATCATCACCCGCGCGCCCGGTGTCCCATCCGCAAAGACCAGATTGCGTGCCCCGCGCTTCAACTCACATTGCTCGAACGCGCCCATCGCGACGCGAAGCCCATCGAGATCTTGCGCACCAGATGCGGCCGCCTGCGCAAGCTCCACCGCACTGCCCGCAGGCGCAACCGCCGCCACAGGTGCTGCGACAGCCGGCACTTTCTCCACCTTTGCAGGCACTTCATAGCGGTTCAAAGGCGCATCCAGCATCGCCTCATCCGCCCCCAGCTCCACCTGCCAGGCCAAAAGCGCGCGCGCCGTGTGAAAATCCAATCCCGAATCCATGCACAAACCTTAGCCCCCCTCAAGGATGGCGAAAACCCGCCCCCTTCTTCTTAGCGAAAATACTCACAAACCCCGCCCCCTGCCACCACGCACCGAGGTCCATTGATCCGGGCACGCCCCTCTGCCATAACCGGGCTCAAACCAATCAGGGAGCCTGCCACGTGCCCTTTGCACATGATCACCTTCTGGGGATTGAGCACCTCTCACCGGGCGATATCACCACGCTGCTCGATCTGGCCGGGCAGTATGCCGATATGGGCCGTGGCGGAACCAAACATTCCGACGCGCTCGCAGGCCTCACCCAGATCAACATGTTCTTCGAAACCTCCACCCGCACCCAAGCCAGTTTCGAGCTCGCGGGCAAGCGCCTCGGTGCGGATGTGATGAGCATGTCGATGCAGGCAAGCTCGATCAAAAAGGGCGAGACGCTGATCGACACGGCCATGACTCTCAACGCGATGCACCCCGATCTTCTGGTGGTGCGCCACCCCCATTCCGGCGCTGTGGACCTGCTGGCGCAGAAGGTGAATTGCGCGGTTCTCAATGCGGGCGACGGGCGGCACGAACATCCCACGCAGGCGCTTCTGGATGCGCTGACAATCCGCCGCGCCAAGGGCCGCCTGCACCGTCTCAACATCGCTATTTGCGGCGATATCGCCCATAGCCGCGTGGCCCGGTCGAACATCATCCTTCTGGGGAAGATGGAGAACCGAATCCGCCTCATAGGCCCCCCCACCCTCATGCCCGCAGGCATAGGCGAGTTTGGCGTGGAGGTTTACGAGAACATGGAAGAGGGGCTCAAAGGCGTCGATGTGGTCATGATGTTGCGCCTGCAACGCGAACGGATGGACGGCGGCTTCATTCCGTCCGAGCGGGAGTATTACCACCGCTACGGACTGGATGCAGAAAAGCTGGCTTATGCCGCTCCCGATGCGATCGTCATGCACCCGGGACCGATGAATCGTGGTGTGGAGATCGACGGAGAGCTTGCCGACGATATCAACCGCTCGGTCATTCGTGAGCAGGTCGAGATGGGCGTAGCCGTGCGCATGGCCGCAATGGACCTCCTGGCCCGCCGCCTGCGGGCGCGTCAAAGCCCGCCCGGCGTCATGGTCTGAAAAGAAGGAGCACTGCGTGAGCGACCCCATCACCATCCCGGAAGACGAGCGCGGCGTGGTCCGTGTATTCGCCGTCGATCTCCCCAAGGCCGAAATTGAGGCCTTCACGGGCCGCAATGGCCGATGGCCGCTGGCCGAGGCGATGGGGGCAAATCATCTGGACGCCGACTATATCGACGTGTTCGACCTCGGCGATCTGGCCGAGATGGGCCTTGCGGGATATCTGGAGGACGGCCAAGGCATTCCCAAGGCGCAGATCGACCCCATGCGCGCGCAGTTGGCCGCACTCAGCGGCACCGTGCTCGTCGCGACCTCGCGTGCCTTCGCCTCAAGCGCCCAGACCCTGACACCCAAGGCCCCTCTGCGCTTGATCGCCACCTTCACCGAAGAGCGCGGCCCAGTCACGTTTGAACCGCTGCCAAACGCCTCCGCAGGCCCGAAAGACGCCAAACAGCCCCGCAAGAAACCCTCCGACGCGGCCATGTCGGGCCGCGTGGCCACCGTCGTGCTGCTGGTGCTGGCGGCGCTTGTCACTGTCATGGTCTGGATCGCCTGATGGGCTCGGGGGCTTGCTCACCTAAACGGGACCTGCCCCAAGGCCGTATCCCAAGAGGCGAAGCGCCGACGCAGCTCACACACAAGGCCGCCCAATGACCCATATCCTCATCACCAACGCCCGCCTGATCGACCCCGAAGCCGGGACCGATACGCTCGGCTCTCTCACCATCGCGGACGGAGTGATCCAAGCGGTATATTCCGAGGACAGCCCACGAGGGCTGGGGAAGGGCACGCGGGTCATAGATGCACGCGGCAAATGTCTTGCCCCCGGCATCGTGGATATCGGCGTGAAGGTCTGCGAGCCGGGCGAGCGGCACAAGGAATCCTATCGCTCTGCGGGTCTTGCCGCCGCGGCGGGCGGGGTCACCACCATGGCCACACGCCCCGACACACTCCCAGCCATCGACACGCCAGAGGTGCTCGAATTCACCCGCCGTCGCGCCAATGAAGCGGCCCCGGTGCATGTCCTGCCAATGGCCGCACTGACCAAGGGCCGCGCGGGACGCGAGATGACCGAGATCGGCTTTCTGATGGACGCGGGCGCGATTGCGTTTACCGATTGCGACCATGTGATCCAGAGCACCAAGGTCTTCTCCCGCGCGCTCACCTATGCGCGGGCCATGGGCGCGCTTGTCATCGCCCACCCGCAGGACCCGGGCCTCTCGGAAGGCGCCGCCGCCACATCCGGTAAATTCGCCTCGCTCTACGGCCTGCCCGCCGTCTCGCCCATGGCCGAGCGGATGGGCCTCGACCGCGATATCGCCCTTCTGGAGATGACTGGTGCGCGCTACCACGCAGACCAGATCACCACGGCCCGCGCCCTTCCGGCGCTGGAGCGGGCAAAGGCCAACGGGCTAGATATCACCGCAGGCACCTCGATCCACCACCTGACGCTCAACGAGCTGGACGTGGCAGGCTATCGCACCTTCTTCAAGGTCAAGCCGCCGCTGCGCTCCGAGGATGATCGCCTGGCCATCATCGAGGCCGTGCGCACCGGGTTGATCGACATCATCAGTTCCATGCACACCCCCCAGGATGAGGAAAGCAAACGCCTGCCGTTTGAGGAGGCCGCGAGCGGGGCGGTCGCCTTGGAGACGCTGCTGCCCGCAGCCCTGCGCCTCTATCATGCGGGCGCACTCAACCTGCCCACGCTTTTCCGCGCCATGTCGCTCAACCCGGCCAAACGGCTCGGCCTGCCTGCGGGCCGGCTGAGCGCTGGTGCTCCCGCAGATTTGGTGCTCTTTGATGCGGACGCACCCTTCATCCTCGACCGCGCAAAGCTGCTGTCGAAATCCAAAAACACACCCTTCGATGGGGCCCGCATGCAGGGCAAGGTTCTGGCCACATTCGTCGATGGCCACATCGTTTATGAGGCCCCCTGATGCCAGTATTTGAAACCGCCCTGCCGCTTCTCTTCCTCTGGGGCCTCTTCGGATACCTGCTCGGGTCCGTTCCCTTCGGAATGGTTCTCGCGCACCTTATGGGCCTCGGGAACCTGCGCGATATCGGCTCGGGCAATATCGGGGCTACGAATGTGCTGCGCACCGGAAACAAGAGCGCGGCCCTCGGCACACTGATCCTTGACGGTGGCAAAGGGGCGGTGGCCGTGCTTCTGGCCCGCGCGATCACCGGCGAGGATGCGGCACAAGCGGCGGGCCTCATGGCCTTCATCGGGCATTGCTTCCCCATTTGGCTGCGCTTCAAGGGTGGCAAGGGGGTCGCAACCTTCCTCGGCATTCTGCTGGCGCTTGCACCCATTGTGGGGGCTGCGTGCTGCGCCACATGGCTGGTCACGGCGCTTGTAACGCGCATGTCGTCCTTTGCGGCACTGATGGCGGCGGCGACCTCGACCATCTGGATGGTGTTTCTGGGCCATTCGGAAGTCGCCCTGCTCGGTATCGCTCTGACATTGCTGGTTTATATTCGCCACGCCGCGAATATCCGGCGGATCAAGGCCGGGACGGAGCCCAAGATCGGCAAGAAGGGGTGAACGCCTTCCTCGCGGCTTTTGACGCGCTGCCCTTGGGCACGTTTCAAGGTTGCGCCGGGGGCCGCCGCTACATCGTCACACGCAGTGATTTCTCAAACGGTGCCGCGCAAAAGCTGATCGCGGAGGAGTTGGGCGGGCCGGATTACATCAGCCTCAACCTTTACCGCCTCGCCTCTGGCGCGCGGCTCAAACCGGGGTTCACGTAACAAAACTGCCGTATGTTGCATAAGTAAGTGATCTCAGCACGGTCCTCAACGACTACAGCCGCTACATCGTCTCATGGAAGCTCTGCACCAACATGCGGACTGAGGGCGTGACGGATACACTGGACCTCGCATTGCACGTGACCTGCTCCCCTGAAATGTCCGGCGTTTAGGGTTAGTCTGTTCTCCAACTGAGGAGACAGAAGATGAAGAGAAGCCGTTTCAGCGAAGAACAGATCATTGGGATTTTGAAAGAGCATCAGGCTGG
>JBASXE010000328.1:0-4491 GCA_049276875.1 Roseovarius sp. | reverse complement strand
AACTGATCGGTCATTTCCTGAACGGCTGCTTCCCAAAACTTCTGATCATCCTCGGACCTGCCGTCGGCCTTGGCTTTCTTGATCTGGTCCATCCCGTCACGGCGGACGTTGCGAATGGCCACGCGCGCATGCTCGGCATATTGCCCGGCGACCTTTGTCAGCTCGCGACGGCGCTCTTCGTTCAACTCGGGGATGGGCAGCATGATGATCGTGCCGTTGAGCTGCGGATTGATGCCCAGCCCACTTTCGCGCAGCGCCTTTTCGACCTTGTTCACAAGGCCCTTGTCCCAGACATTGATCGTGACCATCCGCGGCTCGGGCACATTGACCGTGCCCACCTGATTGATCGGGGTCTGCTGGCCATAGGCGTCGACCATCACCGGCTCCAGCATAGAGGCCGAGGCCCGTCCGGTGCGCAGCGACGCGAACTCGGTCTTGAGGCTGCCCATGGCGCCGGTCATACGGCGCTCAAGATCATCGGTATCAAGGAGAAATTCGTCGGACACTGGAGAAGGCCTCATATTCTTGGGAACGGATATCGCAACGGTTTAGAGCATGGCCGTAAGGATGTATAGAAAAACGCGCGGCTACTCGTGAACGCGCGTGTAAGTCCCCTCACCCGCGAGGATGCCCTTGAAGCCCCCCGGCTCTTCCAGAGAAAAGACGATGATCGGCAGGTTATTGTCGCGCGCAAGGGCGATGGCACTGGCATCCATGACCTTGAGATGCTTGGCCAGAACCTCATCATAGGTCACACTGTCATAGCGCACGGCATCATCATGGGTCATCGGGTCCTTGTCATAGACGCCATCCACCTTGGTGCCTTTGAAGATCGCCTCACAGGCCATTTCATTGGCGCGCAGGGTGGCCGCCGTATCGGTCGTGAAATAGGGATTGCCCGTGCCCGCAGCAAAGATGCAGACGCGCTTTTTTTCCAGATGGCGCACGGCGCGACGGCGAATATAGGGCTCGGCCACCTCATCCATCCGGATGGCCGAGATCACCCGGCAATAGACGCCGAGCTTTTCCAGTGCGCTTTGCATCGCCAGCGCATTCATCACAGTGGCGAGCATCCCCATGTAATCCGCCGTGGTCCGCTCCATCCCCTGCGCCGAGCCTTGCAGCCCGCGAAAGATGTTGCCGCCGCCGATCACCATGCAGATTTCCACCCCAAGATCATGCACGATCTTCACCTCGCGTGCGATCCGCTCGACCGTGGGGGGGTGCAGACCAAAGGCACTGTCGCCCATTAAAGCTTCCCCCGAAATCTTCAGCATGACGCGTTTGAAGGTGGTCTTGGGGGTCTCGCTCATGGCGCGCTCCGATACATGATGGCGGGTTGGCGCGCAAAATGATCCAATCGGGGTCCGAGTTCAATGCCCAAACCCTCGCATGGGGCTGCCAAATCGCCTATGACGCCAGATATGGTGGATGAGATTGGTATAAGTGCGGACAGGCCGGTCCTGATCGCGGGGCCCACGGCCTCGGGGAAATCGGCCTTGGCGCTGAGGGTGGCCGAGCGGTTTGGCGGCGCGGTGATAAATGCCGACGCGCTTCAGGTCTTTGCCAATTGGCGGATATTATCGGCGCGCCCCTGCGCGCAGGAGGAGGCGCGCGCGCCACATCATCTTTATGGCCATGTGGCCGGGGATGCGGAGTATTCCGTTGGTCATTGGCTGCGCGATGTGGCTCCTTTGCTCGGTGGCGCACGGCCTATTATCGTCGGCGGCACGGGGCTTTACTTTACGGCCTTGACCGAGGGGCTGGCGGAAATCCCGGCCATTCCGAGCAGCATTCGCGCGCGGGGTGATGCCCTGCGCTTGGGCGATATGCCCGCGATGATCGCAGCGCTTGCACCCGAAGACGCGGCCCGTGTTGATCTGCAAAACCCGATGCGCGTGCAGCGCGCTTGGGAAGTGTATGTCTCCACAGGCCGCGCCCTGGCCGATTGGCAGGCGGCCACTCCTGCCCCGCTCGTGCCGCTCAGCAATGCGCATGCACTGTTGCTCGACGCACCGAAGGACTGGCTTAGCCCGCGGATCGAAGCGCGGTTCGACGCGATGATCGAAGCGGGTGCGCTGGAGGAGGCGCGCGCGAACCTGACCACCTGGGACCCTGCGCACCCCTCATCCAAATGCATCGGTGCACCCGCTCTGATCGCCCATCTCAGGGACGAAATCTCCTTTGAGGCCGCTCGCGAGGCCGCTATCATCGCCACGCGACAATTCGCCAAACGCCAGCGCACATGGTTTCGCGCCCGCATGAAAAACTGGCAATGCCTCAGTTTACCGGCTGCTTTCGACTTGTGAATTCTCGACACTTATGAGCATGATCCTGTGGATAACTGCGGCGTTACTTGACCAAAACCGATAAAAGGCGTGATGTGACGTGACAGACGGCGTGCAAATCCAGACCCTCGTGCAATGGTCGCGCGGCGCGCAGTGGCGGCTGGGCTTGCCGCATAGCGCGGCGCGCCATGCGCTGATCTGGGTCACCAAAGGACAGGCCCGTGCCACAGTGGATGGCGTGCGGCGCGGCGTGGGCGTGCATAACGCACTGGCCGTGCCCGCGGGCACCCTTTTTTCCATGGATCTCGGACCGCAGTGTTTCGGCCTCGTCTGCCTCATCCCTGCGGGCGGTGCGTTCCTCATGCCCGACCGTCCGCAGCACCTGCGCATCCGGGATGTGCAGAGCCAGTCCGAACTGACCTCCCTGCTCGAAGCACTCAGCCGCGAGACGAACCACCCGCGGGATTTCTCGGATGAGGCGCGGGCCGCTTTGGCCCAACAGATCACCATATGGCTGCGCCGCGCCATGATTGAGCACGAGACACCCGCCCCCCCCAGCGCCGCCGAACGTCTGGTGACCGCCTATGCGGCCATGGTGGAGCAAAGCCATGCGACGGGCGTGCCGATGGCGGATTACGCGCGAGGTTTGGGCGTCACGCCGACGCATCTCACGCGCAGTTGCAAGGCCGTGGCGGGAATGACGGCGGCGGATATGCTGACCGGGCGGGTCCTGCATGTGGCACGTGACATGCTGGAGAAGGGGCGCGATCCGATCCGTTTTATCGCCGCGCAGTTGGGGTTCAGCAGTGCAGCTTATTTCTCACGCTTCGTTCAGCATCACACCGGCAAAAGCCCATCTGATCTGCGCCGCAGCGCTCAGTCGCCAAACCTTTCGCGGGTCAATCAATAATCAGCTGCCCCAGATGACTTTCACGTAGTTACGTGTTTCGCTGAAGGGCGGCACGCCGCCATATTTCTTAACAGCTCCCGGCCCCGCATTATAAGCCGCCAACGCCAAACGCCATGAGCCGAACTCTCGGTATTGCTTCGCCAGATAGCGCGCACCACCTTCCAGGTTTTGCTTGGGATCATGCGGATCGACCCGCAGATAGGCCGCCGTGCCGGGCATCAGCTGCGCCAGACCAATCGCGCCTTTATGGCTGAGCGCCGTGGGCTTCCAGTTGGATTCCTGCTGCACGAGGCGCAAGAAGAGGTCCTCGGGCACGTTGTGCTTGCGCGCCGCCGCCTTGGCCAATGTCAGATATTCGCCACGATACCGCCCGTCATACGGCTCGCTCTCATCACCCCATTTGGTTGGTGTGTTGATCTTTGCCGGCTGGAGACGAACGGAGGCTTTGTATTGAGAAGAGGCACGCGTATCGAGCACTTTGAGCTGGCTTTTGAAGCTCTTGGCATTCTTTGAAAAGAGGTCAGCCTGCGCCATCCCTCCCGCACCAATCAAGAGCGCAGATGCGCAGATCACTTTGGCCAAGCCCGAAACTGTCATGTCAGAATCTCATCCCATCCCCACTCAATTCGCAATATACTGATTCCGCGCGACTTTTCTACCCGCGCGCGGGTTTTAGGCAATATCGTGCGATGAATTGGTGCATTTTACGCAAATTTAAGCCTTTTCATCTCATGCTCACGGTGATGTAACCCTGTGCACTTGCACACGGGCAAGGGTGATAAATTTCGGGGGATTGGCGCATGGCCGGATCGGTGAACAAAGTCATTTTGATTGGCAATCTGGGACGTGACCCAGAGGTGCGCAGCTTCCAGAACGGCGGCAAAGTGTGCAACCTGCGCATCGCGACCTCGGAAAATTGGAAAGACAAAAACACAGGCGAGCGCAAAGAGCGGACCGAGTGGCATACAGTCGCCATTTTCAATGAAGGTCTGGTGCGGATCGCCGAGCAATATCTGCGCAAAGGCTCGAAGGTGTATATCGAGGGACAGTTGCAAACCCGCAAGTGGCAGGACCAGTCCGGGCAGGACCGTTATTCCACGGAAGTTGTTCTGCAAGGCTATGGCGGCACGCTGACCATGCTTGACGGTCGCAGCGAAGGCGGCGGCGGTGGGGGCGGATACTCCGGTGGTGGCGGCCAAGGCGGCGGCTATGGCGGCGGTGGCGGTGATTACGGCGGCGGCATGGATCAGGGCGGCGGTGGCGGTGATTACGGCGGCGGCATGGATCAGGGCG
>JBASXE010000327.1:0-1695 GCA_049276875.1 Roseovarius sp. | reverse complement strand
GCGCAGTACGGATCGCCTTAGGAATCGATATTTGGAATTTTGAAGAAAGTGTTGCTGTTTCGGTCATTTTTGTACCTTTAACGCATCGATAATCTAAACGTAAGACGTAAAGCGTAGATTTGCAAGGATGACATACTCTATGACCACCAAACAGGTATCCGTCCGCCTCTCTGCGACTGGCGGCCGACAAGTGCGCGCCGAGCTAGAAGGCGTTGGTGCGGCCGGCTCGCGGGGCATGGGGCGTCTGAGCCGGGAGCTGGATCAAGCCAATGCGCGCATGGCGGCTTTTGCGCGCCGCGCCAAGATTGCCGCGACAGCTGCTGCGGTCGCCTTGGCCGGTGCTGTTGTTGCAATGACCCGCTCGACGATCATCGCCGCCAATGAGATTGATCAGCTGTCACAAGTTGCAAATGCGGCACCGGAGCTGTTCCAGCGCTGGTCGGCGGCCTCCGCCACGGTGGGGATCGAGCAAGAGAAGCTCGCCGATATCCTCAAGGACGTGAATGACCGTGTGGGGGACTTTCTGCAGACGGGCGGCGGTCCGATGGCAGACTTTTTTGAGAACATCGCGCCCCGTGTTGGGGTGACGGCCGATCAGTTTGCCCGGCTCTCAGGGCCAGAAGCGCTACAGCTCTACGTCGACAGCCTTGAGAAGGCAGGCGTCAGCCAACAGGAGATGACCTTTTATCTCGAGGCCATGGCCTCAGACACGACACGACTTATCCCGCTCTTGCAGAACGGCGGGGCAGAGATGACCCGGCTTGGCGCGCAGGCGCAGGCACTGGGCGCTGTACTTGATGCGGATGCGATTTCCGCGATGCGTCGATCCGAACTCGCGCTGGTCAGCATCGGTCAGGTCTTCGCTGGGGTGCGCAACCGGATTGCTGTGGCTCTCGCCCCATCGCTGGAGGCTGCAGCCAATGCGTTTGTCGCGCTGGCGTCCAGCACAAGCCCAATCAGTCGGGGGTTCGACGCGGTGCTGAGCAACCTTGACCGGCTGGCGATCTATGCGAGCACCTTCGCCAGTTTCCTCGCTGGTCGCTGGGCGACCGCGATGGCTGCCGCGGCACTCTCGGTCCGAGGCCTCGCCACCACGCGTGTTGACTTGAAAGGTGCGCACATCCGCACCGGCATCGGTGCTCTGATCGTTGGCGCAGGCGAGTTGGTCTATTGGTTCACGCGTCTTGCCTCTGGGGCAGGGGGCTTCGGCGAGGCTATGGGCCTCTTGAAAGACGTTGCGGTCGAGGTTTGGGGCCGGATCAAGATGGGGGCATCAAGCGCCGGGGCTGCGGCTACCGCCATGTTCTACGATATGAAGGCTGATGCCGCTTCCGGTATGGCCGGAGCCATCGAGAGTATCGTGGGCTTTGGCAACACCACAGCCAACACCTTCGAGGGTGCCCTAATGGCTGTCCGCGAGATCTGGTCGCGTTTGCCAGCCGTGATTGGCGATCTCGTCTTCTCGGCGGCCAACCGAATGCTTGATGGTATCGGGGCTATGCTAAATGGTGCGATTACCAAGATTGATGCCTTTACCGGCAAGATCCGTGATGCTCTCGCGGCTGTGGGCATTGAGACCACTTTTGGTAAGATTGGTGAGATCAGCCTTGGCGATATCGAAAATCCTTTCGCGGGGGCTTCAGCTGATGCAGGGAGCGCCGCTGCAGATGCGTTCCGCCGGGCTTGTGAGGATAA
>JBASXE010000326.1:0-1904 GCA_049276875.1 Roseovarius sp. | reverse complement strand
CTGATCTGGGCCGAAGCCTGCAAGCGCAATGGCTGGGCCTCGATCGAAACACCGGGCTTTGGCAAAGGCTATGCCGAGGCACTGACCGTATGGCGCGAATATCTCGACAAGCTGAACGCGCTGCGCGACCAAAAGGGCATGGCGGTCATCCAGATCGCCCATACCGACATCAAGCGTTTCGATAGCCCCGAGCATGAGCCCTACGATCGGTATGTGATCAAATTGCAGACCCGGGCCTCGGCACTGCTGCAGGAGCATTCGGATGTGGTTCTTTTTGCCAATTACCAGATCTCGGTCGCCAAATCCGATGTCGGCTTCAACAAGAAGGTGACCCGCGCGCTCGGGTCCGGTGCGCGCGTCATGCACACTGAAGAGCGTCCCGCCGTCCTTGCCAAAAACCGTTACGGTTTGCCGGACACTCTGCCGCTTTCGTGGTCGGAGTTCCTGGCAGCCATGCCCCAATCTCAATGATTGCCTTGAAAGGATATGACCATGGCACGTTTTGATACGTCCTTTGACGCCACCAGCGTTGAACCCACCACCCCTTATGAGCTGCTGCCCGCAGGCAAATACCGTGCTCAGATCGTCGAGAGTGAAATGCGCGTTACCCGCAACGGTATGGGGCAGTTTCTCTGGCTGATGCTGGATATTTTGGACGGCCAGTATAAAGGCCGGAAGATCTTTGATCAGTTGAACCTCGTGAACCCGCAGCCCACCACGGTCGAGATTGCACAGCGGACGCTATCGGCAATCTGCCATGCGACGGGCCGGATGCATGTGAGCGACCGCGAGGAGCTGCACCTGATCCCGATGACGATCCAGGTGAAGATCAAGCCGCCGAAGAACGGCTACGGCGAGAGCAATGCCATTGCTTATTTGCCGCCTGAAGGTGGGGGCGCCACGGCCGCTGCGGCAAAGCCTGCTGCAGCACCGCCCTCAACGCAGGCCGCTTCCGCGCCGCCCAAGATGGCCTCTGCGCCCTGGAACAAGAAGGGCTGATCAATCGCGCTGCCCCGCTTGCCTGACTGACGGGGCAGCGCCCAAACCCATCTGAGGATATTCCTATGACTGACCCGCATAACGCGGCCCCCGAGAATGATCTTGGGGCCGTGATCAGCCCCGGCTTGCCTGCTGACCAGCGCCGGTTGATCGAACTCGACGACGATATTGCCAAGATCCGCACGCAGATCGCGACCGCCGATCTGGCGCGCCAGCGGGGGCAAAAGCCTATCGACCCTGACTGGTTTCACCGGGCAAGAACCGCGCTGCGCCACCTGTGCCGCGAACGGGCAGAATTGCTTTCCAAAGGCACCGGCCGCCGTCGCCGCGAAAAGCTGAAAGATGCTCTGATCGGCGTCCTGCGCGAGCGCCACGACCCGGAAACTTGGAGCGGCATTCTGGCCGAAGCCCATGCTCGTAGCGAACGGGAGGGCTGGTGATGGCTGATCTTCCCGCACCACCCACGCCAACGCTGACGGCGATCTACGCCGATTATGAGGCCCGCCAAGGCGATGGCTTCCGTGACCATCTCGGCGCATCCATCATCGGTAAATCTTGCGCACGCGCGCTCTGGTATGATTTCCGCTGGGTGACGCCGCCACGCTTTTGCGGCCGCCTGCTGCGTCTGTTTGAGACCGGCCAGCTGGAAGAGGACCGTATGGTGCGCAACCTGCGCGCCACAGGGGCCACTGTTTTGGAACTAGACCCCGAAACAGGACGGCAAATCCGCGTGGAGGCCCATGGCGGTCATTTTGGCGGCTCGCTGGATGGCGTCGCCCTCGGTTTGCTCGAGGCCCCGAAAACCTGGCATGTGCTCGAGTTCAAGACCCATGGAGTCAAGAGCTTCACTGAGCTGACCGCCAAGGGCGTCGTGCTGTCCAAGCCGCAGCATGTCGCGCAGATGC
>JBASXE010000325.1:0-2357 GCA_049276875.1 Roseovarius sp. | reverse complement strand
CGTCCAAGCTCGCATAACGGTCCGAAAGATCGAAAAACCCCATCTGCGCCATCGATGCATTCCCTGTGCCGGTTCAATGCTCAATCATACCGCAGCGCAAAGATCCGCGCAATTTATAGAGGTACCCCTAAGAAGAAAGCCCGGCTTGGAGGTGTCACTCCTGCCGGGCTTTTTCTTGGCTTAAATATTCAAAATCCTCGCTTTCGTCCGGATCCGGGTCCGGACAGCTCAGGCGAAGGTGGACGCAAAGGATGTGCGGTAGGTCTCGGTGAGGTCCGCCAAGGGCGCGCTGGTGGTGCCAAATTTCACCATATCCCCGCAGAACTGGCCTACGCTTGTGACGGTCACACCAGCTTGGCCCGCCGCGATCATCAAACCTTCGGCCTGATCGAAGTTGCACGCGACAAGGTAACGGCCTTGGTCTTCGCCAAAGAGGGTGGCCGTGTCTTCCGCGTCGAGGATGACGCCAATGCCACCTGCCTCGGCCATCTCGAAGGCTGCCATGGCAAGGCCGCCATCGCTGAGATCGGTGCAGGCGCGGATCAGCTCCACATTCGCGCGGATGAAATCGCCGTTGCGGCGCTCGGCCTCCAGATCGACCTGGGGCGCATCGCCTTCATTGCGGCCAAACACCTCGGCCAGAAGGGCCGATTGGCCGAGATGGCCGTGCGTTTCACCGATGACGAGGGCAACATGGCCGTCTCGCGCAGTCCCAGTGATGGCGAGGTCTTCATGCGCAATAAGCCCCACGGCACCGATGGTAGGGGTGGGGAGGATGGCTTGGCCGTCGGTTTCATTATAGAGCGATACGTTGCCTGACACGATGGGCATATCGAGCGCGCTGACCGCCGCCGAGATGCCTTTGATCGCGCCGACGAACTGCCCCATGATGACGGGTTTCTCGGGGTTGCCGAAGTTCATGTTGTCAGTGGTGGCGAGGGGGGTCGCGCCCAGGGCTGTGAGGTTGCGGTAAGCCTCGGCTACGGCCTGCTTACCGCCTTCTTTGGGATTTGCTTGCACGTAACGGGGCGTCACGTCGGAGGTGAACGCCAGCAGTTTGTCGGTGCCATGCACGCGGATGAGGCCGCCGCCAAGGCCGGGGCCACGCACGGTGTCGGCCATGACCATAGTGTCGTATTGCTCGTAAACCCATGCGCGCGAACTGTAATTTGCAGACGCGAGCAAAATGCGCAATGCATCCACCGGATCGACCTGCGGCACCGTGGCGGGATCAAGCGCGTCGGGCACAGGGGTTTCTTCCCATGGGCGGTCATATTCGGGGGCGGTGCCCGAGAGCGCGGCGAGGGGCAGGTCCGCCTTCACCTCGCCATTGTGCAGGATGAGGAACCGGTCTTCGGCGATTGTCTCGCCCACGATGGCGAAGTCCAGGTCCCATTTTTCGAACACGGCGCGGGCCTCGGCCTCCTTGGCGGGGTCGAGAACCATCAGCATCCGTTCCTGCGATTCGCTGAGCATCATCTCATAGGCGGTCATGTTGGTCTCGCGCTGCGGCACAGTCTCAAGGTTGAGCTTCACGCCCAGCCCGCCTTTGTCGCCCATCTCCACGGCCGAGCAGGTGAGGCCCGCAGCCCCCATATCCTGGATCGAGATCACGGCGCCTGTCGCCATCAGCTCCAGCGTGGCCTCCATCAGGCGCTTTTCGGTGAACGGATCACCCACCTGCACCGTGGGGCGTTTGTCCTCGATCGTGTCGTCAAATTCGGCGCTGGCCATGGTTGCCCCGCCCACACCATCCCGGCCGGTTTTGGCACCCAGATAGACCACAGGGCGGCCCACGCCGCTGGCTGCGGAATAGAAAATCTTGTCCGTATCGGCGAGGCCCGCCGCGAACGCGTTGACGAGGCAGTTGCCATTATAGGCCGGGTCAAACCGAAGCTCCCCGCCCACGGTGGGCACGCCGAACGCGTTGCCATAGCCGCCGATGCCTTCCACGACACCGTGGACAAGCTGGCGTGTCTTGGGGTGGTCAGGCGCGCCGAAGCTCAGGGAATTCATCGCAGCAATAGGCCGTGCACCCATGGTGAAGACATCGCGCAGGATGCCCCCGACCCCTGTGGCCGCCCCTTGGTAGGGCTCAATATAGGACGGATGGTTGTGGCTCTCCATCTTGAAGACCACGCATTGCCCGTCGCCGATATCAACGATGCCTGCGTTCTCACCGGGGCCGCAGATGACTTGAGGGCCGGTCGTGGGCAGGGTGCGGAGCCATTTCTTGGAGGATTTGTAGGAGCAATGCTCGTTCCACATGGCCGAGAAGATGCCAAGCTCGGTAAAGCTGGGCTCGCGCCCGATGATCTCGAGGATGCGCGCGTATTCGTCCGGGGAAAGCCCATGTG
>JBASXE010000324.1:0-3748 GCA_049276875.1 Roseovarius sp. | reverse complement strand
ACTATCATCAGACGGTTCAGCGTCGAGGTGGTCAGCACGACAATCGCGCCAAGCGCCATCTGCACGAGGCCGAGGCGGAAGATCTGGACCCAGCTCAGCTTCATGAGACACCTCCAAAGGCGCGCAGGGCGAAGGCGGCGATCATCATGCCCGATACATAGAGCGTGACGCCTGTGCCGTTATACCATGGCGTGCGGCCCTTGGGATCGCTCAGAAGGACGCGCATTGCCCAGAATTGCACCGCCAGAAGGGCCGCGATGGCCAGAGCGTGCCACGGGCGCTCCCATGTGAAGAGAAGCGCTATGACGGCCACTTGCGGGATCGCCATGACCCAGCAGGCGAGGCGCGCGGCACGCGCGGGGCCCATCGTGACGGGCAGGGAGTTGAGCCCCATCTGCCGATCGCCTTCGAGGGCCTTGAAATCATTGAGGGTCATGATGCCATGCGCCCCCAGACCGTAGAGGAGTGCGATCAGCATCGTCTCCCAAGAGGGCGCCCCGGCGGCCAGGACGGCGGCACCAGTGATCCAGGGCAGTGTCTCGTAGCACAGACCGCACAGGCCCGGACCCCAGACGCCCGACCGCTTGGCGCGCACAGGCTCGGCCGAGTAGGCCCAGGCGGCGAGAACACCGAGGATCGTCGCCCCAAAGCCCCAAGGGCCCAGTTGCCAACCGATCAGCATTGACAGGCCCGTCATGGCCAGAGCCACATAGAGACCCCAGCGACCGGGCACGCGGCCTGATGGGATGGGGCGGTCCGGTTCGTTGATTGCGTCCACATGGCGGTCGCACCAATCATTGGCGGCCTGGCTCATTCCGCACACCACGGGGCCTGCAAGGATCACACCCAGAATCACCAAGAACCATTGCCCTGAGGGCGAAGCCCCCGAGGATACGGCGCCACAAAGATAAGCCCACATCGGTGGAAACCACGTAATGGGCTTGATCAACCGCAGCAATGCGAGCGGATCAGGGTAGCGCCGGGGTGTGATGATTGGGGTATCAGCCATAGTGTCAGTTTAGTCTGACACTATGAAATTCGCAAGTGTAAATCCAGATTTACACTATAGCAGAAAAGCCTTGCTTAAAAGGGAGGCAAGCTACTCTGTGTCGCGTGAAATCAGGCCATATTTACGCAGTTTCACATAGAGAGACTGGCGTGAGAGGCCAAGCATTTCGGCGGTTGCGACGCGGTTGTTGTCGGTGAGTTCCACTGCGGTTTCGATGCAAAGTTTCTCAATGACATCAGTGGTATCCGCAACGATCTCTTTGAGGGTCGCACTGCCCACAAGCTCGACCACAGACTTGCGGTTGTCGCCCACTGCACCGGGGCCTGCGAGGGCGCGGGTCTTGTCGGTGACTTCCGCATCGCGCATGACGAAAATATAGGCAGGGTGGGCGGCATCGGCGAGATAGGTCGCGGAAATCTCCACGGGGCGCTCGTTGTCATACTGCCCTTTGACCTTGGTCGCATAGAGTCGCATCCGGCCCGAGCGGGCGGCGTTTTCCAGCAGAACCTTGAGGTCCACCACACCGCGCCCAAGAAAATCAGCGAGGCTGCGGCCTTTCACGGCGGTGCCATGGGCGCTGTCCGTGAGGCTGAGGAAGGCGTCATTTGCCGCGACGATCATGCCATCACGATTGGCAAAGACCAATGCATCAGGCCCGTTCTCGAACAAGCCCGTCATGTAGCGCGCGAGCACATCGGTGCCTGCGCGATCTGTTGCTTGCTCTTCCAGACGGCACAGCATCATACGTTCACCTGCCGCGCGGAAAAACGAGGGTGCGGCGCGCAAAACCATCCGGCGGCGCCCGCGCAGAACCAGTGAGACCTCCGTATTGCCCTCCGAAAGGGCGGAGGCGGCCATATCAGCCATCAATTCGCTCTTGCCTTGATCCTCAAAAATTGCGGCGAAATCAGCGCCTGTCAGCTCTTCAGATGTTTGACCCAGAAGGGCTGCGGCGGCACCATTGACGTCTGTGATGCGCCCGTTGGCGACCGAGACGAACACAATCGCATCATGGCTCGCCTTCATGAGAACGCGGAAGCGGGTATCATATTCGCGCTGCCGCTCGAAATCCTGTTCCAGCGCGATCTGGGCGTTGACCAGTTGTTGCTGCAAATCAGCGACAGGGCGCAGATCGCGGCCCATCATCAGGATTGCCCCATCCGGGCCGATGTCGAAAAAGGAATAGAGCACCGCTGAATCCTGCCCCGGCTGGGACGACATATGGTTCATCTGCGTGCGCTGCTGACGGTCGGGATCTGCGCGATGCTCTTCAATTGCACGCTCGAATTTCCCGACGCTGTCGGGCATGAGGGTGCTGCGGATATCCTTGCTTTCCCATGATTTTACATGAGAAAATGCAGTGTGATCCGGGGCGTTTAGCACCGAGAGGATAATCCCATCCATGTCGATCACCAAGGCAAGGTCCGAGATGGTCGAGATCATCTCGGCAAGCATCTCTGGTTCGATCATCGGCACGGCGCCGAGATCCCAGTTTTGCGTTCCTCCGGAGTTCATCAGGCGTCCTTTACTCGGCGCTGGCATGCGCTTTGCGTGTCCGTCGATGTCTGAGTTGACATCAACCTCACCCCGCCTCGAGGCCACAAAAGACGAGGGCTTCATCCAGATCGGATGTGACGAGGCCGGCGCCGATTCTGCCAAGCAGGTCTTCGGGCTCGCCCGCGACGCTGCCGCCCAGAACAACGGGAATGGTCGGTCCGTCGGAATGGTTCTTGATGGCCCTGACGAGGGCCGTGATCGCGTCCAGCCCATCGCCAAGCGACGATGAGATGAAGACAGCGCTGTAATTTCCTGTGTCCAGCATCGCCTGAAGCGAATCGGGCGATACCCCGAGGGCGAGGCGGACTGAAAGCCCCTCGCGCCGCAACCGTGTTGAGACCACCGAGGCGCCCAACGTGTGCTGCGCATCCATCGGAACAGCCACGATGACGGATCCTTTGGTGCCCGCGGCGCCCATCGCGCCGTCTGCCGTCCAGACCGCAGATAATTCGCGCACGAGCGCCTGAAGACGGGCGGTGCCAATGGTCACTTCGGCAAAGCTGCTGATGTCATCGGTCCACTCGTCGCCCATGCGGCGGGCAGCGGCAGGAATGTAATGATCTACAATGGCTTCGGGCGAGATGCCCATCTCCAGCATTTGCTGGGTGACGGCGCGGTGCCCGTCTTCTGATCGGCCCATGGCGGACTGCAACAATTTATCAATAAACACGGACCCAGCTTTCTGTGGGGTGGTGCGGGAGGCGACGATCGAAAGCGCGAAATCTGCAAGATCGCCAACACGCTGTGTCACGGGCCCAGATCCTTGTGCGGCGTTTCGTTCGGCGTTCTGCGACATCGTATCCCCAGTCTTTATTCGTGTGTTGTAGGTCAAAGTTGCGACCGCGAGCAGAGATGCAGCCACTTAAGACGTATTGTTTTCCGAATGGTCAGAAATGTCAAAGAAAATAGACAGTTTATAGAGGGGCTCTCCCGCAGCCGGTAATTTTTTTGGGTTTTTATTGCGGAAAACAGCGAAAATTGGCTGAGGTCTCGGATTTTAGACAGTGCGGATTTCGCGCGCTAAATGTGTAAATCAAAGTTGACACCACCCCATTGTCGGCCTTATCGTCGGAGATGTAGCCACCTTGGGAGCGGTGAATGACACAGCATATGACTTCAAAGCCGGCAGGGCTCCTTTACACTGCAGAAGAGCGCGCGCGTCGTGACGCCACGCGTTGGACC
>JBASXE010000323.1:0-23047 GCA_049276875.1 Roseovarius sp. | reverse complement strand
GCGTAATACCCGTGCTCGGGGTACATCAGGCAAAGGGACATATACTCGGCCAGCGTGATTGGTCCGCCTGCCTCAATCTGGGCCGCGATTTGCGTGCCCAGAGGGGTCATGCGGGGCGCGACCGTGCGAAGAGGATCACGATGAGCCCCACGCCGATCATTGGAAGCGACAAGATTTGCCCCATGCTGAGGCCCACACCACCAAACTCAAGCGCATAGCCCAGCGGATTGTCCGGCGTGATGAACTGCGCATCGGCCTGCCGGTAGAACTCTACAAAGAAACGTGATGCCCCATAACCGAGGAAAAACAGCCCCGAGATGAGCCCCGGCCAGCGCAGCGCGCCCCGCATATAGACAAGGAAGATAAGCAATGCCCCGAGCAAAAGCCCCTCAAGCCCGGCCTCATAAAGCTGCGACGGGTGGCGCGCACATAGCCCCGGTGCGATGCCTTCACAGTCCTGCGCCGCCACGCCGGGAAATATCACCCCCCAAGGCGCATCGGTTGGACGGCCCCAAAGCTCTGCGTTGATGAAATTGGCAAGCCGCCCGAGCAGAAGCCCGATCGGCGCCACCATACACATCATATCGGCCACCCAGAGCGGGCGCAGACCATGCCGCCATGCAAACAGGAAATTGACCACCACGACACCTAACAGCCCGCCATGGAACGACATACCCCCCTGCCAAACTATCAAGATCTCGGACGGGTTGGCGAGGTAATATCCCGGCTGGTAAAACAGCACGAAACCAAGCCGCCCTCCCAGGATCACGCCCAGAACAACCCAAGTCAGCAGGTCCTCGACTTGGGCCGGTGTCATCACCGGATCATGGGGCCAGAGCCGCTCCCGCTGCACGGTCCTCACAATCAGCCGCCAACCCAGAACGATGCCGACGATATAGGCCATCGCATACCACCGCAGCGCAAACTCCGTCCCGAAAAGGGTGACAGAGAAAATCTCGGGCGAGAGCGGGGGAAAAGGAATAGCGGCCAGCATGTCCGCATCTGTCACCGCCCCCCGATGGGAAGTCAACCTTGAGATGCCGAGGCCCATGCCCCATATAAAGGCAAAGCAAAACGCCAAAGGATGCCCCATGCAAAGCCGGAACAAAGTGCTCGACGATATCTCCCAACTGATGACCAACGCGATGGGCGTGGCGCAAGGCGCCAAGCAGGAGGCCGAGACGGCGATGTCGTCGATGATGGATCGCTGGCTTGCCGATCGTGATTTCGTCACCCGCGAGGAGTTTGATGCCGTGCGCGCCATGGCCCAGAAAGCGCGCGAAGAGAACGCCGCGTTGATGGCGCGGATCGAGGCGCTGGAAGGCTCCAAGAAATCCTGAAACGAGTTAACCCATAACCCATTGGGGGATGGCAAACCGGCTCTTGCACGATTAAGGCTTCGTTAACTTTAGTTAATGGCGCATTTGTTTGGCAGGGTTTGTCCTACTGCGCGCCGCGTTTGGTACGAGTGACTGACCAATGGCCCCAGAGAGCGCCCATAGGCTTAGCGACATGCGCAAGCGCCTCGCCAAGGCGCGCGCGCTGCGGGTCATTATCCGCGACGCGCCCGACCAGCTTCGCCGCGACGCCGCCATCATCACCTTCACCCGGAACCTCGATGCGATCCTTGAGGATCTCATCGTGCTGGAGGACACGGGCGCGCTGAGCGCCTTGGACGATGGGGGCTGAGTCCGCTCCCGCGTTAACCATTGGGCGCATATAGACGACCAAGGCAGAGCATCCACAACTTATTGCGGTTATCCACAACAAATTGCTTTACAGAGCGAATCGGGTAGCGCACCATGGTATCCAAGGGACGGAAGATCAGCTTCCGCCCATCGAGCAGGCACATGGCAGCAGCATTTGAAAAGGTGCAACGCGGCCATCGAAACCCGAGGTGGCACCATGGCACTCTCCGAGCAGTATCTCACGGAAGACATTCACCCAATTGATATCGTTGAGCATCTTGCACAACATAATGAATGGGATTTCGACCGGATTGGCGATGATCAGATCGCCATGGCGGTCGAAGGGCAATGGCGGACCTATTCCATCACCCTCGCGTGGTCCGGCTTTGACGAAACACTGCGGATGATCTGCACCTTCGACATGGACCCTCCGGCGGACAAGATGCCCGCGCTCTACAACATCCTCAACGATGTGAACGACCGCTGCTGGGCGGGCGCGTTCACCTATTGGGGCGAGCAAAAGCTGATGGTCTATCGCTATGGCCTTGTCCTCGCCGGCGGTCAGGATGCCAGCGCCGAGCAGATCGACACGATGATTGGCGCGGCCGTGGTCAGTGCCGAACGTTACTACCCGGCGTTTCAACTTGTCGTCTGGGGTGATCAGGAACCTGCCGAGGCACTTCAGGTCGCCATTGCAGAGGCCTACGGGCGGGCGTAAACCTCGCTCCCGTGGGACAATCGCGGGGGACTTTCATGAATATGGATTTTGTAGCCGAACGTGGCCTCGTGCTCTTGGGTTGCGGCAAAATGGGCTCTGCCATGCTGGCCGGATGGCTGGAGGGCGGGCTGCCTGCAAGCAGCGTATGGGTGATTGATCCAAACCCCTCGGAGTGGTTGCGCGGCACGGGTGTGCATATCGGCGGCGATCTGCCCGAGGCACCTGCGATCGTTCTCATCGCTGTGAAGCCTCAGATGATGGGCGCTGCGCTGCCCGCGATAGCGGCCATGGGCGGGGCTGACACGCTCTTTGTCTCCGTGGCCGCAGGCACATCCATCGCCGCGTTCGAGACCGCTCTGGGCGCGGAAAGCCCCATCATCCGCGCCATGCCCAACACCCCCGCCGCCGTGGGGCGCGGGATCACCGCCATCATCGGCAATACCAAAACCACCGCCGCGCAAATGGATCTGGCCGAGGCGCTTCTGAGTGCTGTGGGTCAGGTCGTGCGGCTTGAGGCCGAGGCGCAGATGGATGCGGTCACGGGCGTCTCGGGCTCCGGCCCGGCATATGTGTTTCACATGATCGAATGTCTGGCACGCGCGGGTGAAGCCGAAGGGCTGGCGCCGGAATTGGCGATGCAACTGGCCAAGGCGACCGTTGCAGGCGCGGGCGCTCTGGCGGAGGCCGCGACCGAGACCCCCGCCCAGCTTCGCGTCAACGTCACCTCACCAAACGGCACCACGCAAGCCGGGCTTGAGGTCCTAATGAACGGCGCACATGGCCTGCCGCCACTGATGCAGAACACCGTAGCGGCAGCCGCAAAACGATCACGGGAGCTTTCCAATGGCTGAAATTACCTTTGACGCGTTTCTGGCCGTGGATATCCGCGCGGGCCGCATCACGCGGGCCGAAGACTTCCCCGAAGCGCGCAAGCCCGCCCTGAAGCTCTGGATTGATTTCGGCCCGGAGATTGGCGAGCGCAAAAGCTCGGCCCAGATCACCAAACACTACACACCCGAGGGGCTGATCGGCACGCAAGTCATGGCCGTGGTCAACTTCCCGCCGCGCCAGATCGGGCCGGTGCGCTCAGAGGTTCTGGTGCTGGGCCTTGCCGACGAAAACGGGGATATCGTCCTCATCCGCCCCGATACGGATGTGCCTCCAGGCGAGCGGATGCAGTGACCCGCGTCTTTCTCACCCGCCCCCTGCCAGATAATGTGATCGCCGCCGCCGAGGCCGCGTTCGAGGTGGAAATCCGCGACAGCACCGCCGCAATGAAACCGGCAGAGATGCGCGCGGCGTTGGCGCTTTATGATGGCGTGCTGGCCACGCTGGGCGATAATTTTGACGCGGAGATTTTTGGCGACGGCCATCACCGTTGCAAGGTCATCTCCAACTTTGGTGTGGGCTACAACCATATCGACGCCGCCGCCGCCCGCGCCTGCGGGATCGCCGTGACCAACACGCCCGGCGCCGTGACCGATGCGACGGCCGATATCGGCATGACCCTGATGCTGATGACGGCCCGGCGCGCCGGTGAAGGCGAGCGTATCTTGCGCGCCGGCCGCTGGGACGGCTGGCACCCCACGCAGCTTCTGGGGACCCACATCACCGGCAAGACAGCCGGAATCATTGGCATGGGGCGTATCGGCTCGGCCATCGCCCACCGCTGTCACTATGGCTTCGGGATGAACGTGCTCTACACCGCACGCTCGGACAAGGACGTGCCATTCCCTGCTACGCGGATGGATCTACAAGAGGTGCTGAGCCGCGCCGATATCACCTTCATCTGTGTGCCGGGCGGGGCAGAGACCTACCACATGATCGACGCCGCCGCCCTGAAACAAATGCCAAGCCATGCCCACCTCATCAACATCGCGCGCGGCGATATCATTGACGAAGGCGCGCTGATCGACGCGCTGCGCGAAGGCCGGATCGCGGGCGCGGGGCTTGATGTTTACGAGCATGAGCCAAACGTGCCCGAGGCCCTGATCGCGATGGAGAACGTGACGCTCTCGCCCCACATGGGCACCGGCGCGCTGGAGGTGCGGGCCCGAATCGGGATGCTGGCCGTTGAGAACCTCAAAACCTTCTTTGAGACCGGCACCGGCCCGCACTTGGTCAACTGACGCTCGGTTACGCTTGACGCTGCGGCAGCGGGCGGCGACACCTGTCGGGTATTTGGGAGCACCACTATGACACCCCCCGCCATCACCGGAACTGGCGTTTTCACCCCGCCACAAGTCATTACCAATGACGAATTGGTCATGGCGTTCAACGCCTATGCGGACCTTTTCAACGCTCAGAACGCCACCGCTATCGACGCAGGTGATGTGGAGGCCAAAGCCCATTCCAGCACGGATTTCATCATCAGCGCCTCGGGCATTCACCAGCGCCATGTGATGGACAAGTCCGGGATTCTCGATCCCGAAATCATGCATCCCACCTTTGCGCCACGCGCCGATGATATGCCCTCGATGATGGCCGAAATGGCGCTGAGCGCATGCCGCGATGCGCTGAAACAGGCCGGGCGGCGTGCCGATGAGGTTGATCTGATCATCTGCGCCGCATCCAACCACGAGCGCGCCTATCCTGCCATTGCCGTGGAAATTCAGGAGCTTCTGGGCGCAGGCGGGTTTGCGTTCGACATGAATGTCGCCTGTTCCTCAGCCACGTTCGGGATACAGGCAGCAGCAGATATGGTGCGCGCAGGCTCCGCGCGATGCGCCATTGTGGTCAGCCCCGAGATCTGTTCGGCCCATCTGGAATGGCGCGACCGCGATTGCCACTTCATCTTCGGCGATGTCTGCACCGCCGTCGTGGTCGAGCCGTCGGAGGCCGCGAAGGGGGCGAAGTTCGACATTCTCAGCACGCGCTGTGCCACGCAATTCTCCAACAACATCCGCAACAATAACGGATATCTGCGGCGCAGCCGGGGCCAGATGGAGGACCGGCGCGACATGCAGTTCATGCAAGAGGGACGCAAGGTTTTCAAAGAGGTGCTGCCCATGGTCAGCGATCATATCCACGACCATCTGGAGGACGAACGCATCACGGCGGATGCGCTCAAACGGCTCTGGCTGCATCAGGCGAACAAATCGATGAACGACTTTATTGGCCGCAAAGTGCTTGGCCGCGCGCCAAGCGCCGAGGAGCAGCCCAATATCCTGCAAGACTATGCCAACACCTCCTCGGCAGGGTCTATCATCGCTTTCTCGAAATACTCCGATGATATGGGCGCGGGTGATATTGGGCTGATCTGCTCCTTTGGGGCGGGATACTCCGTGGGCTCGGTCATCTTGCGGCGGGAGGTGTGAGGGACCCGCAGATCGGCATCGGGCAGAGGCGCCGCCTTGTGCGCGTGCGCACCGGATGCCAAGATTTAGAAATGACATTTCCCACGTAAGTCGATAGGTGGAAAGAGCGCAAGCGGCGCTACGTCATGAAGCGTTCAGGTTTTTTTTGAGGATAAGTGTATGTCGGCCATGGGCAGTTATTTGAAAAAACACACCGAGGCGTTGGTTAAAGATGTGGGCATTGAACCTGCCTGCCAACTGACGGGCAAGTCAAAGGCGACGTTGGGCCGCTATTACTCGGACCACGACGAACATGCAGACCGTTTCATCCCCGTCGATGCCGTGGCAGCACTCGAAGAGGCCGCCTCCTACCCCCATGTGACCGCGGCCTTGGCCGAGTTGAAGGGCATATCGCTTGAGTTCAGCGCGGAGAGACGCAACGCCAAGGAAGAGGGCGGGGTGAACAAAGACGTCATCGCCCTGAGCCAGCGGTTTGCGATGCTCATGGCCGAGTATCAGCAATCTATCGAGGATGGTGTG
Source organism: Roseovarius sp. (assembly GCA_049276875.1). GTDB lineage: Bacteria > Pseudomonadota > Alphaproteobacteria > Rhodobacterales > Rhodobacteraceae > Roseovarius. The sequence continues at coordinate 16,805 of JBASXE010000323.1, read as the reverse complement.
ATCACGGTGAACGAGGCCAAGCGCCTGCTGCGTGAAACGACCCAGCTTCAGAAGGTGCTGATCGACATGAAGATGCACCTTGAAGAAGAAAGCAGCTAAAACGCGCTGCGCAAATTTGACGGCGCGCGGCCATAGCGGCGGCGCATCGCGCGCGCGAGCGCGGCGGGTGATTCGTAACCACAGCGCACGGCAATCTCCGACACGCTGAGCCGCGTGCTCTCCAACAGCTTCAACGCCTCTGACAGGCGCAAATGCCGATACACCGTGCCCGGCGGTGCGCCCAAAGCGGCGCGGAACCGACGGTCCAGCGTGCGCGGCTGCACCGACAAGGCCGCGGCCAAAGCGCCCAGTGCCAGAGGCTGCTCCACATGCGCACGCATCAGCGCCAGCGCTCGGCGGATCATCGGCGCACGCCCTTGAGGGTCCGGCGCATGCGTCCGGCTTCCATGCATCACATGATCCTCCACATCGAGCCGCCCCGCCGTCCCAAGGTGATCCCCGATGAGCTCCAGCATCAGATCCAGCGCCGACATCGCGCCGGCGCAGGTAATGACGGGCCCGTCGCGCACCATGCGGGCGCGCTGCACATCCACCTGCAAAAACGCCTCGCCAAACGGCTCGATCAGGTCCCAATGCAAAGTCGCGCGGCGCCCTTCCAGCATTCCCGCCGCCGCAAGAAGCCATGGCCCCGCATCGAGCCCGACAACCACATCCGCCTGCCGCGCCGCACGGGTGATCGCCCGGCGCATAGGGGCCGTGTTCAGGGCTTCATGGCCGTAGCTTGCATGCACGAAAAGGTAATCGCACGGTGCCATATCACCCAACGCCGCATGGGGCAAAACCTGCATCCCAGAAGATGAGGTGACGGGCGCACCATCAGGGGTGAGGATGGACCAGTCAAACGCCGCGCTGCGCGTCACGGTGTTGGCGGCGCGCATTGGCTCAAGACAATTGGCAAGGCAGAGGTTGGAAAATTGATCGAAAATCAGCACGCTCACCCGAATGGGCCGTGGGAGTGGTTTTGTCCATTTCTGCATCATAGCTGTCCATTACGGCAAATGCGGCTATACGTCCAGCGAAGTAGGCTCAACCGCGAACCTGCCACCCAAAAGGAGTCGCCGATATGCCGCTGACCATGAACAAGGATGTCTTCATCACCTGTGCCGTCACAGGTGGCGGCGGCACGCAGGATCGCAGCCCACATGTCCCGCGCAGCCCCGAGCAGATCGCCGACAGCGCCATCGCCGCCGCAAAGGCCGGCGCAGCCGTGGTTCATTGCCATGTGCGCGACCCCGAGACCGGCGCGCCCAGCCGCGATCCGAAACTCTACCGCGAGCTGACCGACCGCATCCGCGCCTCGGACACGGATGTAGTGCTGAACCTCACCGCCGGGATGGGCGGCGATATGATTTTTGGCGATCCCGAAAACCCCCTGCCCGTGCAAGACAGCTCAGACATGGTCGGCGCAACCGAGCGTATGGTCCATGTGGCCGAATGCCTGCCCGAGATATGCACGCTCGATTGCGGCACGATGAATTTCGCCGAGGCTGATTACGTCATGACCAACACGCCCGGCATGCTGACTGCGATGGGCGGCATGATGACCGATCTGGGCGTGCGCGCCGAGATCGAGGCGTTCGACACGGGCCATCTTTGGTATGCCAAACAACTGGTCGCAGATGGCGTGCTTGAAAAAGATGCGTTGGTGCAGCTTTGCATGGGGGTGCCATGGGGGGCGCCCAATGACCTCAACACCTTCATGGCGATGGTCAACAACGTGCCGTCCGACTGGACATGGTCCGCATTCTCGCTGGGCCGGGACCAGATGCCCTACGTCGCCGCCGCCGTTCTGGCGGGCGGCAACGTGCGCGTGGGGCTTGAGGATAACCTGATGCTGGACCGCGGCGTTCTGGCCGAAAACCATCAGCTCGTGACGCGGTCCGTCGAGATCATCGAGCGCTTGGGCGCGCGGATCATGACACCCGGCGAGGTGCGCGAGAAGCTGCGCCTGACCAAGCGGATGCCACGCGGGTGAGCATGCGTGTCCTGATCACCGGTGGCGGCTCGGGCATCGGTCTGACCCTCGCCCGCAGGTTCTCTGCGGAAGGCGCGCAAGTGGCGCTTTGCGATGCGGACCCCAAGGCGGTTGAGAGCGCCGCCGCGGCCCTGCCGGGTGCCATCGCGCGCACCTGCGATGTGACGGACGCGGCACAGATGGATGCGTTCCTTGCCGAAGTTGAAACCGCATGGGGCGGCATCGACGTGGTTTGCGCCAACGCGGGCACCAGCGGGCCTGCAGGCCGAATTGAGGATCTCGATTACCAGGCGTGGCAGGACTGTGTCGCCGTCAATCTGCACGGCGCGTTCCTGACATGCCGCTGGGCCGCGCGCCTGATGCGGGCCCAAGGGTCGGGCTGCATCATCATCACCTCATCCACCTCGGGCCAATGGGGTCACCCGCTCCGCTCGCCCTACTGTGCATCAAAATGGGCGCTGGTTGGCCTCACGAAAACGCTGGCGATGGAGCTTGGCCCCGCAGGCGTGCGCGTCAACGCGATCTGCCCCGGCGCGGTCGAGGGCGACCGGATGGACCGCGTCGTGGCGATGGAAGCCGCCGCCGCGGGGTGCGATGAAGCAGACGTGCGCGCGCAATATGTGAGCGGCGTGTCGATGCGCACATGGGTCACGGCAGATGATCTGGCCGACACAGTGCTTTTCCTCGCCTCACCCGCCGCATCCAAGATATCGGGCCAGATCCTCGCCATCGACGGCCATACGGAAACCAACGCGCCCTGACCGGGCCAGACCGAAACGGACAATGATATGAAACAGATAGCATCCATCATCGGCGGCGGCGTGATCGGCGGCGGCTGGGCCGCGCGCTTCGCGCTCAACGGCTGGGACGTGCAAGTGTTTGACCCCGACCCGGAAGCCGAGCGCAAGATCGGCGAGGTTATGGGCAACGCGCGCCAGGCCTTGCCGATGCTCTATGATTACGCCTTGCCCCAAGAAGGCCAGATCACCTTTCACGGCTCCATCGCCGACGCGGTCGCGGGCGCATCATGGGTGCAGGAAAGCGTGTCCGAGCGGCTTGCCCTCAAGCACAAGGTCTACGCAGATATCCAGGCCGCCCACCCGGCTGCACTGATCGGCTCCTCCACCAGCGGGTTCAAACCGTCCGAGCTTCAGGAGGGCGCGGCGGACCCCTCGCGCATCATGGTCGCGCATCCGTTCAACCCGGTCTACCTCATGCCACTTATCGAGCTTGTCGCTTCGCCTCAGACGGACGCAGGGGCAGTGGACTCAGCCGCCGACATGCTTACCTCGCTCGGCCTCTACCCCCTGCGCGTGCGCAAGGAGATCGACGCCCATATCGCCGACCGCTTCCTTGAGGCCGTCTGGCGCGAGGCGCTTTGGCTGATCAAGGACGGCATCGCCACCACGGAAGAAATCGACAACGCCATCCGCTACGGCTTCGGCATCCGCTGGGGTCAGATGGGCCTCTTTGAGACTTACCGCGTGGCGGGCGGCGAGGCCGGTATGAAGCATTTCATCGAGCAATTCGGCCCCTGCCTGGCCTGGCCCTGGACCAAGCTGATGGATGTGCCGGAACTGACTGATGAGTTGGTCCAGATGATCGCGGACCAATCCGACGCGCAATCCGGGCACCTGACCATCCGCGAGCTTGAGCGCAAGCGCGACGGCAATCTGATCGCGATGATGCGCGCGCTCAAGCAACAGGGCAACGCATCAGGGCGGTTGATCAACACGCACCAAAAGACCATGCGCCCACGTATGGAAGATGCGGTCCCCTTGATCAGCCAGCGCCGCATGATCCCGATCGATTGGACCGATGTGAACGGCCATATGAACGAGGGCCGCTACGGCCAGCTTTTCTCCGATGCCGCGGAAGAGATCATGGCACATATCGGCGCGGATGACGACTATATCGCGGGGGGACTGAGCTATTTCACCGTGGAGAGCACCGTGAAATATCTGGCCGAAACCCATGCGGGCGAAAGGGTCAAGGTCCACACGACCATCACCGAGGGCCAAGGCAAAAAGCTCCGCTGCTTCCACGAAATGATCCGCGAGGCGGATGGTGAACTGCTCGCCACCTGCGATCAATTCATGCTGCATGTGAGCCTTGAGACCCGCCGCACCTGCGATCCCGCGCCCACCGTGCGCGCCAATGTCGAGCGCCTTGTCGCGCTGCATGCGAAGGAGACGTGACATGAATTTTGGCCTGACCGACGAACAGGAGATGATCGTCTCCACCGTCCGCAGCTTCGTGGAAAAGGAAATCTATCCGCATGAGGCCGAGGTCGAACGCACCGGCGAAGTGCCCGCCACCGTGGCCGAGGCAATCAAACAAAAGACCCTCGATCTGGGCTTTTACGCCTGTAACTTCCCCGAAGAGGTAGGCGGCGCAGGCCTCAACCATCTGGAATTCGCACTGGTCGAACGCGAGCTGGGGCGCGGCTCCATGGCGCTCAACCACTTTTTCGGACGGCCGCAGAATATCCTGATGGCTTGCGAAGGCGAGCAGCGCGAGAAATACCTCCTTCCCGCGGTGCGCGGCGAGCGGATGGACGCGCTGGCCATGACCGAACCGGGGGCCGGCTCGGACGTGCGGGGCATGAAATGCGCGGCCCGCCGGGATGGTGGCGACTGGGTGCTCAACGGCACGAAGCACTTCATATCCGGCGCGGATCATGCAGATTTCCTGATCGTCTTTGCGGCCACGGGCGAGGATGACACGCCAAAAGGTCCCAAAAAACGCATCACGACCTTCCTCGTCGATCGCGGCACCCCCGGCTTTACCATCCGCGACGGCTACAAATCCGTCAGCCACCGGGGATACAAGAACATGATCCTCGAATTCGATGAATGCCGCCTTCCAGATGCTCAAGTGCTGGGCGTGGTCGATGGCGGCTTTGCCGTGATGAACGAATGGCTCTACGCCACGCGCATCACAGTGGCCACAATGAGCGTTGGCCGCGCGCGCCGATGCTTCGACATGGCGCTGGCCTACGCGGCAGAGCGTGAGCAGTTTGGCCAAGCCATCGGCAAGTTCCAAGGCGTGAGCTTCCAGATCGCCGATATGATCACGGAGATCGACGCCGCCGACTGGCTCACCCTCGCCTCCGCATGGCGGCTGGATCAAGGCCTGCCCGCCAACCGCGAGATCGCTTCGGCCAAGCTCTACGCCTCCGAAATGCTGGCGCGCGTGACGGATGCCACGCTCCAGATCTATGGCGGCATGGGCCTGATGGACGACTTCCCGATCGAGCGGTTTTGGCGCGATGCCCGCGTTGAGCGCATCTGGGACGGCACCTCTGAGATCCAGCGCCACATCATCAGCCGTGATCTCCTGCGGCCCTTGGGCGCGTAAGAGATTTTATGCCTTCGGCGAGGATATTTACGGCAAGAAGAAGAGGGGGTGCCCAACAAGCAGCCCCCTCACGAAAAGACACAAGATCTTCTCCTTGCACGTCCATCGGCGTCCCCGCCTGTCCCGCTCTCAGAAAGTCACCGATTTTGGTTAACAAAATGTATATTCTTCTTGCCGCAAATATCCTCGCCGAAGGCTCTTTTCTTTTTGGAGCGACATCACAATGACGCGCGACCTCGGCCGCCTCTTCCGGCCCGAATCTATCGCTGTGGTCGGCGGTGGCGCATGGTGCGCATCGGTGATCGAGCAATGCGCCAAGATGGGCTATGCAGGCCCCGTCTGGCCCGTCCACCCAACCCGTACCGAGGTCGCAGGCACGCCCGCCTATCCCTCGCTTGACGACTTGCCCAGCCCGCCCGACGCCGTCTTTCTTGGTATCAACCGCCACGCCACCATCGACGCCGTGCGCAGTCTCAGCGCCATGGGCGCAGGCGGTGTGGTTTGCTTTGCCAGTGGTTTTGCCGAAGCACAGGCAGAAACAGGTGATGGGACCGATCTGCAAGCAGCCCTGTTGGAAGCGGCGGGCGACATGCCCGTGCTCGGCCCAAACTGCTACGGGTTCATCAACTATCTCGATGGCGCACTTTTGTGGCCGGACCAGCATGGCGGTCAGCGCGTCGAGCAGGGGGCAGCCATCCTCGTGCAAAGCTCCAACATGGCGATTAATTTGACCATGCAGGCACGCGGACTGCCACTGGCCTATGTGCTCACAGCAGGCAATCAGGCGCAAACCGGCCTTGCAGAAATGGGCCTCGCCGCGCTCCGCGATGACCGGGTCACAGCCCTTGGTATGCATATCGAAGGCATCGGGGACATTCCTGCGTTCGAGGCTCTGGCCGCCGAGGCGCGGGCCTTGGGCAAGCCTATCGTGGCGCTGAAAGCAGGGCGCTCGGACCAAGCGCAGGCCGCGACCGTGTCGCACACCGCCTCCCTTGCCGGAAGCGATGCCGGGTCCCGCGCGCTTCTGCGCCGCCTCGGGATCGCGCAGGTAAATGGGCTGACCGCGCTTCTCGAAACGCTTAAGCTGCTGCATTTCGCGGGTCCCCTCAGCTCCAACCGCATCGTCTCCATGTCCTGTTCGGGCGGTGAGGCAAGCCTGATCGCGGATGTAGCACTTGATCATGATGTGATGTTCCCACCGCTCAACGAGGCCCAGAGGCGGGGGCTGCGCGATGCGCTCGGGTCAATGATAGCCCTTGCCAACCCTCTGGATTATCACACTTTTATCTGGAACGACGCCGCAAAGATGACCGCCTGCTTCACCGCCATGCTGCAAGGCGATGTGGCCGCGGGCATTCTCATCGCCGATTTCCCCCGGCCCGACCGTTGTGACACGGCCGCGTGGGAGTGCCTCTTTGAGGCGGGCGGTGCTGCGCAGAAGGCAACGGGCAAACCTCTCCTTCTGACCGCCACATTACCCGAAGCCCTGCCCGAGGCCTTCGCCGCCCGTGCCGCCACCGCCGGGATGGTGCCGATGATGGGGCTGGAGGACACGCTCACCGCCATCGCCGCGGCCCAAATGCCTGCACCGCAAGCGGACCAGGTCGCCCTGCCCGGTACCCCGCTCAACCCGGTCACGCTGAGTGAGGCAAGCGCGAAGTCCGCCCTCGCGGCGCACGGTCTTCAAGTGCCGCAGGCACGTCAATGCCAGCGCAGCGAATTGCCCCTGGGCGCAGCCGAGGCCCCGTACCCAGTTGTTTTGAAATCCGAAGGGCTGGCGCATAAGACCGAAGCGGGCGGCGTCGCGCTGAACATCGCCAACCCCGAGGCGCTGATGATGGCCGCAGACACCATGCCCGGCGACAGCTTCCTCATTGAGGAGATGATCACCGGCGCGATCACCGAGTTGCTGGTCGGTGTTGTCCGCGATCCGGCGCATGGGTTTGTCCTGACCTTGGGCGCGGGAGGCACGATGACAGAGCTTATGCGCGATACGGCCTCGCTGCTGTTGCCCACAACGCCCGAGGACATACGCGCCGCCCTCGGCACCTTGCGCATCGCACCGGTTCTGTCAGGCTACCGTGGCAGGCCCGGCGCGGATATGCACAGCATCGTGGACGCCGTGCTGGCGGTGCAAGATTATACATTGGCCCATAAGGACCGTATTGAAGAGGTCGAGATCAATCCGCTCATCGTCACCCCCACCCGCGCGGTGGCCGCCGATGCGCTTATCACTTTGGGAGAAGAGACATGAGCCATCCGATCAAAACCGAAACACGCGGACATGTCCTTGAGGTCACGCTGGACCGACCCAAGGCCAACGCGATCGACCTCACCACAAGCCGTCTGATGGGTGAGGTGTTCCAGGATTTCCGAGACGATCCGAGCTTGCGCGTGGCGATCATCACCGGGGGCGGCGATAAGTTCTTTTGTCCGGGATGGGATCTGAAGGCGGCGGCGGATGGTGACGCGGTGGACGGTGATTACGGCGTTGGCGGTTTCGGCGGCATTCAGGAAATGCGCGATATGAACAAGCCAATCATCGCGGCGATCAACGGCATCTGCTGTGGTGGCGGGCTGGAATTGGCGCTCAGCGCCGATATTCTTCTGGCCGCAGATCATGCAAGTTTTGCGCTGCCTGAAATCCGCTCAGGCACTGTAGCTGATGCCGCATCGGTAAAGCTGCCCAAGCGCATTCCCTATCATATCGCGATGGAGATGCTTCTGACCGGACGCTGGATCGACGCGGAAGAGGCCGCACGCTGGGGCATGATCAACCGCATCTATCCTGCGGCCGACCTGATGAGCGAGGCCCGTGCGATGGCCGATCATCTCGCGAGCGGCCCGCCGCTTGTCTATGCCGCGATCAAGGAGATCATGCGCGACGCCGAAGGCCGCACATTTCAAGACACGATGAACAAGATCGTCCGTCGGCAATATCCAACCGTGGATAAGCTCTATGCCTCAGAGGATCAGATGGAAGGCGCACGCGCGTTCAGCGAAAAGCGTGATCCGGTCTGGAAGGGAAAGTGATGCAGCCAACACGCGATTTTGTTGGCTGCGGCTCAACACCGCCCCGCTCACAGTGGTCCGGCGGTGCGCGTATCCCAGAGCGTTTCTGCATTAACGATTAGGAGGGCGATGAGCGCTCCATCCTTCGGGCAAAGATCGCTTGGAGGAAGGTCTTCCAGATGTGGCCGTCTGGCCGTAAGTCCGCGCGCGCCCGTGATGGCGTCTGGATCGCCCAACGCGGCAATATTGCCAATGACCGGGACGAAACAAACCGCAATCCCGCGCCTGTTCTGAGGCGTTGGAAAATTTCCCGTTTCGCATCCGGGCACAGATCGCTATCTTATCCGGCACAATGATAAAACTCGGCCAACTGGGAGATAACGTATGAAACATACCCTCAAATTCGGGGTCGCCGCCGCGATCAGCATGACCTTCGCAGGCGAAGCTCTCGCCACGGAATGGAACGTCTCGCTCTGGGGTAAGCGCCGCGCCTTTACCGAACACGTGGAGAAGCTGGCCGAGCTGGTCGATGCCAAGACAAATGGCGAGTTCACTCTGAACATCAGCTATGGCGGCCTGTAGAAAAACCGCGAGAACCTTGATGGCATCTCCATCGGCGCGTTCGAGATGGCGCAATTTTGCGCGGGCTATCACCGCGACAAGAACCCCACCATCACAGTGCTGGAGCTGCCCTTCCTCGGCGTCGAGACGCTGGAGCAGGAACGCGAATTGTCGATGGCGCTCTACGCCCTGCCCGCCGTGCAAGAAGACCTCGGCCGCTGGAATGCCACGCTGCTGATGCCCTCGCCCATGCCGCAATATAACCTTGTCGGTCTCGGCGATGCACCCGCAACCCTTGAGGATTTCGCAGGGCTGAGCGTGCGCGCGACCGGCGGCATCGGGGCCGCGATGGAAGCCGTGGGCGCCGTGCCCACCTCCATGTCCGCGACCGAAGTGCGCCAGTCGATGGATAGCGGCGTCGTCAAGGCCGTGGCCTTTGCTCCGCATGCGCACATGTCCTTCGGCACGATCGAGAATGGCAAATGGTGGACCACCAACCTCAACCCAGGCACGGTCAACTGCCCCGTCGTGGCCAACACGGACGCCCTCAATGATCTGAGCGACGCGCACCACGAGGCGCTTTTGGGCTCCATCGACGAGGCGCTGGATCACTATGTGGACAATTACACCAACGTGACCATGGCCGCTTGGGGACCGGCGCTGGACGAGCGCGGGATCGAGCGGGTGAGCTTCTCCGCAGAGGGCCTCGCCGCGTTTGAAGAGGCCGTCGCGGGCCCTGCCGCAGCCGCATGGATCGAAGATATGAGCGCCCGCGGTCTGCCCGCGCAGGAGCTTTATGATTTCGCCATCGGTAAAATCGGTGAACTCAAAGGCATGTAAGCCACAAAAGCGCCTCGGGGCCTTGCCCCGGGGTCTCTCGGCTCTCCGCCCACCCCGCTCAAGACCGGGACGCGGAGCGCTGATACAGCCGATTTCCGCAGCATGAAGGACACATCATGGCTGGCGCCGCCTCCGTCCTATCAGACGACAGCACCCTGTCGCGCATAGATGCCCGCCTTTATGGGCTTGAACGTTTTATGGCGCTTCTGAGTGGCCTTGCAGTGTTCGCGATGATGTTGCTCGCGGTGGTATCCGTGGGGGGGCGCAATTTCTTCGGCCAACCGCTGCCCGGCTATGTCGATTGGATCGAGCAGGCCATGCCGCTCATCGCCTTCATGGGCATCGCCTATGCACAGCGCGACGGCGGGCATATCCGCATGGATATCGTGGTCGGTACGCTCAAGGGCCGCGTCCTCTGGGCGGTGGAGTTGATCACCACCCTTTTCGTGCTGGCGCTTATGCTCTTGCTGGTCTGGGGCACATGGGCGCATTTCGAGCGTAGTTTCGATTTCGCAGCCCCGCTCTGGAGCCGCGACAGCTCCATGGATATCGCCCTGCCCCTTTGGCCTGCCAAATTTCTGGCCCCCGTGGCGTTCGGCGTGCTGTGCCTGCGTCTCTGCCTTCAGGTCTGGGGCTTCACCCGCGCGCTTATCTCCGGCACCGACAGCCCCGTGGCCGTGCCCATGGTCATCGACGCCGCCACCCAGGCGCGCATGGAGGCCGAGCAACTGACCGGCCGCGACGGATAGGAGCGCGATATGGAGCCTACCGATATCGGCATCATCGTCACTGGCGGCATGCTGGTCATGGTCATACTCGGGATGCGCGTGGCCTTCGCCGCCGCCATGGCCGGGATGGTTGGCCTCATCTGGATCTTCTGGGCGCGCAAGGGCTATGCGGGCGATGAGCTTGGCTGGGCCCTCACCGTGGCGATCAAAACCGCAGGCCAAGTGCCCCACTCCAAGGTCAGCTCGCAGGCGCTGAGCCTGATCCCGACCTTCATCCTGATCGGCTATCTCGCCTATTACGCTGGGCTCACGGTCGCCCTGTTCGAAGCCGCAAAACGCTGGATAGCCTGGGTGCCCGGTGGCCTCGCCGTCTCGACGGTCTTTGCCACGGCAGGCTTTGCCGCCGTGTCGGGCGCATCGGTGGCCACGGCGGCGGTGTTTGCGCGTATCGCCATCCCTGAGATGCTCAAAATCGGCTATGATAAACGCTTTGCCGCAGGGGTGGTGGCCGCGGGCGGCACGCTCGCCTCGCTGATCCCTCCCTCCGCCATCCTCGTGATCTACGCCATCATCGTGGAACAGGACGTAGGCAAGCTTCTGCTCGCAGGCTTCATCCCCGGCGTCTTTTCAGCCTGCGTCTATGCGATCCTCATCGTGGGCATGGCCCTGACCATCAAGGGCTTCGGCCCGCCCGTCAGAGGCTTCACATGGCGGCAACGGTTCGCATCCCTGCCGCCCGCGCTGCCCATCGTCTTTGTCGTCGTGACGATCATCTTCTTCGTCTACAACCCGTTCGGCGGTGATGCCTGGGGCACCCCGACGGAAGGAGGGGCTATCGGCGCGTTCGTCGTCTTTCTCATGGCGCTCTATCGCGGCATGCGCTGGCCTGAATTGAAATCGGCCCTTCTGGAAACGGCAAAGCTCAGCGTGATGATTTTCACCATCATCTGGGGCGTGCTGATCTATGTCCGTTTTCTCGGCTTTGCCGACCTGCCGGGTGTATTCTCCGACTGGATCACATCGCTGACCATGTCGCCCATGCTGATCCTGGTCTGCATCCTGCTGGCCTACGCGGTGCTGGGCATGTTCATGGACGCGATCGGGATGCTTCTCTTGACCCTGCCCGTGGTCTACCCGGCGGTCATGGCGCTTAACGGCGGTGAATATGTCTCGGCGGCCGATAGCGCCTTTGGCATGTCCGGCCCGATGTGCGCGATCTGGTTCGGGATATTGGTGGTAAAAATGGCAGAGTTCTGCCTCATCACGCCGCCCATCGGGCTCAACTGTTTCGTGGTAGCGGGCGTGCGCCCGGACCTCAGCGTGCAGGATGTGTTCAAGGGCGTGACACCCTTCTTCATCGCCGACGGGATCACCATCGCATTGCTCGTCTCATTCCCGTTAATTGTTCTTTGGTTGCCGGGGCTTGCGGGCTAAACGGCCTTGAGCGCCGCCGCAATGATGCTCTCTTTCGACGGCATCGTCGCCGCATAGGCGGGGCCTGTGGCGATAAAGCTGTCTTCTGCGGCCAGCCTGCTGACCCGCGCGCGCCCCGCCTCCACAAAGAGCGTCATCAACCCCTCGGCCTGCCCACCCGTGCGCCGGCACTCGTCCACCACAAGCACCGCATCGCAGCCTTTGGTGGCCTCGAGAAGCGCCGCCTCCGGCACGGGCGCAACCCAGCGCATGTCGATCACCCGCGCGTTCACACCTTGCACGGCCAGCTCCGCCTGCGCCTGCCGGGACAGGTAATGCCCGTTGCCATAGGTCACGATAGCGAGGTCGGTGCCATCCCCGTGCACACCCACCTCATCCAGCCCGATCACTTCGCCGCGCGCAGGGTAAGTTCCCATCCACGCGCCGTCGCCCTCAAACAGATCGCGCATCGGATAAAGCGCAATCGGCTCGACAAAGATCACCACGCGCTGCTCTTCGCGCGCCAGACGCACACATTCGCGCAGCATCATCGCTGCCTCTGGCCCCGATGACGGGCAGGCCACGATCACGCCCGGAATATCGCGCAGCACCGCCAGAGAATTGTCGTTGTGGAAATGCCCACCGAAGCCCTTTTGATAGCCAAGCCCGGCAATGCGCAGCACCATCGGATTTGTGAACTGCCCTTGGGAGAAGAACGGCAAGGTCGCCGCTTCCCCGCGCAACTGATCCTCGGCATTGTGCAGATAGGCGAGGAACTGAATCTCCGGCATCGGCAAAAACCCGTTATGCGCAAGGCCAATGGCGAGGCCAAGGATGCTCTGCTCATCCAGCAGCGTATCAATCACCCGGTCCGGCCCAAACCGCCCATGCAGCCCCTTGGTGACGCCGTAGACACCACCCTTGCGGCCCACATCCTCGCCCATCAACGTGATCTCACCATGCTCCAGCATCAGATCCGTCAGCGCCCAGTTGATCAGACGGCTCATCGGGTGTGGCGTCTCCATGCTGCGCAGATCGCTGCCGAAGGCTGCCGCGCGGGTGGCATGATCCGGCCCGTTCGTGGGTGCGCAGGCGCGTTTGGGCGGGATGATACTGGCCATCACATCCGCCGCCGTTTGCAGCCGGGGCCGCTGCACAGCCCGTTCGGCGACACGCGCCACATCGGCGCAGGTCTCGTCGTAAATCTCAAGCGCCTCGGCGCGGCTCATCGCCCCCGCCGCCTCCAAAAGCCGCACGGAATGCAGCAGAGGATCGCTCGCCTCGTCCACTTCCACCTGTGACACCGGCAAATAGGTCGTCGGCAAATCCGCGCCCGCATGGCCGTAAAGGCGCACCATGGTGAGATGCAAAAACGCAGGCTTGCGCGTCCGCCGCGCATAGCCCGCCGCCTCCGCCGCCACGCGGGCCGTATCGTAGATATCAAGCCCATCGGCGTGGAAATACTTCAGCCCCGGGCGGTGCTGCATCGACGCGGCGATCCAGCCCTTCGGCGTCTGCGTGGAAATCCCGATGCCGTTATCCTCGCAGACCCACAAAAGCGGCAGCGGCACCGATTGCACAGAGGCCCAGCCCGCCGCATTGATCGCACCTTGGGCAGTGGAATGATTGGCCGAGGCATCGCCGAAACTGGCCATCGCAATGCCGTCCGCAGGCAGCATCCGGTGCTCGGGCGGGCGACGGCGCGCAAGGCCGATCCCATACGCCGCCCCTACCGCCTTGGGCAAATGCGAGGCAATCGTCGAGGTCTGCGGCGGGATCATCAGCGCGCGGGAGCCCAGAACCTTGTGCCGGCCGCCGGAAATCGGGTCCTCGGATGAGCACGCAAAGCTCAGAAGCATATCCCATGTGATATCCTGATCCGGCACCTGCCCCGCGCGGGCAATCTGAAACGCCGCATCGCGGTAATGCAGAAATGCAATGTCATCGGGGCGCAGCGCGTGGGCCACCGCCGCCATCCCCTCATGCCCCGAAGAGCCGATCGTGTAGAATCCCTGCCCCGCTTTTTGCATCGCGCGGCTGGTCCGATCAAGCGCCCGGCTCAGGCATTGCGCGCGAAAAAGCGTGACCGCCTCTGCCTGGCTCAGCGCATCATCGGGCGCGCGCCCGGGCGGTAAATTCCCCGCAGGCACGCGAGTGCGAAAATTCTCATGCACGATCTCGGCGCGGTCCATGCATCCACCTCCCGTAATCCTCCCGCGCACCATGCAGGGGCACTTCGCGCACCGCAAGCAAGGATCGCGCCGGGCCCGCGCCTTGGCGCTTGTTTCAAGCCCGCCGCGTGAGGTATCACACCGCGGTGATCCTGAAGGAGGCCACCCCGCGCATGACAGATTCCACCGCCCCGGCGCTCGACCTTGTGGGCGTAAGCCTGCGTCTTGATGGGCGCATGGTTCTGGACACGCTTACACTGCGGGCGCAGGAGCGGCGCATCGGCATCGTCGGGCGCAATGGTGCGGGCAAGTCGACCCTCGCGCGGCTCATTGCCGGGCTGGAAGAGCCACAGGAGGGCGCTCTCAGCGTGTTTGGCGTCAATGTCGCGCGCGACCGGGCAAAGGCCTTGCGTACCGTGGGCATCCTCTTCCAGAACCCCGATCATCAGATCATTTTTCCCACTGTGGACGAGGAGATCACCTTCGGCCTGCGCCAGATGGGCCTATCCAAGGATGACGCCGCCACCCGCACTACGGCCATGCTGGAGCAGTTCGGCAAAAGTCATTGGGCCGGGGCGTCCGTGGCCACATTGAGCCAAGGACAAAAGCAGCTTTTGTGCCTGATGGCCGTGCTTGCGATGGCCCCACACCTTATCGTGCTGGACGAGCCACTCTCGGGCCTCGACATCCCCACAAGGCTACAACTCACGCGCTATCTTGACGCTGCCCCTGCCACGCTGGTGCATATCTCGCATGATCCGGTGGCACTGGCAGGATATGAGCGGGTGATCTGGCTCTCGGACGGGCGGCTGCGCGAGGACGGGCCCGCCGCCAGGGTCCTCGCCGCCTTCACCCGCGAGATGGAGCAGTTGGGAGGGCGCGATGATATCTCTGACCTCGCCGGTTGAAACCCGCGCCCATTGCTGGCCCGCAGGCGCGAAACTGGCCATCCTTTGCGTCGCGACGATGGTGCTGTTCGCGATGCAGTCGCTCACCTGGCATGTGGTGGCTCTCGGCGCTTGCCTTGCGCTTTATGCAGCGCCGGGCTGGGTCTTTCTGCGGGCCGGGCTGCGGCGGCTCTGGATCTTATGGCCTTTCGTCGGTCTCATCGCGGTCTGGCATCTGATCACGGGCGCGCCACAAGACGGAGCCATCATCGCGCTTAGAATGCTCAGCGCCGTGGGCCTTGCGAACCTCGTGACCATGACAACACGGCTCAGCGATATGATCGCGGTCATCCGCTGGCTCGCCACGCCGCTGCGCCGCGTCGGGTTGAGCACCCGCGCGCTGGAATTGGCCATCGCCCTGATGATCCGGTTCACCCCGGTTCTGGTCGAGAAAGGCACGCATCTCAGCCGCGCATGGCGCGCCCGCTCACCCAAGGGCGTGAACTGGCGGATCGTCATGCCGTTCACCCTTCTCGCCATCGACGATGCCGAACATGTGGCCGACGCGCTCAAAGCACGCGGGGGGCTGGCGCCCGGCGCGGCGGAGCGTTAAGCCTCACTCCATGGAACGCTCCCTCGCCCTCATTGCGCTTTTTGCAGCCCTCATCGCGGCCCTTGGTCTGATCCCCAAATTCGCGCTCGCCTTTGGGGTGCCCATTACGGCGCAGAGCCTTGGTGTCATGCTCTGCGGCACCATTCTGGGCGCGCGGCGCGGTGCGCTGGCGGTGCTGTTGTTTCTCTTGCTGGTGGCAATGGGCCTGCCCCTTCTGGCGGGCGGGCGCGGCGGGCTTGGCCTGTTTGTGTCGCCCACAGCAGGCTTCCTGATCGGCTTTCCGCTCGCAGCGTTCGTGGCGGGATGGATCACCGAGCGCTGGCGCTCCGTGCCGCTCGGCATTGCCTCCGGTGTGGCCGCAGGCGTGGGCGGGATACTCGTGCTCTACGCCTTCGGCGTGACCGGCATGGCGATCGTGCTGGACAAAAGCTGGGGTGAGGCGGCGCTCCTGATCACGGCCTTCCTGCCCGGCGATGCGATCAAGGCGGTGCTGGCCGGTCTCATCACGGCAGCGCTCGCTCGCGCCCGGCCCCGCGCCGTGCTCTCGCGGCTCTAAAACGTTTCGCCTTAACCAAGTATCACAGCGTCAAGTTGAAACGCTCTAGGCGCGCAAAACCAACGCAGACCCAAGGCCACCCGCCGCCGCGATCGCAGCTAGCCCCGTGCCGCCGCGCGCCTGCATCTCGTGAAAGAGCCGCACCGCCAGCACAGCACCAGACGCGCCAATAGGATGCCCCCGCGCCAAGGCTCCACCACCCATATTGACGATCTCCGGGTCGATCCCGGCCCCTTGGATACACGCCAAGGCCTGCACCGCGTAAGCCTCCATGATCTCGGCCGCGACCAGATCGCCGGGGGCCACACCCGCCGCCTGTAGCGCCGCCGCAATCGCGGCAATCGGCGCGGTCCCCGGCTGCATAGGGTCCGCGCCCAGCGTCGCCGTGCTTGCGATCCTGAGACCACGCCCCGCCGCTACCCGCTCCGACACCACCACGCAAACCGCCGCACCGTCTGCGGCAACCGCCGCATTGGCCGCTGTGATGTCGCCTGTCACCTGCGCCGCACGGGCAGCCACCTTGGCGCTCAATGTCCGCGCAAACGGATCGTCGGTAACACCCAACAGCGGCGCGATCCCGGCGCAGGGGCCCGCCGCAAGGGCGCGCGCATGGCTGCGCATGGCCCAGG
>JBASXE010000322.1:0-1712 GCA_049276875.1 Roseovarius sp. | reverse complement strand
CCCGACAACGGCACCTTGCCTGATAGCGAGAACCTAGAGCCACTTTTTGAGGCAATCTTGAACTTCATTCCAGCACCTTCATATGAGGAGGGCGCTCCGCTGCAGGCACACGTCACCAACCTGGACGCATCTCCTTTCCTGGGTCGTTTGGCACTGCTGCGTATTTTCAACGGCGAGATCAAGAAGGGTCAGCAGGTTGCCTGGGTTCGCCAGGATGGCACCACCCAGACCGTGAAGATCACTGAGCTTTTGGGAACCAAGGCTCTCGAGCGCATGCCCATTGAAAAGGCTTCTGCTGGCGACATCGTTGCCGTTGCTGGTATTGAGGAGATCACCATTGGTGACTCGCTCTGCGATCTAAATGACATTCGACCACTGCCAAGAATCACCGTTGACGAACCAGCAATCTCGATGACCGTTGGTATCAACACATCTCCGATGGCCGGAAGAGTCAAGGGCGCCAAGGTCACAGCACGTTTGGTGAAGGACCGCCTAGACCGTGAGCTAATCGGTAACGTCTCGGTGAAGGTATTGCCAACCGAGCGTCCAGATGCCTGGGAGGTTCAGGGTCGTGGTGAACTGGCGCTGGCCATCCTGGTCGAGCAGATGCGTCGTGAGGGTTACGAGCTAACCGTTGGTAAGCCACAGGTAGTTACCAAGAAGGTCGATGGCAAGCTGCACGAGCCAACCGAAGAGCTCACCATTGACGTGCCAGAGGAGTTCTTGGGTGCTGTGACTCAGCTGCTGGCTTCTCGCAAGGGCCGCATGATCAACATGACCAACAATGGCACCGGCTGGGTCCGCATGGAGTTCAAGGTTCCATCCCGCGGACTGATTGGTTTTAGAACCGAGTTCCTAACCATCACCAAGGGTTCTGGTATCGCCAACGCCCTCTCCGCAGCTTATGAGCCATGGGCTGGAGAAATCGTCACCCGCAAGACTGGATCCATGGTTGCGGACCGTCAAGGTGTTGCAACCCCATACGCCATGATTGCCCTGCAAGAGCGAGGCAGCTTCTTCGTGGAGCCAACCGCTGAGGTTTATGCCGGCATGGTCGTTGGAGAGAACTCCAGAGCTGACGATATGGAAGTCAACATCACCAAGGAGAAGCAGCTCACCAACATGCGTGCTGCTTCTGCTGACAACTTTGTTGGCCTCACTCCACCACGCAAGCTGTCCCTTGAGGAGTGCTTGGAGTTCGCCCGCGAGGACGAGTGTGTTGAGGTCACCCCAGAAGCGATTCGCATTCGCAAGCTTGAACTAGATGCAAATGCCCGCGCCCGCGCCGCTTCCCAGCGCAAGCGCGCATCTGAGAACTAGAACCTCTGATTGAGTAGGTAGGCGTCTTCTTTGCGCTCGCGAGGGGACTTTTCGCGAGTGACGATCGCTTCCTCTTGACCTTCTAGGCTGCCCTGCAGTCCGATGGAAATTGCAACCATCACGAAGTGACCTTCTGCGTTCAGAATCTCCTTGATGCCCCCGTGGTCGATACCTCCCATCACATGGGCCTTGAGGCCCATGGATTCGGCTTGAATTATTAGCTTCATTGAGGCAAGGCCTAGGTCATAAGCGGTGTCAACCGGGTTACGGTCAGCTCCCTTGGAGTTCTTCTCCTCACCCAGCACGATGGCAAGGGCAGCGGCATTTGGAGCCCAGGAAGCGTTGAAGCCGCCAAGACCCTGCTCGCTGATTTGAGTGTGAAGTTCAGATCC
>JBASXE010000321.1:0-11264 GCA_049276875.1 Roseovarius sp. | reverse complement strand
GATGGAGGATCAGATGACGACCTGCACCTGACCCAGCTTGTGGATCGTCTGAGCGCAAAATTTGGCCCCCGCGCTGTGACGCAGCCCATCCTGCGTCAAAGCCATATTCCAGAACGTGTTGCCGGGCGCGTCGCGGCTTTGGATGGGATTACCAAAATCGTAGCTTCGTCAGTAAAGGAGCGGCCACTGCGTTTGTTCAATCACCCCGAGGAGGTGCGGGTTCTTTACGAAGTTCCAGAAGGCCCACCCGCACAGTTTGTCTGGCGACGACAAACGCACCGGGTGGCGCGATATTCTGGTCCTGAGCGTATTGCGCCCGAATGGTGGAAGGACAGGCCGGGCACACGGTTGCGGGATTACTTCAAGATTGAAAATCAATTAGGGCAGCGCATCTGGCTGTATCGTGAAGGGCTGCACGAAGATGGGCGCGGCGGTGATCCACGCTGGTTTGTGCATGGGTGCTTTGCGTGATGGGGGTGGCTCTATTGCACGGGTGTTGCCATGCCTGACATGGATAATCAGCACCCGCGACGCACGATTGAGAGCGATGATTTCATACCGAATCCTGCGGCGGAATATGTCGAATTAGGGCTGACCACATGCTTTTCTTTCCTGCGTGGTGCGTCCGATGCCGTGGATCTTGCCGTGACCGCCCATGCCTTGGGGTATGATAAACTTGGCTGTGCGGATCTGAACACGATGGCGGGTGTCGTGCGGCTGCATGCAGCGGCTTTGAGGGCACAGATCACGCCGGTTATCGGCTGCCGGTTACAACTCACCACAGGAGAGGAATTTCTAGCCTACCCGCGGGACCGCGCCGCCTATGGCAGAATTTCTGCGCTGCTCTCAAAAGGTAAAATGGCGGATATAGACGGCGCATGGCAGGCGAAAGGGGCCTGCGATATTACTCTTGATGATCTGGTCAGGTACAGCGAAGGCGTTCAGCTTATTGCCCTGCCCAGCCCGCAGCTTGATCATTTCGAGGCTGGGTTTGATCGGCTCAAACATGCGCTGCCCACGCTTGGATATATCGCTGTCAGCTATCTTTATGAAGGCGATGATCGCGCCCGGATCAATCGACTGGACCGGTTCGCCAAAGCGCATGGGCTTGGGATCATCGCCACGAATGATGTGCGGTATCATGCCGCTGAACGCCGGCCGTTGCACGATGTGATGACATGCATCCTGCACAAGACGACGATCCGGCAGGCTGGCTCTTTGCTGAACGCAAATGCAGAGAGGCACCTGAAATCACCGGCGCAGATGGTTCGGCTTTTTGCCCAATGGCCGCACGCGATCCGCGCGACACGCAGTGTTGCGGATGCCTGTGAGTTTGATCTGCGCGAATTGTCGTACGAATACCCCAACGAGACAGTGCCAGAGGGGCGCACACCGCAAGACTACCTCGAAGAGCTGGTATGGAAAGGGGCAGAGCGGCGCTATCCCGGTGGCGTCCCCGATAATGTCATAGCGACGCTACGCAAGGAGCTCGCTCTGATCAAAAAAATCAATATCCCACAATATTTTCTGACGATTGAGCAGATTGTGAACTTTGCCCGTCACCACTGTGAGCCACCAATCCTGTGCCAAGGGCGCGGGTCGGCGGCGAATTCCGCTGTTTGCTATGTGCTGGGGATCACTGCGGTTGATCCGAATACCAATGATCTTCTGTTTGAACGCTTTATCAGCGAGGAACGCAAAGAGCCGCCTGATATAGATGTCGATTTTGAACACGAGCGGCGCGAAGAGGTGATCCAGCATATCTATGATAAATATGGACGTGACCGGGCCGCACTTTGCGCAACGGTGATCCACTACCGGCCCCGTATGGCCGTGCGTGAAGTCGGTAAGGTCATGGGGCTGTCGGAAGACATCACCAGCGCTTTGGCTAAAACCATCTGGGGGTCTTGGGGGCGCGAGGTCGGTGCGCGCGAGGCGGCAGAGGCTGGGATCGACCTCAAGGACCCGCTGATGGCGCGCACGATCAAACTGGCCGATCAGATGATTGGTATGCCCCGCCATTTGGGTCAGCATGTGGGTGGCTTTATCCTGACCGAGAAAAAGCTGATTGAAACCGTGCCGATCGGTAATGGCGCAATGCCGGATCGCACATTCATCGAATGGGACAAGGACGATATTGACGAATTGCGTATTCTCAAAGTGGATGTGCTTGCGCTTGGAATGCTCACATGTATCCGTAAGGCCTTTGATCTGATCGCTGCGCATCATGGCCGCACGTTGACCCTTGCGCGTGTTCCACAGGAGGATCAGGCGACCTATGACATGCTTTGCAAGGGAGACAGTCTGGGGGTCTTTCAAGTCGAAAGCCGCGCACAGATGAATATGCTCCCACGGCTGAAGCCGCGTGAATTCTATGACCTCGTTATTCAGGTCGCCATCGTCCGCCCTGGGCCCATTCAAGGGGATATGGTGCACCCCTATCTGCGCAGGCGGTCGGACAAAGAGCCCGAGCATTACCCGTCACCCAGCCCCCCACATGATCCCAACGAGTTGCGCAAGGTGCTTTCGCGCACCAAGGGCGTGCCAATTTTTCAGGAGCAGGCAATGAAGCTTGCCATGGTCGCTGCGGAATTCAGCCCTGATGAGGCCAATCAACTCCGCAAGGCCATGGCGACATTTAGATCAAAGGGAACCATTTGCGCGCTTGAAGACAAAATGGTGAGTCGCATGATCAATCGCGGCTATGACCCCGAATTTGCTCAGCGCTGTTTTAACCAGATCAAGGGCTTCGGTGATTATGGCTTTCCAGAAAGTCATGCCGCCAGCTTTGCGCATCTCGTCTATGTTTCAAGTTGGATCAAGCGCCATTACCCGGATGTGTTTTGCGCGGCCTTGTTGAATTCCCAGCCGATGGGGTTTTATGCACCTGCCCAGATTGTCCGTGATGCACGCGAACATGACGTCATCATTCGCCCGCCGGATGTGAATTACAGCCATTGGGACACGACGCTGGAGCCTGTAAGTCACGGCAAATTTGCCGTCCGTCTGGGATTGCGGCAGATCGAGGGGCTTCGGCAAGACGTTGCGCGCCGTATCGTGGCCGTCCGCGACACACCTTTCACCGATCTCGCCTCTCTTAAAGACCGCGCCAAGGCCGATGCGGGATCTATGCGCAAACTGGCGGTGGCAGATGCAGTGCGATCTCTCGCATTGGACCGCAGGCAGGCGCTGTGGAACACGCGTGCGTTGCATGATGCGCCAAACTTGCCGCTTTTTACCGATAAACCGGATGAGGGGGATGACGTCCCATTTGATCTGCCAAAGATGCCGACCTGCGAGCATGTGGTCGCAGATTATCAAACAATGCGGCTATCGCTAAAGGCGCACCCTATGGCGTTCTTGCGAAAAAGCATGACGACACAGGGCTACAGGCCAGCGGGCATGCTCGCCCATATGCGTAACGGGCAGGACGTAAAACTGGCTGGTATCGTGCTGATCCGGCAGCGCCCCGGAAGTGCGAAGGGCGTCTGCTTCATTACACTGGAGGATGAAACGGGGGTGGCCAATCTGGTGGTATGGCCAAAGGTCATGGAGGCATTTCGCAAAGTGATCATGCAGGCGCGGATCATTGATGTGCGCGGTGTCGTGCAACGCAGCGATGATATGATCCATGTCGTCGTACATCATCTGAAAGATCGTAGCGATGCGCTGAAACGGCTTTCCAACGACGCCATAGAGCCCCCATTGGCGCGTGCGGACGAGGTAAAGCGCGCTTTGCCAAGCAGTACGCACAGGCACCCACGCAACCTGCGTACGATTCCAAAGTCACGCGATTTCCATTAGTGATGGCCGGATCTGTCCAGAGGGATGTGCCGCTTGATCTCTTCATGCCCCCCAAGCCGGGTGAAGGTGAAAGGGCAGGATGGCAGTGTCTCAGTTCGAAATTGATTTCTTTTTGTAAGGGCCGCGCGTCGACCTGATCAGCGCGGCCGCCGATGGCTTTGCCGTGCGCTGCATTGCGGGCATCAATGTGGATGAGGTCCGCAGCTATGCCAACCTTGCTCAATCCTTCGGAGTGTCGACTGTTTTCCTGCAAGAATTGGGATACAAACGTGTCGCCACCATGGCCAAACGAGCCTCAATTGAAGGCCGGCCGTTGGCCGATATCGCTGTCGAAGACGGCCATTTGACCCAAGCAGATTTGCGCGCAGTTCTCGTGCGCGCTGCTGTCCCTGCACGATAATCTCGTAGGCCCACATGCAGCCGCGCGGGTGTTGAAAGATCCGCGATCGGGCACCGTCCCTTCGACGGACAGCAGAAAGCTTTTGGTGGACCTGATCAGACCAACCGGACGATAACTGGCCGCTGAAACAGCGCGCGCGGTTGGGTTACTCTGTCCAATGGGTGACTATGCTTTTCGCCTGTCGAAAAGGGTCCGAATCTGACGCATATTGGCTGCCGCCGGTGACCGTGTCGCGGAACTCCACCGTGAACGGCTATTAGGGTCTCTCACGTCCCGATGGCATGGTTTCCGGTCAATGGATGCTACTGAGTGAAGAAGGTATCGGCTTTATGTTTCAGTAGACCGCAGGCGGCATTATCTAAGCGTGAATGGCCGAAAGACGTCTGTTTTTGTGGAGGTCACGCCTCTCTTTCTTCTGCGTTTGAATAGCGGCACCTATGGGGTTATCTGCCAAAGACCAGGCGGAATTGGCGTCCACTCCACGAAGAATACTGTGTCAAATATGCCTTCGATGGGGTGGCATTTCTCTGTATCGGCGCCGGACACGTCGTCGTTTGCATAACACAGGACGCCAGTCAAAGTGCGCACGGCATGGCACTCTGTTGACACGTTCGGCAAGCGTGAGAGTATGCACGGGTAGCCGCGGATCAAGCACATTGCATATGGCAAATTACGATTTCAACCCGGTCTTGCGCCGGTCGATCAGCGAGAGCATCGCTCGGTTTGTTCCGGCGAGGCGCAAGGCCACCCGACTTCGCAGGGCTGCAGTTGCCATTGTCGTTGCAAAAGAACCGGAGACTGGTCAGGCCAGCGTGATCGTGACTTTGAGGCCTGCTAATCTTCGTCGGCACAGTGCGCAATACGCGTTGCCTGGCGGGCGCCTTGATGAGGGCGAGACGGAAATCGAGGCCGCCTTGCGCGAGACTTCAGAAGAACTGGGGCTCGATCTGAACCAGCGGGATATATTGGGGCGCCTTGATGACTTTCCAACCCGGTCGGGGTTTCAGATATCCCCCTTCGTTGCTTGGTGCCAAGATGACGTCACCCTGAGGCCAGACCCTGCCGAAGTGGCAGACGTGTTCTTCATTCCCTTCAGCGAGCTCAATAATCCTGAAATTCCACACCTGGAGCCGAGCGCGCATGGCACGCATCCTGTGATGTCAGCATTCTTCCCGACTTTGGGTCACCAGATGTTCGCTCCGACCGCGGCAATCCTTTACCAGTTCCGGGAGATTGCTCTACAGGGCACCACCACGAGGGTCTCACATTTCGATCAGCCCGACTTTGCATGGAAGTAGGCCTTGGTTTGCGCGGAACACCCGTTCAAACCTTTGCATCGTCCTGAGGCAAGACATCATCGAGATGTCGCGCACCTACGCTCGTGTTTACCACCCGACATAAGATACCAAGTGGAAACAGGGGATAGAAGACTTGTCCATCACCCCTGAGCGGAAGGGGCGTGGGACGGCTTGGAGTCCATTGCGGGTATTGACTGTAACCTGCTCATGTAGTGAAGCTGCTTGGACCGACCCTTCATCGATAGAGCAGTATTCGCGCTATTTAATTTCAACTTTGCGTTGTGCTGGCTGGTACCAATATTTGGTGCGAGGCGGTGGTGCAAATAGCCGAGACCAGAGAATGCCTAATATCATCACCTTGTCCGAAGCGGACGCAGCATCCAAGTTTTTCCCAGACCAGCAGGTCTGGTGGCATGACAAGCTGGCCCTCGGGAACCACCAAGAGCTATGTTGGGTCAAGTTCGAACCTGGAAGCATCTATCCCCTGCATTCACATCCCTATGAGCAGGTAAGCGTCGTTATTCAGGGCAGAATGCGTCTGACAGTCGGTGAAGAAACGCGAGAGGTAGGTCCCGGCGATATGTGGTTCGTGCCCTCAGACATGGCGCATGGTGGGGAAATACTGAGTGAAGAGCCTGTGATCTTCATTGACGTTTATTCGCCGGCCAGTTCACACGATGATCCCCAAGTCACTTATTATTAGCAACCAATACCAATCTCAGGGTCTTATGGGGACCTTCATGCGCGCTCCGAGCATAGCCGTTTCGAGCCCATTCTGACCGATGCTGCAATTTGTGCGCATGGCTGCTAACGAGCAAAACAGAACTGATCGGCAGCGCCAGTTTTACTTGAGCGCTTAGAGTGCCGCAGGACGTTAGATCGGATTGGCTACCAATGCCCGGGATCGGTTCAAATTACTGCAACCAGTTCTTTCGCGCGCTCACGCAGGGCGAACTTCTGGATCTTACCGGTTGAGGTTCTTGGAATGGTCGTTACCACAAACTTTCCCGGAACTTTGTAGGCGGCGAGCTTATCACGGCGCCAGTTGCGCAGCACGTCTGTATCAATCTCGAGGCCCGGCGTCGTTTCGACAAAGGCGCAGGGTGTTTCGCCCCATTTTTCGTGGGGCATCGCGACAACTGCCGCGATTTCGATGCCGGGGTAACCATAAAGCACCTCTTCCACTTCGATGGAGGAAATGTTCTCGCCGCCCGAAATGATGATGTCCTTGGAACGGTCCTTGAGTTGAATATAGCCGTCGGGATGGATCACTCTGAGATCGCCTGAATGGAACCAGCCGCCCTGAAAGGCCTTTTGCGTGGCCACGGGGTTGCGGAAATAGCCTTTCATTACGACGTTGCCGCGAAACATGACCTCGCCCATCGTCTCGCCGTCCCGCGGGACGGGCTGCATGGTTTCAGGGTCAAGCACATCGAGCCCTTCTAGCGGCAGGTAGCGCACGCCCTGGCGCGATTTGAGGCGCGCTTGTTCATCACTGGGCAAGGATGACCAGCCTTCATGCCAGTCGTTGACAACGGCAGGACCGTAGGTTTCGGTGAGCCCGTAAAGATGGGTGACGTCAAAGCCCGCCGTTTTCATATCGGCCAGCAGCTTTTCTGGTGGTGGAGCAGCGGCGGTGAAGAATTGCACCGTTTGATCCAGCGCGCGTTGCTGATCTTGTGGCGCAGAAATCATGAGAGACATCACGATAGGCGCGCCGCACAGATGCGTCACCTGTTCATCGGCGAGTGCGTTCCAGATCGGTGCGGCGCGGACCTGGCGCAAGCAAACATGCGTGCCGATGATGGCCGAGAGCGTCCACGGGAAGCACCAGCCGTTGCAGTGGAACATCGGCAGCGTCCACAGATAGACGGCGTGTTTGCGCATCGATGTGGTGAGCGCATTGCCTTGGGCCAAAAGATAGGCCCCACGGTGGTGCGAGACGACGCCTTTTGGATCGCCGGTTGTGCCGGACGTGTAGTTGATCGAAATCGCGTCCCATTCGTCCTCGGGCATCATCCAGGTAAACGCGGGATCGCCATCGGCGAGAAAGCTTTCGTAATCGGCCCCATCGAAAGTCATGCGCGCGCCGTCATATTCGGGGTCGTCGACCTGAATGATCAACGGGTTGACTTCGGCCAAGGCCAGCGCCTCTTGCATGAGCGGCATGAACTCGGAATCCACGATAACAATCTTGGACATCGCGTGATCGAGTTGGAAAGCGATGATCGCCGCATCGAGCCGCGTGTTGATCGAATGCAGAACGCCGCCGCACATGGGAACCCCATAGTGGCATTCCAGCATGGCGGGCGTATTGGGCAGCATAGCCGAGACAGTGTCGCCCCGCCCGATCCCGCGTTGCGCAAGCACTGAGCCAAGTTGCCTTGAGCGCGCATAGAATTCTGCATAACTGCGGCGCAGCGCGCCATGAACGATCGCGGTATGATCGGGAAAAACAGTGGCCGCGCGCTCCAGAAACGTGAGGGGCGTCAGAGGCTGGTAATTTGCCGGATTACGATCCAGATTGGTGTTGTAGGGGTTTGCAGGTGTCACGTCAGGCATCCTGCCACTGTGGGGCGCGCTTTTCGATGAATGCGCCGATCCCTTCCTGCGCATCATGTGCCAGCATATTCTCTACCATGACCGCAGAGGCGTAGTCATAGGCCTGTGCCAGCGGCATGTCGCGCTGCGCGTAAAAGGCGCGTTTGCCAGTCGCCAGCGTCATGCTGGATTTCGAGGCAATCTTGCCGGCCATTTCCATTGTGGCGTCTTGTAGCGCGTCTGCGGCGGCAACACGGTTGACCAACCCGATCTCTTCGGCGCGGTCGGCGGGGGTCATGTCGCCTGTCAAAAGCATTTCCATCGCGTGTTTGTTCGCCACGTTGCGTGAAAGGGCGACCATGGGTGTCGAACAAAAAAGGCCAATATGAACCCCTGGTGTGCTGAACTGCGCAGTGTCGGCCGCGATGGCCAGATCACAGCTTGCCACCAGTTGGCACCCCGCTGCCGTAGCGATCCCTGTGACTTCAGCGATCACGGGCTTGGGGCAGTTGACGATGCCTTGCATCACGCCGGAACACGTGGACATGACAGAGGCGAAATACGCCTCGCCACCGTCGGATGCGGCGCGTCCCGCTGTCATCTCTTTCAGATCATGCCCCGCGCAAAATGCCGGACCGTTTGCCGCCAGAATGATCACGCGGACTGACGGATCATCGCCCGCCTCTTCAAAGGCCGTGCCCAGTGTGGCCAGCATCGCCTCTGAGAGTGCGTTGCGCCGTTTCACATCATTGAGCGTCAGACGCAGTATGCCATCGGCGCTCAGGTCTTTCAGCAGAATATCGTTGGACGGCATGGAGCACCTCCTGATCAGGCTTAACGGATGTTGATTTCAACACTGTCCGCAAGGGTGTTGGCGATAAAGCAATAGCGGTGCGCGCGATCCTGCATCTCGACCATTTGCGCATCGTTGACGGCAAAGCCCGTGTCGAAACGCACGACGGGATGCAGATCAATCCGCACGACCGACATCTGTCCCTTTGGGTTTTTGCCAAGATGCGCCTCGGCATAGTCGTGATAGCTTGCCACTGGCCAACCCGCCTTGGCCGCAAGGGCCAGAAAGGTCATCATGTGGCAGCTGGACAGCGCTGAGGCGAGCGCCTGCTCGGGGTTCGTATTTGCCGAATCCTCGCCCCAATCGGGAGCAGAATCCACCGCAATGTCATACAACCTGTTCATCTGCACGGTATGGGCGTTTGAGTAGGTGCCGGTTGCAAATACGGGCTCGGCGCGCTGCCAATGCAGCTCGATGGAAAGATCGGGCATGATGCAAGTCTCGTGGTTGGGAGGGGATAGTTGGACGGGGATTCCCGCGACGCATGCACCCTTCGGGAACACGCGCCGCGCTTGATGCAAGAGGCCTCAGGCCGCTGCGATCTGCTTTTTCGGGTCGTAGAATGGGCGCTCGACCACAATTGCCTTTGTCGGGCCAGACTTTGTCACGACCTCTACCTCGGCCCCAAGCACCGCCGCATCCGCGGTAACCATCGCCAACGCGATGTTCGCCTCAAGGCGCGGTGAATAAACCGCAGAGGTTACTTTGCCGATCTCTTGGCCATCTTGGTTGATCGCCCAGAAGGTCGTGTTCGGACCGGTCAGAGGATCACAGTCGATCACCAGACCCACCTGCTTGCGCTTTGGGCCTTCTTCCTTGATGCGGCGAAGCGCGGCCTTGCCAATAAACTCCGCCTCCATGTCCAGATTCACAAGGCGGTCAAAGCCGAGTTCATAGGGATTTGTATGGATATCCGCGTCAGCATGATAAGAGAGCATGCCGCCTTCGATCCGCCGGATTGAAGAGGTGTGACCGGGTTTGAGACCGTGTTCCATGCCTGCCGCCATGATCCGCTCCCAAAGCAGATCACCTTTTGAGCCATCACGCAGATAAAGCTCGTAGCCCAATTCGCTGGACCAGCCTGTGCGCGACACGATGAGTGGAATACCATCCAGATCAACCTCGCGAAGCCAGTAGTATTTCAGGTCCATGATGCTTTCGCCGAAAAGTTCCTGCATGATCAAGCCGGACTTTGGCCCCTGAAGCTGGAGCGGCGACACGTCAGGCTCACCAATCTGCACGTCCATGCCCGCATGCACGGCAACACCCTGCGCCCAAAGCAGGATGTCGCTGTCCGCCAGCGAAATCCAGAAGTGGTTTTCCGCCAGACGCAACAAGATCGGATCGTTCAGAATGCCGCCATCGGCATTCGTGATCAGGATGTATTTGCACTGGCCTACAGCCATCTTGGACAGATCGCGCGGCGTCAGCATTTGCACGAATTGGGCCGCATCCGGCCCCGTGATCTCAACCTGACGCTCAACGGCCACGTCACACAGGATCGCGTCGTTTACGAGGTTCCAGAAGTTCTGCTGGGGGTCACCAAAGTCACGCGGGATATACATATGATTATAAACAGAAAAGCCCGTCGCACCCCAGCGAACCGTTGCGTCGAAATAGGGGGATTTGCGGATTTGCGTGCCGAAGCCAAAGTCGTCTGCTTGTGTCATGTTTTCGCCCTCATAGCAGGTGGCCTGACAGGCCAGTGGAGTGTTGGAACCTGAGGGCGATTTAGTCTGATATTGTTCAAACTCGCGGCCTAATAATGCGCGCATATCAGGCCAATCAGACCAATTTTTGGGGCAGTATAAGTCTGTTCAGTCTTTGTGGGCGATCCCCCCGCTCTTGGCGACGCGTTTGACCAGATTGGGCTGGCTGGATGTGACCCGAGGGGGCGCGATGTAGGGCATGTATCGTGAACCGAAAGCCCAGCGAAAGTATTTCATCCATTTGCACCTGGCAGGCGGCGATTCTTGGCATGACCGTTTCGCGCGTCCAACTGGATCTTTACCCAGTCCCTGACGCCGGTCAGCGTGCTGCGACACGGGGTGCCTTGCGACTTTGGTGCAAGCGCCGGGGTATTGCGCGGGAGCCGCGCCATATCGCTTGCGCGTTTAACCAAGCCGCAAAGCCGTCGGGCCGTTTCGGTATGCGTGTGTCCTGACGCAACGGGGGCAACAGCGCGGTGCCGTAGGTCCAAAGGATGCGGTTTCCCATCTCAGCCCCCCGTATATGCCTGAAGGGTACCTCTAAAAATTGCGCGGATCTTTGCGCTGCGGTATGATTGAGCATTGAACCGGCACAGGGAATGCATCGATGGCGCAGATGGGGTTTTTCGATCTTTCGGACCGTTATGCGAGCTTGGACG
>JBASXE010000320.1:0-1645 GCA_049276875.1 Roseovarius sp. | reverse complement strand
GCACCACCCATGGCGTCTACCTGATCGCGGCCACCCCCTTTGACGAAGCCGGAGCCGTCGATCACGACAGCCTGCGGCGCCTGTGCGATTTCTACATTGGCCATGGTGTCACCGGCCTGACCATTCTGGGCATGATGGGCGAGGCCAACAAGCTGACCCCCGCGGAACGCAAGGCGGTGATCGACACGGTGATGGACCGGGTGGGCGATCTGCCGGTTATCGTGGGTGTCTCGGATGCCGGGCTCGCCAATCTGGCAGACCTTGGCAAATACGCGATGGACCGCGGGGCGGCGGGGCTGATGGTGGCGCCGGCCGCAGGGCCCGCGCGCGAAGACCGGATCGAGACCTATTTCCACAGCGTTTGTGACGCCATTGGCGCGGATGCGCCTTTGGTGTTCCAAGATTTCCCCTTGGCCACAGGTTTGCCGGTGTCACCCGCCCTGATCCATCGCCTTAGCAACGATCGGCCCCAGATCGTCATGCTCAAACATGAGGATTGGCCGGGCCTGAGCAAGATTTCCGCACTGCGAGAGATAGAAAAAAACCCCGCCGTGTCGCGCCTTTCGATCCTTGTGGGCAATGGCGGTCTCTATCTGCCGCAGGAATTACAGCGAGGTGCGGATGGGGCGATGACAGGCTTCGCCTATCCCGAGGCGCTAGTGCAAACCGTCGCCCTACATATGCGCGGCGATGTTGATGCTGCTGAAGATCTGTTCGATCGCTACCTGCCTATCTTACGCCATGAACAGCAACCAGGCTTTGGGCTGGCGGTGCGCAAATACATTTTGATGAAGCGCGGCGCCATTTCATGCGATACCACGCGCGCTCCGGGCCCACTCCTGACAAACCGCGACAAGTCCGAGGTGGACCGCCTGATCGCCCGGCTGGAAATGACGCTGGCCGGATGAGATCCGCAAGGCGCCCCAGCCTAGGCGTATACCCCCAGCGCTATTTCGAAAGCGTCCCAAATAGTGACGCAAACCAAGGCAGACGACCGGTGTTCCATGCGCGGACACGCTGAAGAAAATCGGCGCAAGGGGGCTTAGCTCGAGTGCTACAGAGCTATTGGCGGGAAGCAGGCCACTCCGACAAGAAGCAAGTGCGCGCCCGAAAAGGATGATCATGCTAAACGGCATGGGAGTGTATGCTCCTCAGTGTATGTGATCTGGCCCAGGCGGTTTTCAGATACGTTCAGGCGTCGAAGCGCCCGGTGAAGAGTGTGGCCCGCTGATTGCGGGCTGCAACCCATTCCCGGACATTTTGACCGCCTTTCTCAAAATTGCAGATGGCAAGGAAGATCAGCCGAGTAGCGGCTTCCTCGGTCGGGAACGAGCCTTTGGTCTTTAGCGTTTTTCGGAGGACGCGGTTCAGCGATTTCCACGGCGTTTATGGTGTAGATGATCTTCCGGATCGCTGCGCTGAAGGCAAAGAGCGGGGTAACTTCGGCCCAGGCCCTGCACCAGGCCGGGGCGATGGACGGGTATTTGCCGCCCTATTTTTCCTCGAAGCTGTCCAACTGGCGTGCTGCTTCCGCGGCGGTCGGCGCCTCATAAATGGGACGCAGGTCAGCGGCTAACGTCTTGCGGTCGTTCTAGCCGCAAAAATTCATCGCATGCCGGATCAGGTAAACGATGCAAGTCTGGAC
>JBASXE010000319.1:0-1592 GCA_049276875.1 Roseovarius sp. | reverse complement strand
GGGCGGGCGTCTCGCCTGCCATCGAACGACTTGCGCACGCCGGCGAGACGCCCGCGCTACATCCAGTCCAGAAGTCCAAAAGCAAGCTGCTTTTGGTATGATACCCCGATTATGATGAACGATCTTCCCAGATTACCCCACCTCATGAGAGTAGCTTTTTTAATCATTTTTTCAGGTATTTCCCTCTGGGGGGCAGATGGAAATGCTAAGCACAAGCCAAACATTGTCCTTCTTCTGGTGGATGATCTTGGCTGGGCGGATGTCGGGTATCAGGGCAACAAATTCAGCACTCCGAACATCGATGAATTAGCCAAGCAGGGGATGGTTTTTACCGACGCCTACGCGGCTTCGCCGGTCTGCTCACCAACCAGGGCGAGTATTGTGACCGGGAAACATCCTGCCCGCTTGAGGTTGACGAGCCATATTCCGTCCCTTGGCGAGACTTGGAACCACGGCAGACCGCAGGGCAACAGGGAGTTTTCGATTGAAAACGGGATCGAATCGCGAAATTGGCTGCCTGAATCCGAGGTGTCGATAGCTGAAGCGTTGAAACCTCTGGGCTATGCCACAGGATTCATCGGAAAGTGGCACCTTGGACATGAGCCATATCACCCTGTCAACCAAGGGTTCGACGAACAAATGGGCGTCACAAATTTTGGGCAGCCCCCATCCTACCACGCGCCCTATAAGCGAAAATGGAAGGGCGGCGAAATCGTCATCGATGACTTGAGTAAAAACGCCGCGAAGGGTGAGTATCTCACAGACCGCCTTACCGATGAGGCCTGCGCGTTCCTATCCAAACACAAAGGGGGACAACCTTTTTTTTGCTACTTGTCGTATTACACTGTCCACGATCCGCTGGAACCAAGAAAGGACCTCGTTTCCAAGGGGAAATACGGTGCAATGATCGCCGCTCTCGATGAATCCGTGGGCAGGATCCTCGCCCACCTCAAGAAGGAACAATTGGAGGAGAATACCGTCATTGTCTTCATGTCGGACAATGGAGGCGTCTATGATAATGCCCCATTGCGGTCCCGGAAGGGCTCGACCTACGAGGGAGGAATCCGAGAGCCCATGATCATCAAATGGCCCGGCGTTACTCGACCCGGAAGCCAATGCCATGTGCCGGTCCTCTCGACCGACCTGTTCCCCACCTTTGTCCAGATGGCAGGCGGAGATATGAGCAAGACGACCGCCCTTGACGGCCAAAGCCTCGTGCCGTTGCTCGAAGGGGAGTCGTCGTGGAATCCCAGAGCATTGTTTTGGCATTTTCCACATCGGAAGCCCCTCGGCGACAGCGGGGCCATCCGCAAAGGGAAGTTCAAGCTCATCGAACAGTTCTCGACCGGTGAAGTCGAGTTGTATGACCTCTCCGCGGATCCCAGAGAGACCACAGACCTCTCCAAGCAACTGCCGGACATAACCCGCGAGTTATTGGCCGACCTGATCGCGTGGCGCAAGACGATGAATATTCCACCAACTCATGCCAAAAGCAGTCGGCTTGAGGACTTCTGAAGTGCAGCGCGGGCACCTCGCCCAATGCTGTCAGCATTGCACTGCATGAGAGGGGCACAGGCGTCCCGCCTGTGTGA